>NZ_JBIUBL010000008.1:0-328620 GCF_044548015.1 Streptomyces sp. NPDC052236 | reverse complement strand
GCCCTTCTGGTAACGAGGTTACGCAAAGTGGCCGCGGGCGCCGACAGCACCATTACCCAAACGGCCTCTATCGAGATGCCGCACAGCACAGACCACCCGAAGAGACCAGCCATCTTGCCTGGAGAAGCACTCCGTCCTTCCCCTTCGCTGGTAGGGCGTCGTGCCATGTCCCATTGACATCTGCAGCAGTGCCGAGCCAGAGGAATCGACTGAATAGGCCCCGGCGACCACACACGGTCACCAACCCGGGTGGACCCTCGAAAAACGGGCGACCGTTGAATAGGCGAGCTCACCAGAAACGCGGCTCCGGCGGCGGCCGTCCGCCGAAGTTCGACAAGGCCGACCACCGCGAGCGCCACGCGGTCGAGTGCGGCATCAATCGCCTCAAAAGGCACCGCGCCGTGGCCACCCGCTACGAGAAACTCGCCGTGCGCCACGAAACGACCGTCCTCGTCGCGGCCATCAACGAGTGGCTGTGACAAGCACATTCGATCCATGTCCCTGTGCGGTACGGGTAGTGGTGGCGCGGCACGAGGCCCCAAGTCAGTCGATAAGCGGGTCCTCGAGCACGTGGACGAGAACCCGGCCCTGAAAGCCTTCGGGGTCGGGGCTGGACAGGCCGGCCGTGGTCGCCAGCGCTTTCCACAGCGCCCACCCGCGTGCGCGTCGCCAGGCGTCGTCGGGAAGGCCGACGGTCTCCCGGAAAATCTTCCGCTCGTCACCGACGAAGTAAGTCCAGGCCATGACGAGGTCGCAGGCGGGGTCACCGATGCCGCAGGTGCCGAAGTCGATGACCGCGGACAGCCTTTTGTTGGTGGTGAGCAGGTTGCCGACGGCGACGTCGCCATGGAACCACGTCGACGGGAACGGCCAGGCCGAGGTCAGCGCGCTCGCCCAGATGGCCTGGCAGGCAGCGACATCGACGACATCCTTGAGCTTGTCGAGGGCGTGCTCGACCTGGTCGCTGTAGACGCTGGGGTGGCAGCCTCGGAAGTAGGAATGACGGCCGCTGGCCGGTCCCTGCCGCGTGGGCACCTTTCGGAGGGCGGTCAGAAAGGTCCCGAGGTCGCGTGCCAGCTGAGTGCGGTCGACGGCCGTGGCGGCCTCAACAGTGTCTCCGGGCAGCCAGTGGCGTACCGACCACGGAAACGGATAGCCCGCCGCCGGGCGACCGGTTGCGACCGGGGCCGGAACAGGTATCTGCAGATGCTTGGCCAGGGTGGGCAGGCAGCGGTCTTCCTTTTCGATGCCGGCTACGTAGCCTTCGGCGCTGGGCAGGCGTACGGCCAGCCGGTCGCCGAGTCTGAAGGTCCGGTTGTCCCAGCCTTGGCGGGCCACGGACTGGACCGGGAGATCGCCCCACTCGGGGAACTGCTCGGAGACCAGTGCGCGTACGAGGTCGACGGTGATGTCAGTCACGGGCTCAGTCTGCGTGATCTTCTGGACGACGCCCACCACGCGTGGTGCCTGCAGTAAATCAAGCTGACAAACACGAATGGTAGCCCCGAGCAAACTCTGGACGGTATTACGCCGGAATGGCCCCCACGAACCAAGATCATTCCACGTCTGAGATCCACTTTCGACACACGCCCTGGTTCCTCGCCGAGGCGGAGGCGGGGCCGTGGCTACTGCGTGAAGAGGAGGGGTTATCGTCTGCACGTCACCCGCATATCTGGGCTGACCTGTGAAGATGTATGTGGGAGGGGCGAGTCGTCGATGGGCAAGAAGACCGAGGAACTCGAAGTGGAAGTTGACGAGTTGGCTCTGTCACTCGTCGGATGGCAGGTCGAGAACGTGCGGGCGCGGCTTGTCACGGACAGCTTCGACGACACGCACTTCCAGGAGATCGTCGTATCGGGCACGGCGCGGTTCCTGCGTGAGGACTGGTCCGACCGTTTCCAGCGGGGCGAGGACGACGACTACCCGCCCACCCTTCTGCTGGGGCTGAGCCCGGCGGACCGGCCCGAGTTGGTCAGCTACACGCACGCCCTGCTGGAGAGGATCAAGAAGGTCGGCAAGCGGCCGGTGCGGTTCTCCAAGTCCAGCAGCACCTGGGAGTGCTCGAAGCGCGTCAAGCCCGACAAGATCAAGCTCCAGGTCACCTCCTTCGACCTGGGCGAAACCGACCTTGATCTGATCTGGCCCTCGTCGAAGACGAAGCCGGTGCCCGTCGAGCTGATCGACGAGACGGTTCATGAGGCCGTGCGGCTCAAGCCCACCGCCTGTGACGCCACGATCGTCGGCAAGGGGCACGAGGGCTCGTTGCAGGTACGTCTCGGTGGGTTCGCCGAGTTCGGATCGGCCAGGGAGCTGCTGGCCGACTTCATCGCCATGGAGTCGTGGCGGGGCGACGACATCGAGGGCGAATACGACATCCAGGCCGAGTGCCCCTTCGAGGTCTCCATGCCCGGACTCGCCGTCGAGGTGCTGGATGGAACCGACTTCCTGCTCGACAAGCGCGAGGTGTCGCTGTACGGGAGGGTTCCCGTGGGGGAGGGCGCCGCGCTGCCGTCGCGTCAGCCGCGCTGGATCGCCCAGTGCTCGTTCGACCTGGACGACTTGTCCGGCGATCCGACCCGCGTCGTGGTGCGCATGCTGGACGCGGACGACCTGTGACCGGCCTGATGGCAGCCGTCGCCGCCCTGCAGGAGACCCTCGTACGCGAGCATGTGCAGGCACCGGGGCTCTTCCGCGAGATCTCGCGGATGGAGGAGCTGCTCGCCGACACCTACCGCGACCGGGTGCCGTACGAACTGCTCCAGAACTCCGACGACGCCGGCTCCACGTCCGTGGTGGTCGAGGACCTGGGGCAGGGCCGGTTCCGCTGGAGCAACGACGGCCGGCCCCTGGACGCGGCGGACGTGGAGGCGCTGTGCCGCAGCGCCAACTCCACCAAGTCGCGCGGCGGTGACTCGATCGGGTACCGGGGCATCGGCTTCAAATCACTCGCGGCGATCGCCTCCCGGATCGAAGTCCGCTCGGCGGACGTGCGTTTCGCGTTCGACAGGACGGCCGCCGCGGCGCTGCTCGGCGACCCGGACGAGAAGGCGGTGCCGCTGATCCGGATACCCACCGAGGTGCACACGGACGCGCCCGCCGACGGCGTGGCCTTCACCGTCATGTGCCGGCCCGACGCCACGGGAGCACCCGGCGTGCTCGACCCGCTCAGCGTGCTGTTTCTGCGGAACGTGACGCGGATCCGGACGTCAACCGCGACCGCACGTCAGGACATCCTCATCGAACGGGACACCTCGCGGGTCGTGCTGCGCCTGGGCGAGGACGAAGCGGCGTTCGGTCTGCTGCGGCACGGTGTGGCGACCGTGGCAGTGCCGCTCGACGCACGCGCTCTCGCCATGACCGGCGTACGCGGCCGTCTGGCATGCTTCCTGCCGCTCCAGGACGAAGTGGGCCTGCCCGTCATCATCTCAGGCGACATCCTCACCGATCCGTCCCGCACCCACGCGGTGACGGCGGACGAGTCGACCCGCCGGGTCCTCGCCGACGCCGCCCGGGCGATCGCGGAGCGGCTGCGCTCGCCCGGCGACCCCGCGTTCGAGCGACTGTGGCAGTTGGTCCTGGACGGCGAGGACCTGCGCAGCGTGATGGTCTCGACCACCGCATCCGCCGGCAAGCTGCTCGTGACGTCGCTGAGAGAGGAGATGACCGCTCGGCGGCCGTCGTTCGCCCACTCGCCACTCCCGCTGGAGCCGCAGGACGTGGCCGTCATCTTTCCCGGCGGCGCCCCTTCGGCGCTGTACGAGCCGCGCAGTCAGGCCGCCGCCCGGACGCTGAAGGCGGTACTGGGCCTGCGCAGCATCGACTTCGCCGCCGCCCTGGCCGAGACGGACCCCACCATGCTGTCCGACGCGCTGCGCTCGCGACTCAGTGAGTATTTCAAGGAACTCGCCCGCACACACGGCCGGAAGCTCACCGAGGCGGAGAGCAGGCTCGTGCACAAGACCGCCTCGCAGGAGGAGACGCCCGCCGTCCCGGACCCGGCCGAAGGAATCTGTGTGACGAAGGCGGCCCCTCGCTCTGACGGCTCCCTGGCGTCCGTACTGAAGCGATGGAGGGTGGCAGAGCTCGCGGCGAAGGAATACCTCAACCAGCTCGGTTGGACGCTGCGCGATGTCAGTGGACAGAACGTCGGCTATGACCTTGAGGGAACGGATCCGCAGGGCAAGCCCGTACGGATCGAGGTCAAGAAGGTGGACCGGCCCGATGCGCGGTTCGCCATGACCAACAACGAAATGTCTCTCATGCTGATGGAACCGGGCGGCTATCTGCTCGCCATCGTTGTCGGCGACGGCCGTCACGCCCAGCTGATGCTGCTCGACCCCTCGCGGGACGACCTCCCCAAGGAGCGCGTCTGCCGCCGCTGGGACTGGGAGTTCACCGACTGGTCACGGTTCGCCGAGACGATCGGCAGCGCGTGACGTCTTCGCGGCCGGAGACCGGGCAGCGGCCCGGACCACGCCCTCCTCGTTGCGGCTGGTGATCACCCTGCAGGTGACGTTCGGGTCGGTCTCACCGCCGCCTTCAGCTCGTTGAGGAAGTCGGAGCCGGTGCGCGGCGACCAGGAGCTCGACCCCAAGGTGCGGGAAGCAGTCATGCAGCGTGCTGCGGCGGCGCGCGGAATCACCGAAGACCACACGTCCACCTGGCTAGTGCCATGACGGGGGAGGTTCTCCGCGCCGGCAGTACTGTCTGCGCATGACTGAGCTGCCCTGTAGTTCGGATGCGCTGGTTGTACGTACCGACTTCTCCCGTGACGCCGCGTGGGAAGCTCTGAGGGTGGCGCTGTCCTTGCCGAGCGACGACGGCTTCATGGCCTGTGTCGAACTCGTCGACGACCGTCAGTTCGCAGGGGTGACTGCTGAGGAGGCGCTCGGTCTGCTTCCGGTTGGGTATCGGCCTCCGCTCCTGATCCTGGCGGATGCGATGGCCCTGGCCTCAAAGGAGCTGCCACTGCTCGTCCTGGATCTGTGGGAAGAACACGGGCGTTGCATCCGTGTCGTGGCAAGGGAGCTGTGGGGTATCGAAAACAACCTGTCGATCTCGAACATGGACTTCAAGGACTTCGCCGCGGCCGTCGATGAGGACGGGGTGTTCCGAGGCTTCTGACCTTCGGCCGTCACTCCGCTTCGGCGAGGGGGCGTCCGCCCCGCCGATGCCCTTCTCACTGCGGATGCGCGTGCGTTCGCGGCGTTGGGCGGCGAGGACGACGGGATAGCGGACATTGACGTGGCACCGGTGCAGCTACGTGTGCAGGGCCCTGGTCTGCACCGAGTGGTTCGAGTGGTTTGAGTGGTTTGAGTTGGCGATGGTGAACTGCCGCAGTGGCCCGAAGTAGGCCTCGATCAGGTTGGCCCAGGACGCGTCGGTCGGAGTGAAGCACAGCTCGACCGGCGCTTCTTTACCCAGGCGCGGATCTTCTGGCCCCGGTAAGCGGACAGCCAGATCACGTAGATGGGGCCGTCCGGGCAGGCAGCGCGGATCGACTTCAGTGGGGCCAGTGTATTGACGGCAGCCGGCGGCCGGCGCCGCGAGCGGGCGGACGGGCGTCTGGTCCGGCATTCCTTGCCGAGCCGGTTGGTGAGTCGTCGGCACCGGTCCTCACCGACGACCTGGCAGTGCTCGACATGCTGACCGGGGCAGCACTGCGCACCTCGCTGCTCACCCCTCGCCAGAATCCATTCGCCCAGCCGACCAAGATCCGGGCCATTCACGGGCCAACGTCCCATGGACAGCCGCCACGGTGCACCCAAGTTCGGCTCGGCCCAGCGCCTGGTGTGCAAGTACCCGATCCATGCCGAATGTCGAGGTTCAACGCTGCGTAGTCAGCACCAAACCAGCACGGGAGTCAGCACCGGGCCCCCAAACCATGCCGAACAGCGCAACTCAGACAGGCGTCTGTTGGCCTTCCCTGCGCCCCTCAGAGCAACGTCGACGCGCCTCGCATGTTGGCCCCGCGCACACCGGGCCCAAGAACTATGGTGTCCCGCCACATGGGCCGCTGACCTGCGCGTTTCTACGGTGTGGCAACACGGAAACGTCCCCGCCAACTGTCCGGAAGTGGTGTTCATGGCCGCCCCCGCATCCGCTCCCCCAGCGCCCAGTTCCCTCAAGCGCATCGTCGCCGCGAGCCTCGTCGGGACCACTATCGAGTGGTACGACTTCTTTCTGTACGGATCGGCCGCCGCGCTGGTCTTCAACAAGCTGTTCTTTCCCGGCTCCGATCCGCTCGTCGGAACTCTGCTCTCCTTCCTCACCTACGCCGTCGGGTTCGCCGCACGACCGCTCGGGGCGCTCGTCTTCGGGCATTACGGCGACCGCCTCGGCCGTAAAAAGCTCCTGGTGCTCAGTCTGCTGCTGATGGGCGGGGCGACCTTTGCCATCGGGTTGCTGCCGACGCATGCCACCATCGGCAGCGCCGCGCCCGTGCTGCTCACGGTGTTGCGGCTGGTGCAGGGGTTCGCCCTCGGTGGTGAGTGGGGCGGAGCCGTCCTGCTGGTGTCGGAGCACGGCGATGCCGAACGGCGCGGGTTCTGGGCGTCCTGGCCGCAGACCGGCGCGCCCGCCGGGCAGTTGCTCGCGACGGGGGTGCTCTCCGCGCTCACCGCTCTGATGTCGGACGGCGCGTTCATCTCCTGGGGCTGGCGTATACCGTTCCTCCTCTCCGGGGTGCTGGTGTTCATAGGCTTGTGGATTCGTCTCTCTGTCGATGAATCGCCAGTCTTCAAAGCCGCGCTGGCGCAGGCCGCGGAGCGCAAGGCGGCGGGGCGGGAGGAGAAGCTGCCGCTCGTCACCGTGGTCCGCCATCACTGGCGTGAGGTGCTGGTGGCCATGGGCGCGCGGATGGCCGAGAACATCAGCTACTACGTCATCACCGCCTTCATCCTCGTGTACGCGACGACCGCCGTTCAGCTGAGCAGGCAGACCGCGCTCAATGCCGTACTCATCGCCTCCGCCGTGCACTTCGTGGTGATCCCCGCATGGGGCGCACTCTCGGACCGGATCGGGCGCAGGCCGGTGTATCTCATCGGTGCCATCGGTGTCGGCGCCTGGATGTTCCCCTTCTTCGCACTCATCGACTCCGGGAGCTTCGGCAGTCTGCTGCTCGCCGTCACGGTGGGACTCGTCCTGCACGGGGCTATGTACGCCCCGCAGGCCGCCTTCTTCTCCGAGATGTTCTCGACGCGCGTGCGCTACTCCGGGGCCTCCATCGGCGCACAGTTCTCCTCGGTCGCGGCCGGGGCGCCCGCGCCGTTGATCGCGACCGCACTGCTCGCCGACTACGGCTCATCGACACCGATCGCCCTGTACGTCATCGCCGCGGCGCTGCTCACCGTCGTAGCCGTCGGCTGCGCGAAGGAGACACGTCACCGGGATCTGACGGCCGTCGAGGAGGAGGGGGGAGAGCCGGTGGTGCACCCGCCCGTGGTCAGCCCCACTCGGCCGACGGACGCGCCGGCGGACGCGCGGACCGGAACTGCCTGAGGCTGCGACAGCAGGGTCGCACTCGTCGACACCGCACCGCGCGGGCCCGGCCGGGTCTGCGCGGCGCCCGCGTTCAGTGCGCGACGGCCGTGGACATCGCATGCAGACGCAGCGCCAACTGGATCTCCAGCGATCTGGCCGGTGACTGCCAGTCAGAGCCGAGCAACCGGCCTATTCGCTCCAGCCGCTGGGCCACGGTGTTCACATGGACGTGCAGGTCGTCCTTCGTACGGGCCGGGCTCATCCCGCTCGCGAAGTACGCGTCGAGCGTGTGGACCAGGTCGGTGCCGCGGCGACGGTCGTAGTCAATGACCTCGCCCATCGTGCGCCGGACGAAACCGTCGATGTCGCCGGGATCGGCGAGCAGCAGGCCGAGGAACCCCAAGTCCGGTGGAGCGGCGCCCTGACCGGAGCGGCCCAGCAGACGCAGGGCGTCCAGGCAGCGCCGCGCCTGCGCGTACGCGTCCGCTATCGGGCTCGGGTCGCCGACAGGGGCGGGGACCGGCAGGGACGCGCCGACGGTGACCAACTCCCGCAGCGTGCCGCCCAGTTGTCTCGCGGTCTGGCGGGCTAGGTCTGCCGCGCTGTCGTCGGGGCCCAGTGGCAGCAGCAGTACGGCACCGCCGTCACGGGCCGCGGCCAGGCCCGAGTGAGTCGCGGCCAGGTGTGAAGCGGCGGACCACAGGCGCTGCCGGTCCGCGATCCGGCGGTCCGCCGTCTCCTGTCGGCCTGTCTCCCGGTCGGTGGCGTTGGCGGCGTTGGTGGCATTGGTGGCGGGGCCGTCGATCCGGGCCGCCAGCACCACATGCGGGGCGTCGAGGTCCGCCCGCAACCGCGCCGCCCGTTCGCGCAGCAGCCGGGGGTCCCGGTCGGGCGCGTCCAGGAGATCATCGAGCAGTTCTCCCCGTACGCGCTGTTCGGCGTCGTGGGCGGAGCGACGGGCGAGCAGCAGCAGTGAGGTGACCATGGCGGCGCGCTCCAGGGTGCGCTGGTCGACGGGGTCGAGGTCGGGATGGCCGCGCAGCACCAGAGCCCCCAGCAGCTCGCCACCAGCCGACACGGCTGCCACCCACTCGCCTCCGTGCCGTATCGCGCGGCCGTCCGCGCCTGCCGCCTCAAGATCGGTGTCCGTGAACTCGACTCTTCCTTCGAGGACTTCGGAGAGCGCGGCGGCCACATCATGGACACCGCCGCCGCGCAGCACCACCTCGGTCAGCCGGTCGTGGACCTCCGCGGCCCGTTCGATGACGCCGCTGTGGTCCCGGATGATCTCATTGGCCCGCTCCAGCTCGGCGAGCGCCGAGCGGGTCTCCGCCAGCAGGTTCGCGGTGTCGATCGCGACGGCGGCGTGGGCGGCGAAGGAGCCGAGCAGCGCGACCTGTTCGCGTTCGAAGACTCTGACGCGGCGGTCGGCGGCGAAGAGCACGCCGATGACCTGGCTGCCGAGCAGCAGCGGCACTCCGAGGATGGCCACCAGGCCCTCGTCCTTCACGGCCGTGTCGATCGTCCTGGTGTGCTCGAAGCGGGCATCGTCGAAATAGCTGTCGGTGACATACGGACGGGCAGTCTGGGCGACAAGGCCGCCGAGCCCCTCGCCCATGCCCAGCCGCAGCTGCTGGAAGCGCGCTGATACCGAGCCCTCGGTGACCCGCATATAGGTGTCGCCCGCGGCCGGGTCATGAGGCTCAAATAGGCGACCTCCGAGCCCAGCAGCGAGCGGGCGCGCTGCACTATCGCCCGCAGGACGGCGTCCAGATCGCGCAGACCCGCCAGGTCGTGCGCGGTCTCGAAGAGCGCGGACAGTTCGGCCTCGCGCCGGCGCCGGCCCTCCAGCTCGGCGCGCACCCGCAGTGCGAGCTGCTTGGCGTGCTCCAGCGAGGTGAGCGTCTCGGGTCCGGCGCCGCTCGCGCGGGCGAGCAGCACCGGCCGGTCGTACGCCTCCGAGGCGGCGCCGTGTGCGAGGAGCTCCAGGTAGGAGGCTTGATCGAGGGACATGGACACAGGATTCCTGCCGTACGGGTGCTCGCGCCAGCCCTGTGGACGACGCAGCCGTTGTGGACAACTGCGTCACTCCTGAGGGCCTGGTGGTCGGGCCGTCCAGACCTAGTGGGCTGTCCTGACCTAGTGGGCCGTCCAGCCGCCGTCGAGGGCGAGTGAGGTGCCGGTGATGAAGGATGCCTGCGGCGTGCACAGATACAGCACCGCTTCGGCGACCTCCTCGGGCTCGATGAGCCGCTTGATCGCGGAGTCCTTCAGCAGCACTTCGGCGAGTACCCGGTCCTCGGCAACGGAGTGGGCCTCCGCCTGATCGGCGAGCTGCCTCTCCAACAGTGGCGTACGCACATAGCCGGGGTTCACGCAGACTGATGTCACCCCATGCGGAGCGCCCTCAAGGGCCGCGGTTTTGGAGAGCCCCTCAAGACCGTGTTTGGCGGACACATACGCGGACTTGAAAGCAGAGGCGCGCAGCCCATGCACGGAGGAGATATTGACGATCCGCCCCCAACCCTGCGCGTACATGTGCGGCAGCGCGCCTCTGATCAGCCGGAACGGCGCTTCCAGCATCACGGTGAGCACGGTGTGGAAGACGTCCGGCGGAAACTCCTCGATGGGCCGGACCAGTTGCAGCCCCGCGTTGTTGACCAGGATGTCCGCCCCCGCCGCCACCGCCTCCGCCGCGTCGAGATCCGTGAGATCCAGGACCTCCGGTTCGACGGCCCCGGCCAGCCCCAGTCCGGCCGAGTGCGCGGCAAGCGCGTCGAGTCCCTCGCCGTCCCGGTCCACGGCCCTGACCTTCGCTCCGGCAGCCGCGAGCCGCACCGCGCAGGCGCGGCCGATGCCGCCGGCCGCGCCCGTGACCAACGCGGTACGGCCGCCGAGATCGAGAGCGACGGGAGAGGGGCGCGGCCGGGGCAAGGGAGAGGGCCGGGGGATGGGACGGGAGACGGAACGGGGGGCGGAACCTGGTGTGGTGGTGGCGGCGGTCATGCCTCGCACCCTAGGCAGGGATCACTCGCCACCCGATATGGTCACCACCCATACTTCACAGCTCAGGGGTGGGTTCGAACCATGCTGGTTCCTCGTTCAGCGCCTGCTTGATCCGGAACAGCGCGAATTCCTCGAGCTCCGGCAGCGCGTCCAGGGCGAACCACCCCACCTCGAGCGACTCGTCGTCGTTGACCCGCGCCTCGCCGCCCACCGCCCGGCAGCGGAAGGCGATGTCCATGTACTGGCAATTGTCGCCGTTGGGGTAGATGACCGGCCGCAGCGCCTGGACGAGTACGACCCGCTCGGCCACACAGTGGACCGCGGTCTCCTCGTACACCTCGCGCACGGCCGTCACGGCCGGCTGCTCCCCCGGCTCCGGAATCCCGCCGACGATCGACCAGCCGCCGGTATCCGCCCGCCTCGCCAGCAGCACTCGCTCCTCGTCGTCGAAGACGACCGCGCTGACGCCCGGCAGAAGAAGCAGCTGATGGCCCGCACTGGCCCGGAGCTCGCGAATGAAGTCAGGAGTTGCCATGACCTCGACCCTAACCGCCCTCGGGCGCGGCGCCCCGCTCCTCCTGCCGCTGCGGCTCCTCGCGCCGCTGCCCCCGAGCCCGTACGGCCTGGGCGGCGACCCAGCCCGCACCGCCGGCGGCGAGCAGCACCAGGATCCCTTCCGGCCAGCTCCCCAGCCGGGTCGCCGGAGTGAGCGACGAGCGCAGCGGGACCTCCGCGACCAGGGCGTCCGGGGTGAACATCTTCGTCTTCTGGACGATCTTCCCGTCCGGCATGATCACCGCGCTGACCCCGCTGGTCACCGGGACGACGACGGAACGCCCGTGCTCCACGGCCCGCACCCGCGACATCGCCAGCTGCTGATACGTCATCTCGCTGCGCCCGAAGGTGGCGTTGTTGCTGGGTACGGAGATGAGCTGGGCGCCGTTCGTGACGGTGTCCCGCACCGCCCCGTCGAACGCCGCCTCGAAGCAGGTGACCAGCCCGACCTTGGTCCCCGCCAGATCGAAGACGCCCACCTTGTCCCCCGGCCCGAAGTCGCGGCTCACCCGGTCCACGTCCGAGTTGAAGAGCCGTACGACGGGCCGCATCGGGATGTACTCACCGAACGGCTGGACATGCCGCTTGTCGTAGGTCTCGACGGGGCCGCGCACGGGATCCCACTTGATCAGGGTGTTGCGGAGCGTGCCTGTCTCGGGGGTCACGACCGCGCCGACCACGGTCGGCACACCTATGGCCTTCACCGCCTGGTCGATGACCAGGCGGGCATCGGCATTGCGGTACGGGTCGAGGTCCGAGGAGTTCTCCGGCCACAGGACGAAGTCCGGCCGGGCCACCTTGCCCGCCTTCACATCCGCGGCAAGTTCCTCGGTGCGGCGGGCGTGGTTGTCGAGGACCGCGCGCCTCTGGGAGTTGAAGTCGAGCCCGAGGCGCGGCACGTTGCCCTGGATCGCGGCGACGTTGGCGGTGCCGTCCTCGGCGGAGGCGTCGACGAGCGGCAGCGCGGCGAGGGCCCCGGTGACCGGCAGGAGCAGCGTGAGCAGCGCGGCGGCAAGGGGGCCGCGTGGCAGCTCGCCGGTACGCCGGTACGCGCGGGCCCTGCGGACGGTCTCGTACAGGCCGAAACCGCACAGGACGACCGCGAAACTGAGCAGCGGTGTCCCGCCGACCGCCGCGAGCGGCAGGAAGACGCCGTCCGCCTGCCCGAAGGCGATCTTGCCCCAGGGGAAGCCGCCGAAGGGGGCACGCGCGCGTGCCGCCTCGCCCACGATCCAGACGGCCGCGCCCCACAGCGGCCATACCGGGAGCCTGGAGAGGGCCGCGATCCCCATGCAGGCGAATGCGATGAAGACGGACTCCAGCGCGACCAGCGCCACCCATGGCACCGGGCCGACCTCCTCGCCGGTCCACATGAGGAGGGGCAGCAGAAACCCGAGTCCGGCGAGGTAGCCGAGGCCGAACGCGGGCTTCAGGCGGCGTCCGTACAGCGTCCAGCCGAGCAGGGCGAAGGCCGGCAGCGCCAGCCACCACAGGGGGCGTGGCGGGAAGCTCGCGAAGAGCAGCACCCCGGACAGCACGGCAACACCGGGCCGCAGCAGCCGTCGCTGCAGCGGTCGGCCGGCGGAGGCGGCGGGCTGGGGGGTGTCGACGGTGGTGATGGTGGCGCTCACCTGCCGGAGTCTACGGCGGCGAGCTGTGCCACGGCAGTCCGGTCCCGTGTGCGGTCCGCAGCCCGCCCGAAAGTCGGGTCCGCATCAAGTCCACGTCGGGTCCGCATCGGTCCGCACCGGTCCGCATCGACTGCCGTAACGTTCCTGCGCATTCCATCCACAAACCCCTGTCACTGCCGTTAGCGTGTGCGCCAGTCCCTGCTACCCGACTCTGTGATCTGTGTGATCTGTTCGGCTGTCGGCGGGGCCCGTCACAGGTCGGGGGGGCGACGGGATGGCTGCACCGGACGGCCGGTCCACCGCGCGGGAGCGCGGCAGCGCGACCGATGTCGCCGGCGTTGTCATCCTCAGTGGCTGCGCCGTGTGGTCGCTGATCAGCGCGGTGGGCCGTGAGGCACGGCCCGAGGGTGCGCTGCTCGCCGTGTTCGCCGTCGCCGCGGGCTACGCCTGCGGCCGTATCTGCGGCACCCTCCTGCCGGTCGCCGCCGCGTCGGCCACCGCACTCGCCGCACTCGCTCTGGCCATCGCCTCACGCCAGGGAGTGCCGGGCGCGGCGGTCGGCTCGCCCATCCAGCCAGGCCACACAGCGGCTGCCGCCGCGCTGCTGGTCCTCTCCGCGGGCGCGGCCTGCTGCGCGGCTGCCGCCGCCCGTTCGGTAGCCCTGGCGCTCGGACTGCGGATGCTCGCTCTCGCAGTCGCCTGTACCGCGCTGGCGCTGGGTTCCGGCCCCGCCTTCGCGGCTGCCATCGGCATACTGCTCTGCTCGCTCGCGGCGGTCCGGATGCGTCAGCGTGGGGTAGCGCTCACCGGTCTCGCCCTCGCGACCGGGCTGGTGGTCGCCACGTCGTGGGGTGTGGCCGAGAACGCTCTCCCGGACGGGCTGACGGTCTCCCTGGAGGGTCAGCTGACGCAGAACCGGGTGGCGCTGTGGCAGGACGCGGTCGCTCTCGCCAGGGAGGATCCGGTACGGGGCGTGGGCCCCCACCGTTTCGGCGTGCTGAGCACCACCGCACAGCAGTCGGCCGGCTCCGACGGAAAGCCGCATTCCGCCCCCTTCCAGCAGGCGGCCGAACAGGGCGTGGTGGGCGTGACGCTGCTGGGCGCGGCGTTCGGCTGGATCTTGTACGGATTGTGGCGCTCGCCCCGCTCCACGCCCGTGGTGCTCAGCGCGGGAGCCGCGCTCACCGCGCTGGCGGTCCTGGCGGGCATCGGCAACTCACTCAGCTTTGCCCCGGTGACGGCGGGGACGGGGCTGCTCGCGGGGCTCGCGACGGCTCGTGTCGCGAGCGACAGCTCCACGGCTCGCGGTACGCACATCGCCCGGCCGACGGACGAGGCGAAGGCGGACAACCGGACGACGCTCTGACTTCGAGAACGCCAGCGGGTCCCGGGCCCTCAGGCTTTGAAGGTCTTGCCGGTCGCCGTCTCCGTGCCGGTCGTCCCGGTCGTCCCGGTCGTGCCGGTCGTGCCAGCCTTGCCGGTCGTGCCAGCCTTGCCGGTCGTGCCGGTCGTGCCAGCCTTGCCGGCCGTGCCAGCCTTGCCGGCCGTGCCCGTCTTGCCGGCCGTGCCCGTCTTGCCGGTCGTGCCCGTCTTGCTGATCTTGACGGGTCTGCCGATCCCCGCGCGCCGGAGCCGTTCGCGGATGACTCGTACCGCGTCTTCCGCCTCGTCCACGGTGACGGTGAAGATCCGGCCGTCGCCCAGCGTGACGACGACGCCCTCACCACGGCGTACCACCACGGCGGTGCCCTTCTCGGGCCGCCAGCGGTAGCCCCAGCCGCCCCACTGCCTCGGGGTGACCTTCGGAGCGAACTCCGCGCCCACCACATGGGCCAGCGGGATCCGCCGACGCGGCAGGCCGATATGGCCGCAGCGCACCTCGACCGCATCGCTGTCCACCTTTACCGCCACATGGACGAATGCGAGGGTCCCGTAGAGGATCAGCAGCCCCGCCGCCACACACCCGATCACGGACATCAGCAGGGGGACGATGCCGGAGGTCCAGTTGGAGTCGACGGCCAGCTCGATGCCGAGCGCCATGCAGCCCGCGCCCGCTGCGGCAAGCAGCCACTGCGCACGGTTGGTCGCACGGCCGGTCCAGACGGCGGGCGGGGGTTCTTGGGGATGGTCCTCGGCACGGGATGGGTCCCTCATGGCTAGCAGCGTACCCAGATTCCCGACGCGCGCCTGTGGCTCGGCAGAAGGATCAGATACGGAGCGTCAGTGGCGACCAGCGGTACGGAGCCGCGCGCCGAGGGCCTACGGGAGCGGTCCAGAGCCGTACGAAGCGGACCGGAGGCTATCGGCGGGCGGGGCTTACGGCCTGGAGCAGGCGGCCTTCGGCGTAGGCGAGGGCGTGGTCGGGCAGCGCGGATTCGCGCCCGCTGAGCACTACCGTGAGAAGTGAGCTCGGCGGCGCGTCGGGCGTGGGCAGCTCGCCGAGACGACGCAGCGCCTGGGCGGCGACCGCTCCGGCCGATCCGTGCAGGACCACCGGCGGCAGGCCGCGGGGCTGTACCGCTGCCCGGATGCGTTCCGCGACCAGCTCGTAATGGGTGCAGCCCAGGACGACGGCCCTTACATCGCGGGGCGTGAGGGCAGCCGCTACGGCCACCGCCCGGTCGATGGCGTCCTCGTCCGCCTGCTGCACAGCGTCCGCGAGTCCGGGGCAGGGCACCTCAGTGACGGCGACCGAGCCGGCGAAGTCCCGGATGAGGCCACGCTGATACGCGCTGCCGGTGGTGGCGGGCGTGGCCCAGATGGCGACGGGTCCGCCGCCGGCCGAGGCAGGCTTGATCGCGGGGACGGTGCCGATGACCGGGATCCCCGGCTCCAGCTCCGTACGGACGGTGGCGAGCGCGTGCACTGAGGCGGTGTTGCAGGCAATGATCAGCGCGTCGGGGCCGTGCGCGGCGGCGGCGCGGGCCACGGCGAGGGCGCGCACGGTGAGATCGTCCGGTGTACGGGGGCCCCAGGGCATGCCGTCGGGGTCGGAGGAGAGGACGAGATCCGCGTCCGGCCGCAGCCTGCGCACGGCGGCGGCAGCGGCGAGAAGGCCGAATCCGGAGTCCATGAGCGCGATCTTCACTCGGTCACCATAGTCGACCGCCCTCGCGACCCCGCGTCATGGGGCAGACTGCGGCGAATGAGCGCCCTTGCCTGGATCTCCGTGGCCTCGCTGACCGCATGGGGATGGCTGCTGCTCGGGCAGGGCTTCTTCTGGCGTACGGATCAGCGGCTGCCCCGGCGTCAAACCCCTGACCAGTGGCCGGATGTCGCCATTGTCGTGCCCGCCAGGGACGAGGCGGAGGTGCTGCCGGTCAGCCTGCCGTCACTGCTGGCGCAGGACTACCCCGGTCGTGCGGAGATCGTTCTCGTTGACGACGGCAGTACGGACGGCACCGGGGAACTGGCCCGCGCACTGGCCGAGCACCACGGCGGTCTGCCACTGCGGGTGGTCTCCCCCGGCGAACCGGAGCCCGGCTGGACGGGAAAGCTGTGGGCGCTGCGGCACGGCATCACGCTCGCGCGGGCGCAGGGGCGAGAGCCGGAGTATCTGCTGCTCACCGATGCCGACATCGCGCACCGCCCGGAGAGCCTGCGCGAGCTGGTGGCCGCGGCCCGTACGAACGGTCTTGACCTCGTCTCGCTGATGGCGCGGCTGCGGGTCGCGACCGGGTGGGAACGGCTTGTGGTGCCCGCCTTCGTCTACTTCTTCTCGCAGCTCTATCCCTTCCGCCGGGTCAACCGACCGGGGGCGCGGACGGCTGCCGCGGCGGGCGGCTGTGTGCTGCTGCGTACGGATGCGGCCGAGCGGGCGGGTGTACCGGCGTCGATCCGGCAGGCGGTGATCGACGATGTGTCGCTGGCACGCGCGGTCCAGAACTCCGGCGGCCGGATCTGGCTGGGGCTGGCCGACGAGGTAGACAGTGTGCGCGCCTATCCAAAGCTCGCGCATCTGTGGCGGATGGTGTCGCGCAGCGCGTACGCGCAACTGCTGCACAGCCCTCTGCTGCTGGCGGGCACGGTGGTGGGGCTCGCGCTGGTGTATCTCGTGCCGCCCGTCGCGCTGTGCGTCGGTGTGCTGACGCGGGACGCGGTCGCCGCCTGGGCCGGAGGTCTGGCGTGGGCGGTGATGACAGGGACGTATCTGCCGATGCTGCGCTACTACCGGCAGCCGCCGGCGCTCGCGGCTCTGCTGCCGTTCACCGCGCTGCTCTATCTCCTAATGACCGTCGACTCGGCGGTGCTCCACCACCGGGGTCGCGGCGCGGCATGGAAGGGGCGCACATACGTCCGTCCAGAGGCCGCGCCGGACCGGTGACGCCCTCATCGCGGGCGGCGTCGCCCGCCGGTGGCGTCACTTGCCGTTGGCTTCATTTGCCGTTGGCCTCATTTGCGGCCGGGTGTCCAGTTCATGCCCCAGCCGTAGGTGTAGTCGATGGTGCGCTGCGGGCTCACGCCGCGTTCGGGGACCAGGAAGCGGGCCTCGCGCTGGACGACGAGGTCGGAGCCGGTGTTGGTGATCAGCGCGAGCGCGCAGACGGTCGACGGTACGGTGCACTCGCCGAGCGAGAAGTCGATGGCGGCGCCGTGCTGCGGCTGGAGTGTGACGGTCGCGTCCAGGTCGGCGAAGCTCCGTGCGCCTTCGTAGATGGTCACGAAGATGACGACCCGGCGGAGCATGTCCTTGTGGTCGAGGTTGATGGTGAGGTTCTCGCCGGATGTGCCGCCGGTGCGGTCGTCGCCGTCGAGATGAATGAACGGCGGCTGGTGGAGCGCGCCATAGGCGTTGCCGAGCGCCTGAACGACACCCTTGCGGCCGTCGGTGAGTTCGTAGAGAGCGCACAGGTCGAGGTCGAGGTCGCCATGCATGGCGATGGCGCGGCCGAGCTTGGCGCCCCAGCCCTTGAACTGCTTGCGCACCTGCCAGCTGAGGTTGACCCGCATGGCACCGGAGGTGCCGCCCTGTTTGGTGAGGGAGACGGAAGGCGTGTCCTTCGTCAGGGTGACCTTGGTGAGGCGTACGGGAGCGGAAGCAGGCGCGGCGGGCGCGGGCGCGGACGGCGGCGAGGCGGGCCGCGATACGGGCGCCGAGGGCGTCACCGGAGCCGCGACGGGCACCTCGGCAGGCCCCGCCTGCTGCGTTTCGTCGACCGTGATGCCGAAGTCCGTCGCGAGACCCTGAAGGCCGGAGGAGTAGCCCTGCCCCACCGCCCGGAACTTCCACGCACCCTGTCGCCGGTAGAGCTCGCCGAGCACGAAGGCCGTTTCGACGGTCGCGTCCTCGCTGTCGTACCGGGCGATCTCGGCGCCGGACGCCGCGTCAAGAACTCTGATGTACAGCCCGGGAACCTGTCCGAAGCTGCCGCTGTCGGCGGAAGCCGCCAGTACGATCCGCTCGATCTCGGGCTCCACGCGCGCGAGGTCGACCGCGACTTCGTCGGTCACGCTGCCCGCCGCGGTCCGCTTTCCCTCGTGGCGTACGGCCCCGGATCCATGCGTCGGCTGGTTGTAGAAGACAAAGTCCGCGTCGGAACGGACCTTCGCGGAAGCGAGCAGGAGTGCCGAGGCGTCGACATCAGGCACTCCCGGCCCTGAGCGCCACCCCAATTCGACGCGTACCTGCTGCGCCGACACCGGACTATTGGATCCTTTTAGCATGGACATGCTCGCCCCCATCGCGAGTCGGCGTGTTCGGAACATTCACCGTGCCGCCAAACCTATGCCCGAAGAGCCTTCCTCTGTGCCGACCGGTCGGTAACCCTCGCTCAGCTCGCCCTTTACACGATCCGCACGTCGCCGGGCGACCGTTTTCCCCAGATTCGCTCGTATTAGGGACACGCAGTCACTCACATCTGCCGAAACAACCCTCTTATCGGGCTCCCCAACCAGCACATCGTGGGCTTAACTTATGTGCCATGACCTCCCCCCGCGCCACCTACGGCGGCGGTTACTATTCCGCACCGTCGTTCCCCGACACCCCCATCTACGACTCCCTGGTCGCGGAGCGGGGCACACCTCAGATCGCCCCGATCCGGGTGCCTGCCGCGTATGACACCGGCAGCAGTTACAACAGCTACCTACCCGCGCTTCCTTCGGCGCTGCCCGCCCTTCCGCCGGGCCCTTCGCAGTCCGCTCCCGCCTACGGCTATCCGCAGCAGATGCAGCAGCCGGTACCGCTGCAGCAGGCGCCCGCGCCGTACCTCCCTCAGCAGGCTCCCGTACCGCCCCGCGGCTATCCGGGCCCGCAGGGCCAGGTTCAGGGCCAGGGTCTGGGTCCGGGTCAGCCTCAGCAGCAGCGGCCTCAGCCTCAGCGCCCTCAGCAGCCGCGTCCGGCGGGCACCGGCTACGAGGCGATGCGCCCCGCGGCGGCTCGTCCGGCACCGGCGCCCGCTTCTTATGACGACCCGTACAACCGCCCGTACCAGAGCCGGGGATATTGAGACGCCGGATGTCAGTGGGGGCTGGCAGGATTGGGGCATGCCGAACCCACTGGTTCATTCCATCCACGTCCACCCGGTCAAATCAGTGGCGGGGTGCGCACCGGGCGAGGCGGCCGTGGAGCCATGGGGACTTGCCGGGGACCGCAGGTGGACACTGATCGACCCGTCGGCGAAGGTGGTCACTCAGCGCCAGCGGCCACGCCTGGCACTGGCCGCCGCAGAGTCGCTGCCCGGCGGGGCAATCCGGCTGAGCGCGCCCGGGACCGAGCCGCTGACGGTGGCCGTCCCCGAGCCCGTGTCCACCACGGCCGTGGACGTCTTCGGGGACAAGGTTGAAGCGGTGCCCGTCGGGGGGCCGGTGGACGCCTGGTTCAGCGACTACCTCGGCACAGAGGTGCGGCTCGTCCATCTCGACGATCCGGCGCGCCGGCGTCCGGTTGCTCCTGAGTACGCCCTCCCGGGAGAGACCGTCAATTTCAGTGACTCCTCTCCGCTGCTCGTCGTCACACTCGCCTCGTTCAACGCACTGAACTCCCTCATCGCTCAGGGCGATCACGCCGACGAGGGCCCGCTGCTCATGAACCGGTTCCGGCCGAATATCGTCGTGGACGGCACCGCCCCCTGGGCCGAGGACGGCTGGAAGCGAATAGCGATTGGCGAGGTCGCCTTCCGGGTGACCAAGCCGTGCGGCCGGTGTGTCATCGTCACCACCGACCAGCGCACCGCTGAGCGCGGCAAGGAGCCGCTGCATACGCTCGCCCGCCACCATCGTTTCGGCAACCGGCTGGTGTTCGGGCAGTGCCTCGTGCCGGAGCGCCGGACCGGGTCCACCGGGTCCACCGGGTCTCCAGCCGCCATCGGTACCGTCCGCGTCGGTGACGCCGTGACTGTCCTCGCGTAACGCCCTGGCAGGACCGGTCCGGCCAGTTCGGCTCGTCTCACGGGAACCTGACACGCGGACAGACGCGTTGAAGGAGTGGGGCCGAAGGGGGGTGAGGGCGAGTGCGAGCAGCTACCGGAACCTGGCGCTGGCGGCACAATCCCCTGTGCCGTGCCACCGATCTCCTGGAAGCGTGGGTGGCGCTTGTCGCCGCGCTGCTGCTCCTGGCCGCCGCTCCGGCGGTGGGCTGGGTCACCGGGACCTTGACGGACGAGGCGCTGCGGCAGTCGATACGTGTCCAGCGCCAGCAGCGTCATCCGGTCACCGCGACGGTGGTCAGACCGGCGCCGGCGCCGAAACCCTCCCCGTACGACTCCGAGTCCGCCGGAGGCGGCAAGCGCAGGGCGGTCGTCGCCAAGTGGACCGCGGTGGACGGCAGCAGGCACACCGGCACGATCACTACCGTGGGGCGGGCCATGCCCGCGGGCGACACTTTCACCCTCTGGACCGACCGCGCGGGCCGGATCGTCAATCGCCCCATGGATGCGGCGACCGTTCGGGTGCATGCCGTGCTGGCGGGGATCGGGGCGTCGCTCACCACCGCGGGGCTTGTCGAAGGCACCAGGCGACTGCTCGTATGGCGGCTGATACGTAACAGATACGCGCGCCTGGACCGGGCCTGGGCCGCGGCGGGCCCGGACTGGGGGCGTACGGGCGCGGGAAACTGACCCGTACCGGCCGCCGGTCACATCGGGCGGGGGCGTACAGGACCCGGGCCGGTCCCGGCCGGGTCTGTCCATGGTCCGGGCTCTGGGTCTGACGTCCGGGCATCCAGGCATCCAGGCATCCGGGCATCCGGGTATCCGGGCATCCGGGCATCCGGGGGTCGGGGGCCGGCGGCTGAGGTCCGCCCCCGGCCCCGCCCGGTCTCGGTCAGTCCGGGTCCGGGTCCGGGTCCGGGTCCGCCCGGTCTCGCCCCGGTCCCGTCCCGTCAACTGCCGCCGCTCGCGCGCGCTACGGTTGTGCGACCCCCTCGGGGGTAAGGGGGCGTCCCTTTACGAGACGCGGCGGCGCAGAATCACGAGGTGGGGGCAGAGCAGCACGATGGCACAGGGCACGGTCGTCCAGGTGACGCACACCGGCACATCGCGGTGGCGGCGCCGCACAGGCGAGTACTTCACCCTCGCCGCAGCCCTGGAGGCCGCGGGCGACGGCGACATCCTCACCGTCGCCCCGGGCACGTACCGCGAGAACCTCATCGTCCAGCACGCGATCATCCTGCGCGGCTCGGAGGCCGCGGTCGGCTCGGTGCGGATCGCGCCCGCCGACGGGGTGGCGATCACCGTGCGCGCCTCCGCCACCATCCAGGATCTCCAGGTGGAGGGGCAGGACACCACTGCCCCCGCGCTCCTGGTCGAGGAGGGCACTCCCGAGCTGATCGATCTGCGGATAGTCACCCGCTCCGCCGCCGGGCTCGAGGTGCGCGGCGCGGCCCGCCCCACCGTCCGCCGCTGCACCGTCGACAACCCCGCAGGCGTCGGCATCGGCGTGCTGGACGGCGCGGGCGGGCTGTTCGAGGAGTGTGAGGTCGTCGCGGCCGGCCAGTCGGGCATCTCCGTGCGCGGCGGCGGGCATCCGCGGCTGGAGCGCTGCCGGGTGCACCACGCCTCGGGCGCGGGCCTGAGCGTCACCGGCGAGGGCAGCGGCCTTGAGGCCATCGGCTGCGAGGTGTACGAGATCAAGGGCACCGGCGTCCTGATCGCCTCGCGCGCCTCGGCGCATCTGACCGACTCCATCGTGCACCGCACCTCCGCCGACGGCATCACCCTCGACACCGACGCCGCACTCACCCTCTCCGACTGCGATATCTACGAGATCCCCGAGAACGCGATCGATCTGCGCTCCCGCTCCGTGCTGACGCTGACCCGGTCCACGGTGCGCCGCTTCGGCCGCAACGGCCTGTCCGTCTGGGACCCGGGCACGCGCGTGGACGCCAACCAGTGCGAGATCCACGACAGTACGGGCGACTATCCGGCCGTCTGGGTCAGTGATGGAGCGACCGTCGTCCTCGACTCCTGCCGGGTCCACGACGTACCGGACGCGATCTTCGTTCTCGACCGCGGCTCGCGCGCCGATGTCGTCGACAGCGATCTGTCCCAGATCCGCAATACCGCGGTGTCGGTGAGCGACGGCGCGACCGCGCAGCTCGACGACTGCCGGATACGGGAGGCCTCCACCGGCGCCTGGTTCCGCGACCACGGCAGCGGCGGCACGCTCAACGGCTGCACCATCGACGCGGCGCAGACCGGCGTGATTGTCACCAAGGGCGCCGATCCGCTGATCGAGCGCTGCACGGTCGTCTCGCCCGCCGAGGCCGGTTTCTATGTGTCGGCGGAGGGGCGTGGCACGTTCCGCGGCTGCCGGGTCACGGGCAGCGGCGGCTACGGCTTCCATGTGATGGAGGGCTGTCGTACGACGCTGAGCCGCTGCCGCACCGAGCGGAGCGCGCGCGGGGGCTACGAGATCCCGGAGAACGACGGTCCGCTCATGGAGGACTGTACGAGCGACGAGAGCGGCGTCCGGCCCGGGGAGGATCAGACCACGACCGCGCCGACGGTGCTCACCGCGACCCAGTCCTCCCCCGGGCTGCTCTCGGCGGTCCCCGATCAGCGTGCGGCGGAGGCGGCGGCGCCCGCTCCCGCCGCGGAGCCCGTACGTTCCTCCGGCGCCGTCCTGGGCGAACTGGACGCGCTGGTCGGCCTGGACAGCGTCAAGCGCGAGGTCCGTACGCTCACGAACATGATCGAGGTGGGCAGGCGCCGCCAGGCGGCGGGCCTCAAGGCCGCATCCGCCCGCCGCCACCTGGTCTTCACCGGCTCCCCCGGCACCGGCAAGACGACCGTGGCCCGGCTGTACGGCGAGATCCTGGCCTCCCTCGGCGTGCTGGAGCGCGGTCATCTCGTCGAGGTCTCCCGGGTGGACCTGGTGGGCGAGCACATCGGCTCCACCGCGATCCGCACCCAGGAGGCGTTCGACCGGGCGCGCGGCGGAGTGCTCTTCATCGATGAGGCGTACGCGCTCTCCCCCGAGGACTCCGGGCGGGACTTCGGCAAGGAGGCCATCGACACGCTGGTGAAGCTGATGGAGGACCACCGGGACGCGGTCGTGGTGATCGTCGCCGGGTACACCTCGGAGATGGAGCGGTTCCTCGCGGTCAACCCGGGCGTCGCCTCGCGCTTCTCGCGCACCATCACCTTCAGCGACTATGTGCCTGAGGAGCTGCTGCGGATCGTGGAGCAGCAGGCCGAGGACCACGAGTACCGGCTCGGCACAGGCACGGGCGAGGCGCTGGTGAAGTACTTCACCGCGCTGCCGAAGGGGCCCGCGTTCGGCAATGGCCGTACCGCGCGCCAGACGTTCGAGTCGATGGTGGAGCGGCACGCGGGCCGGGTCGCCGAGCTCACGGAGATGGACACCGACGACCTGACCCTGCTCTACCCGGAGGACCTGCCGGAACTGCCCTGAAGCGCAACTCAAGCGCCCCCGGCCGCTACCCCACAGCGCCCTCCGTCCGCTGCTGCTGATGGGGAAGGGGTGCCGGGGCGATCTGGTCGAGCAGGTCGAGCAGGTCCCGGCGTTCGATGGCGAACGCCGGGTCGGCCTGGTACTCGGAGTGGCCCAGTATCGGTTCGGGCAGCGGATTGCGGTCCGAACGCCCGTACGCCACCGGGTCCTTGAGTGCCTCCCGGTCCACCCGGGGCTCCTCGCCCTCCGCGGCGACCCGCACCGGCCCGCCGATCGGGTCGGTGCGCCGCCACAGATTGCGCCAGCAGTGCACATCGCCGCGGAACTCGCGCAGGGCGGCGGGTCCGAAGTAGGCGGGGAACCAGCGGCCGTACAGCCGCTCCAGCGGGCTTCCGTACGTCAGCAGAGCCACCCGGCGGCGGGTGGCCGCGGGCAGCTGCCAGACGGCGGCCGCGGCCAGCACGCTGCCCTGCGAGTGACCGGAGATGACGAGCCGTCCGCTGGTGCTCCGGGTCCAGGCGTACATCCGCCAGGTCAGGTCTGGAACGGCGCGCTCCGCATAGCAGGGCGGTGCGAAAGGGTGCGCGGCACGCGGCCAGAAGGTGCCGACGTCCCAGAGGATGCCGATGGTGCGCCGGGCCGAGGCGTCGCGGTAGGCGCGGCGGCCCCAGGTGACAAACAGTATGAAGCCGAAGCCGATCAGCCAGGAGCCCATCGCCTGCGCCGCGTCCGCCGCGGACTCGACGAAGCGCGGGCTGCCGCTGAACGCCTCGCCCGGCACCTCACCGCTCGCCCACGCACCGGCGACCGCGCCCGCGCCGAGCAGCAGCGTCGCGCCGGCGACGATGCCGATGAGCCGGGGGGCCACGTCGGTGAGGGCGGCGCGGGCCCACGTGCCCGCGATGCGCTTGCTACGGGCGGAATCCGGGCGCCGCACCTCGTAGTCGGCCTCGATCCGGCCCGCGAGCCGACGGCTGGACCGCCAGGTGTTCACGGCCAGACCAAGGCCCGGGACGAGCACGACGATCAGCAGCACCGGGATGACCGAGGCCTGCCAGCTGAGCAGCACCGGCGGCCCCGCGATGGTGCCTTCCCCGTCCATGCCCGGGGTGCCCGGACCGTCCAGCCAGTCCGCGACGCGCTGGGCGAGGCCGCCGCTCATCACTCCGCCCAGGGCGCAGGCGACCATCGCGACGGCGGGCCCGCCCAGTCCGGACAGTGCGGCGCGCGTGTGGCACGCGCGACGCTGGAGGACGTACGCGGCGACAGCGAGGGCGCTGACCAGCGCGCCCTGGGTGAGGGCGATGACGCGGAAGGTGACATCGCCGGGGAGGTGGGCGCCGGAGGCCCAGCCGGGGCGGGACCAGGCCGCGTACAGCACCGACACGGCGAGCAGCGCCAGGGCGGCGCCGGGCAGACAACGGACGGCGAGGCGATCGAGCCGGGCGTCCAGCAGCGTCTCGCTGCGGCCACGGCGCAGGACCACCCAGAGGACGGCCGCCGCGCCCAGGACGAGTGTCGACTCCAGGACCCTGCCGCAGATCTCCAGCAGTGTGCTGGACGCGCCGCGGTCGTGGCGGGCGGCGGCCCCGCCGACCGCGGCGGCGACGGTCAGGAACCCGGCGGCGGTGTGGGCGGCACGCAGCCGGGCGACGAGCCGGCGGCCGTACCAGAACCCCGGCCTGCCGAGGGCGGACCGCACGGTCTGCTGCTGCTGTTTCTTCTCCTCGTCGTCCTCCGCTCCGATGTCGCCGATGCCGCCGTTCTCGCCGTTCTCGCCGTTGTAGTCGTCCGTCCCGTACTCGCCGGTCGGTGGCCGCTGGGATTCGTACGCGCTCCAGGTGCGGTTGGAGAGGTACCAGAGCAAACCGACCACCGCTGTGGGCGCTGCCGAGGCCAGCGCCAGCCGCCTGCCCGGCTGTGACCACCAGCCGCCCTGATCGCTCGACAGGAAGCCGAGCCACGATCTGCCCCGGCTGCATTCGGGCGAGCCCGCGCACTGCCATGCCACCAGATCCAGCGCGACCTCGCAGGCGGCGGCCGTGAGCAGCACGGTGAGGCTGAGCGCGACGAGCCGCACCAGCACTCCGTACAGGCGGGTGGTGCCACTGAGGCCCTTTGCCTTGGGCCGCATCCAGTGCGCGAGGTTGACGACCATGAAGGGAACCAGCAGCAGCCACAGAGCCCGCGCGCCATTGCCCGAGGTGAGGTTGGACCAGCAGTACGCCTCCGGGATCGGCCGGTCCCGGTATCGCTCGGGGTGGAGTTCTGCCTCCGCGTCGTCCGTACGCCGGTAGATGGCGGCCTTCTCGTCGCCGGTGATCCGTACCGTACGGGGGTCGCGGAGCATCTCCTGCGGGGTGGCCCCGCCGACGCCGTGGACCAATAACTCCAGGGCAGGTTGTCCGCTCCGCGGGACCGGTGTGTCAAGGGACACTTCTGTTGCTCGCTCTCTCAATGGGAAGATTGATCAGCGCGTGGTCGCGCGGCGGTTCATAACCAGAGTCCCGGATCGTGGCAGTTCGCCGCGCGGGTCTCACGGAATCTCCCCGAGCCCGGGCCGCCTTGCCCGTGCAAGGATGAGAAACCTTGCCCACCGACGGTGGGCCACAGACGACAGACGACGTACGAATACGTACGGCGATGTACGACGAGAGGACCGGCCCCGGCGGTGAGCGACAACCAGAACCTGCTCGCGGAGCAGCGGCGCGCGCTGATCCTCGATGAGGTGCGCAGGCGCGGCGGGGTACGGGTCAATGAGCTCACCCGCAAGCTCAATGTCTCCGACATGACAGTGCGCCGGGATCTGGACGCCCTGGCCCGGCAGGGGGTCGTCGAAAAGGTCCACGGCGGCGCGGTGCCGGTGGTGGAGGCCACGGCGCACGAACCCGGCTTTGAGGCGAAGTCGGCGCTGGAGCTGAGCGCGAAGCAGGACATCGCGCGGGAGGCGGCCAAGCTGGCGGTGCCGGGCAGCGCGATCGCGATCGCGGGAGGCACGACCGCGTACGCGCTGGCGCAGCAGCTGGTGGATGTGCCCGAGCTGACCGTGGTGACGAACTCGGTCCAGGTCGCGGACGTGTTCTACGGCGCACAGAGGTCACCGGCCGGTACGGGGCCGCGCCCCGGGGCCGCGACAGTGGTGCTGACCGGCGGCGTCCGGACGCTGTCGGACACCTTGGTCGGGCCGGTCGCCGACGCGGCGATCCGTTCGCTCCACTTCGACGTGCTCTTCATCGGTACGCACGGCATATCGGTGGAGGCGGGCCTGTCCACGCCCAACCTCGCCGAGGCGGAGACCAATCGCCACTTCGTACGGTCGGCGCGGCGGGTCGTGTTGATCGCGGATCACACCAAGTGGGGGACGGTGGGGCTGAGTTCCTTCGCCTCGCTGGATGAGGTCGACACTCTGGTGACGGACTCGGGGCTGTCGCCCGAGGCCCGCGCGGAGGTGGCGGAGTATGTGCCGGGGCTGGTGGTGGCGGGCCGGACGAGCGAGTCGAGGTGACCGCCTTCAGGATCACGCGTGCCGTCACACTGCCGGCCGACGAGGTCTGGGCGCGGGTCACCGACTGGTCGGCGCACGCCGCTCAGGTGCCGCTGACGGCGGTGTCCGTGGTGACGCCGCCGCCCACCGGAGTGGGGACGGTGTTCGTCGCGCGCTCCGGGATCAGCCGCTTCGGCGTGCGCGTCGGCTTCGACGATCCGATGGAGGTCGTCCACTGGGAGCCGCCTGAAGCGGGCGGCAGGGACAGCGGGCGTGGCGGGGACGGCCGCTGCCGCCTGGAGAAGCGCGGCCGGGTGATCACGGGCTGGGCCGAGATCGAGGTGTGCCCGCGGGGTTCCGGGGCCGTGGTGGTCTGGGCGGAGGAACTCCGTATCAGCGTGCTGCCGCGGCTGTTCGACCGGCTGGTCCGCCGGGTGGCGCGGCGGGTGTTCGGCCGCGCGCTGGACGGACTCCTCACCGGCCGGGGCGTGCCGGGGAGTCCAGCGGAGCACTCGGGCGACTCCGACAACATCGCGTAGGGCGCTGGAATAAAGCCCAGGCACGCCGTTGCGTAAAGGTGGACGTCTACGGACAACTGACGGCTCGCCAGCTATGGTGTGCGAGCCCTGCTGCCCCCTCTCAGCCGGAGGTACGGTCCGTGACACGCCGACTGCGCCCGGTGGAGCTCGACTTCGCCGCATCCGCCCCACTGCGCCTGGTCTTCTCGGTCGAGGTGACGGCCTCGCCCCGGGCCGTGTACCGGGCGCTCGCCGAAGATGTCACGGGCTGGCCCTCCTGGTTCACCGCCGTCGCCAGGGCCACACCCACCGACGGTGGCGCGGGCCGCGAGATCAGGCTCAGAGGCGGTGTGCGCCTCGCCGAGACCATCGTCGCGACGCAGCCCGGTGAGCTCTACGCGTACCGCGTGGACGAGACCAACGTCCCCGGTCTGCGGGCGCTCCTGGAGGAGTGGCGGATCACCGCCACCGCGACCGGCACCCGCGTGCGGTGGACCTTCGCGGTGGACGCCCCCGCCCCGATGCGCGGCGTCATGCGGCTGGGCAGGCCGGGCATGGGTGTCTCGTTCCGGGGCGCGGTGCGTCGTCTCGACCGGATCCTCGCCCGCTCCACCGCACCGTGAGACCCATGGATCAGCAGGGCCAGACGCCGGTGGCCAGGACATGCTCGATCGCCGCGGTGTACGGGACGATGTCGAGGCCCTGCTCGTCCAGCCAGGCATCGGAGTAGTACTTGTCGAGGTAGCGGTCGCCCGGGTCGCAGAGCAGCGTCACCACGCTGCCCTTCCGCCCCTCGGCCACCATCTCGGCGATGATCTTCAGCGCGCTCCACAGTCCGGTCCCGGTCGAGCCGCCCGCCTTACGGCCGATGGCCGCGTCCAGCGCCCGTACGGCAGCGACGCTCGCCGCGTCCGGCACCTTCATCATCCGGTCGATGGCGCCGGGCACAAAGCTCGGCTCCATGCGCGGGCGGCCTATGCCCTCGATACGGGAGCCGCAGTCGCTGCTGGCGAGGGGATCGCCCCGGGTCCATCCGTCAAAGAAGCAGGAGTTCTCGGGGTCGGGGACACAGATACGGGTGTCGTACTGCATGTAGTGCACATAGCGGGCGATCGTCGCCGAGGTGCCGCCGGTCCCGGCCGTCGCGACGATCCACGCGGGCTCGGGGTAGCGCTCCAGCCTCAGCTGCTGGTAGATCGACTCGGCGATGTTGTTGTTGCCGCGCCAGTCGGTGGCCCGTTCCGCGTAGGTGAACTGGTCCATGTAGTGGCCGCCGGTCCGCTCGGCAAACGCGGCGGACTCCTCGTATATCTTCCGCGAGTCGTCGACGAAGTGGCACTGTCCGCCGTGGAATTCGATCAGCCGGATCTTCTCGGCGCTCGTCGTGGCGGGCATCACCGCCACAAAGGGGACGCCGATCAGCTTGGCGAAGTACGCCTCGGAGACGGCCGTCGAGCCGCTCGACGCCTCGATGACCGGCTTGCCCGGCCGGATCCAGCCATTGCACAGGCCGTAGAGGAACAGCGACCGGGCGAGCCGGTGTTTGAGACTGCCCGTGGGATGGGTGGACTCGTCCTTGAGGTAGAGGTCGATGCCCCACTCCTCGGGCAAGGGAAACCGCAGCAGATGGGTGTCGGCCGAACGGTTGGCGTCGGCCTGGACCTTGCGTACCGCCTCCTTCAGCCATGCCCGGTAATCCGGATCGCTGCGGTCCACATCGACGGTCGGCGTAGCGAATGCCTCGCCCGCCGCCGGTGTCTCGGTGGTGGTCATGCGCACGCCGTCCTTTTCCTGCGGATTTCCCGCGGACCCCCACTGAGTCCTGCTGAGTCCTGCTGAGTCCTGCTGAGTCCTGCTGAGTCGGCCAAATGGGGCCCACTCGCAACGGTATCCCCCTCACCTGCGCAAATGTTCGCTTTGGGCATCCATAGGAGTCGCTTGTGGGCCGGGAGTCGCTCATGAACGCCGCAGGCCACCAGCCACGTACTGGTGCATGCGCCCGTAGTTGTGCAGACTGCCAGCAGGAAACAGTGCGGAGGGGCGGAGACACGATGGGGATGGCAGAGCCGGAATTCAGTGCCACAGGCGTACGGATCGAGCGCTGGCCGCGTTCGCTCACGAATGCCGGACAGGTGCTCATCAAGGACGGCAGGCTGGCGCTCCTGACCAGCTACGGCAAGGTGATCGAGAGCGCCCCGGTGCGCGCCGTCAGGGCCGCCAAGCCCTGGTTCGCCGACGATACGAGCACCGTGGCGACACTCAACGGCAAGCGGTACCGCCTGACCATGGGACAGCGCGGCCACCGGCCGGAAGCACGGGTCATGGCCGGGCGTTTCCTGGCGGCGGTGCGCGGGTCGGGCAACGCAAACGCGTAAGGAACTGAGCGCACCTACCCGAGTCGAGCGAGTTGCGGGACCGTAAGCGATGGTTCACGCTGATCTCACATCACTCAGGGTACACCGGCGGTTACGCTGAGACCCAGCCCGCCGGTCACATCAGCAGCCAGCCAACTGCTGGATCCGATCTTCGTCTTCTTCCGGACCTCATTCGGGGAGTCGCAGCCGTGATCAGCAAGCCAAGCAGGCACTGCACGGTGGAGCTCCAGGCCCTGCCGTCGCGGATCCGCCAGGTCCGCAGAATCGTCTCCGCGCAATTGCGCTACTGGCATCTCGATCCTCTGATCGACCATGCGGCGCTCGGAGTCACCGAGCTGCTGACCAATGTTCACCGCCACGCCGAGCCGGACAAACTGTGCACGGTGGAGATCGAGCTGCTGCTCGACAGGCTCACGGTCTCGGTCCACGACCACGACCCACGTCTGCCGACCGTCCAGGAAGCCGGTCTCTCCGCCACCGCCGGACGCGGGCTCGCGCTGATAGCGGCGGTGAGCGAGAGCTGGGGCGTACGGCCGCAGGGCGAGTCGGGCAAAATCGTCTGGTTCACCCTCTCCGCGCTCCCGCCCGTCCTGCCCCTCCCGCCCTATCCGGCGGTCTACGCGGCCACGGCCGACGAGCCCTTCCCGGCGGCGGCCGTCACGGCGGACGCCCAGAACGGCACCCGTGAACGGACGGCCGCCCGGTCGGCCGTCGCGGGCTGACCGGGCGGGCCCACTCGCTCCCGGGTGAACCGCTCGGGGGAGCACTCCGTGGCGATGGCGCGCAGTACGTCGAGACGTGCGGCGCGCCGCGCGGGCCGCCAGCCCGCGGTCGCGCCGGCCACCGGGCCGACCAGCGCCACCACCAGCAGCTGTACGGGCGCCACGGGGCGAAGGGGAAGGCGGTGTCACCCGCGCCCTCGGACGCCTTGACGAGCACTCAGCCAAGCAGACCGCCGAGCAGACCGACCGTGGGCGCCGCCGCGGCTACGACGGCCACCTCGGCCGGCGTCGAGCCGACGACCTGGCGGCGGGACGCGCCGAGCGCGCACAACAGCGCGTTCTCGCGGGTGCGCTGGGCGATGGTGACCTGCGCCATGCCGTCCTCGCCCCCTTGTCGCGGCGCCGCGGTTGATCATGACCTCGCCGGTCCGCTCCGGGGCGCGGCCATGCGGCGGCCACGGCCGGCGGGTGCCCTGGCTCTCGCCGGGGACGGTGACGACGCCGGGCAGTACGGCGGTGAACGTCCCGGCGAAGCGCCGCTTGTGGGCGCGCAGCGAGTTGACGCTGATACGGCGGGAGGCACGGCCGCCGCTCGTGTCGCCACCCGCGTGGTATCCGTTGTGCCGTCGGGCGGCTTCAGGCAGTCGAGGACGCGCTCGGCGGTCGGTGCTTCCACCCGGTCGACAAGCCGTCCGTCCGCGAGGAAGACCACCTCGTCGGCGTGGGCGGCGGCGACCGGGTCACGGGTGACCATCACGACCATACGGCCAGATCCATGGGAGCCCGACGGTACGGGTCTGGCTCGCAGCGGCAAGGGCGGTGGCGATCATGCGGCGCCGTCTTTGCTCATGCTCGTACGGCCGAACTGCTCGTCCAGGACGGACAGCCGCCGCCAGTACTCGTCCTCGTCGATCTCACCGGTGGCGAAGCGGCGGCCGAGCAGCGCGATTGGCGAGTTCTCGCCATGGGCGGCGGCCCGGGGACCCTGCCAGGGGCCAGGGCCGCGCCTGCCGAAGGCGCGCCCCGCGCCGGTGCGGCGCAGGAGGGTGACGACGCTGAAGATCACCGCCGCCCAGATCAGCGGGAAGAAGAGAACCCACGGGCCGGGTCCGTCTGCGTGCGCGAGAGTGTTCATCTTGGTCAGCTCCTCGGTGGCGCTGGTGATGCGTGGTTCTGTCGCTTCCGAGACTCGCGCCGACAGGGGGTCGCAGTCGTCGTACGGCCAGCGGCAGTCCGCGTACCACTGCGGGAGTACGCGGGAGATCCGCGGCTGCTTCCGCCGCGCGGGTGGACCAGATCCTGGGCGCGTGGAGGGCGTGTTCGAGAAGCGACGCCGTCTGCCCGTAGGGGCACTCCCCCGGCTTCGGCCTGGGCGAGGTAACTGGGAGCAGTGCGCGCCAGGCGCCGCAGGGCCGGAGGCCCCCGGGCGAAGCCCAGGGGAAGGGACTCCTCAAGCACGCCCCTACGCCGTCGGCCGGTCCAGCTCGCGGCGCAGCCTGCGGTGAGTGAGCCCCTCGTGGATCAGGCGTCCCACCAGCGCGCCGCCGTAGACCACCACGCCGACGCCCACGAGCCAGGACTGAATGACCAGGACGGTCCCGAACGGTCCATAGGTGACGGCGTTCGAGGCGATCAGCGGTGAGAAGACGAACTGCGAGAAGATCCGCAGGCCGAGCAGGCATACGGACGTGGCCACCGCCCCCGGCAGCAGCGCCCGCCAGCGGACCCGGCCGCCGAGCAGCAGCCGCTGGGACCACCAGAAGAAGAGGCAGGTCCCGACCAGGTCGGCCACCGTGCCGACGACGGTTCCGCCGACGGAGTCGGCGGGGGTGGGGGTGTTGACGAAGAGGAGAAGCGCCAAAATCAGCAGCGCGAGCCAGACAACGTGCCGCCACATGGTGTGCCAGCGGGCTGTCGGCAGGTCCCAGACCTTCTCGTAACCGGTCTGCACAACCGATCCGAAGGTCAGGCCGAACACAGTGAGCGCCGCGAGACCGAAAGCCGTCGTGCGTTGCAGCGCCTGCCCCGGCACGCCGAACAGCCGCTCGACGTCGTCCTGTGAGGACGGGGAGACTCCCAGCGCCTGGGTCAGCCAGCGGGCGAAGCCCTGTCCGCTCGCCGGGTCGGCCGCGGCGATGACGATCAGCAGAGGGACGAGCGTCAGGAAGGCGAGTGCGGCGAAACCCATGGCACGGTGCATCAGTTCCATCTGATGGGCCCGGTCCCAGCCGAGCCCGATGGGTGACGCGAGAATCCGCCGGCTGAGGTGATCGAGCCGGTAGTAGAGCCGGTGCGGCCGGCGGCGCGGAGGGCGAGGACGGTGCGGAGGCTCCGCCGAGCCCAGGGGCCTCTGGGTCATACGTCGTCGCCTACCCGGCGCACCCGGAGGTGCACCGGCAACCGTCCATCGTGGACCCGGACGGGTGTGACCGGTGTGGCCGGTGTGTCGTCAGCCGAGCGCGACCAGAGGATCGTCAAGGACCGGCTGCCACGCCAACTCGGCCGCGCCCACCAGGCTGTTGTGATCGAGTGCGCAGGCCAGGATCGGCACACCCCCGCTGCGCCCCCACAGACTGCGGTCGGCCACCACCGCGCGCAACCGCTCCGGATCCGCGTCGAGCAGTTCGCGGTGCAGCCCGCCGAGGATGATGCGGTCGGGGTTGAGGATGTTCACGAGCCCGGCGAGCCCGAGGCCGAGCCGGTCGATGAGCTCCTCGCCCGCGTGCCGTACGGCCGGGTCGTCGTACTCCGTACGCAGCAGCTCCCGGGACTGCTGCAAGAGCGAGACCTCCGGTCCCGGCTCGCGGCCCGCGGCGGTGAGGAAGGCGAGCGGGTCGGCCTCGACGTCGAGGCAGCCGCGGCTGCCGCAGTGGCAGGGGCGGCCCTCGGGGTTGACGGTGAGATGGCCGACCTCCAGGGCGAGGCCGGCACTGCCGGTGTGCAGTCGGCCGTCGAGGACGAGGGCGCCGCCTACGCCGCGGTGTCCGGTGGCGACGCACAGCAGATGCTTGGCGCCGCGGCCCGCGCCGTGCCGGTGCTCGGCCAGCGCCGCGAGGTTGACGTCGTTGCCGGTGAAGGCGGGGCCGTGGATGCCCGCCGCGCGTACCCGCTCGGCGAAGATGTCCCGTACGGGGGCCCCGGCAGGCCAGGCCAGGTGCAGCGGATTGAGGGCCGTGCCCTCCGGTTCGGCCACCGCGGACGGTACGGCGAGTCCCGCGCCCACGCACCGCCGCCCGCTTGCACGCAGCAGGACGGCGCCCGCCTCGACCACTTCGCCCAGCACCTGCGCCGGGTCCGCCGAGACCGTGACGCAGCCGGGAGCGGTGGCCACGGTCCGGCCGCCCAGTCCGACGAGCGCGGCCCGGAATCCGTCGGCGTGCACCTGCGCGGCGAGGACGACCGGGCCCGTGTCGTCGACGGCGAGGCGGTGCGAGGGCCGCCCCTGGGAGCCCGCGGCGGCGGGCCGGGAGTCGACCCGGATCAGGCCGAGCGCTTCGAGTTCGGCGGCCACGGCGCCGGCGGTGGCGCGGGTGACTCCGAGCTCGGCGGTGAGCACGGCGCGGGTGGGCGCTCGGCCCGTATGCACCAGTTCCAGCGCGGGGCCGAGGGCGCCGCGGCCCCTCTCCAGCCTCGTCCGGATCGTTGTCGCCTTCCCGTTCATGGAGGCGAGTCTCCCATGATCCGGGGGGTTGGTCGGCGGTCCGTACGTGACGGACTGTTTCGGCAGGTGGTGGTGGGGTACTGCGGGCAGCGGCACCCTGAAACCAACGGTGTGGGAGGTGCCCCGTGGCACGCCCCGACAGTAGAGCGACGGTTCGGACCCTGCTCGCCGACCACAGGCGTACGTACGCCCAGGACGCCGGCATCCGGCTCAAGGACACCCCGCAGCCGCTGTACCAGCTGCTGGTTCTGGCCTGCCTGCTCAGCGCGCGGATCCGGGCCACCATAGCTGTCGCGGCGGCCCGCGCCCTGTTCGGCGCGGGGATGCGGAGCGCGCGGAGCATGGCCGACGCCACCTGGCAGCTGGGGGTCCCCCCGCCGAAGGTAGGGGGAGGGTCGACGCTCGGCGAGGGCGGCTATCGGCGTTACGACGAGCGGACGTCCACCATGCTCGGCGAGGGCGCTGAGCAGGTGATCGACGCGTACGGCGGTGATCTGCGGCGGCTGCGCAAGGAGGCCGACGGAGACCTGGACGAGCTGCGCGGGCTGCTGCGCAAGGTGCCCGGGATCGGTCCGGCCGGCGCGGACATCTTTCTGCGTGAGGCGCAGGGGGTGTGGCCGGAGGTGGCGCCGTACTTCGACCAGAAGACGCTCGACGGGGCGGAGCGGCTGGGGCTTCCGCGGGATCCCGGGAAGCCGGCGGATCTGGTCGGGAAGGAGGAGTTGCCCGCGCTCGCGGCGGCGTTGGTGCGAGCCGCGCTGGACCGCGATGTCGTCGACGAAGTCCTCGCGGCGGCCGACAAGTCCGATCGATAAGTCGACCCTGGCAACCGACCCAGCCAACCCGGCCGACTCATAAGTGACCTTCCGAGGGAGGATCAGGATGACCACCCATGACAGCGGCGGCCTTCCGCTGCCTGATTTCGAGCACCTGCCGGTCGGCGCCCTGGAGCACCGCATCCGGTCGCTGGGGGTCGAAGACATCGACCGCCTGCTGCGCCACGAACAGCAGCACGCCGACCGCGTCCGGGTTGTCGAGCTCCTGAAGTCCCGTAAACAGCAGCTGGAAGCCGGGGCCACGCCCTCGGGCGGCGACCCCGAGGCGTTCCGCCCCGAAACGCCGAGCCCCGCGGCCGGCGGCTCGCCGGTCTCCCCCGCCACGTCGCCGGAGCCCAGCAGCCCACCGCCGCACGGCACCCCGGACCAGACCGGTAAGCCCAAGGGCAACCGGACGATCTGACGGCGGCGGACGCGCGCAAACAGCTTGTACGGGGGTGGGTGCGGTACCTATGGTTACTTTGTGCCGAAGCTGAACAAACTAGGGTCGACCGCCGCTCCGGGGAGTCCCGGCGGGAACACCGCCCCGCACTCCCTGAGCCACCTCCGTACCACGCTGACCGTGTTCTTCGCCCTGGACGGCTTCGTCTTCGCCGGCTGGGTGGTCCGTATCCCCGCCATCAAAGAGCAGACCGGCTCCTCCACCAGCGATCTGGGCCTGGCCCTGCTCGGGGTCTCGGCAGGCGCGGTGGTGACGATGACGCTCACCGGCCGACTCTGCCGCCGCTTCGGCAGCCATCCGGTGACGGTCGCCAGCGCCACACTGCTGGCGCTGAGCGTCGCGCTCCCGCCGCTGACGCATTCGGCGCTCGCCCTCGGCCTGGTGCTGCTGATCTTCGGGGTGGGATACGGCGCGACCAACGTCGCGATAAACAGCGCGGCGGTCGACCTGGTCGCGGCCCTGCGGCGGCCCGTGATGCCCAGCTTCCACGCGGCGTTCAGCCTCGGGGGCATGCTCGGCGCGGGCCTCGGCGGCCTGGTCGCGGGCCGCCTCTCCCCCACCACGCATCTCCTCGCGCTCACGGGCATCGGCCTGCTGGTCACCGTCATGGCCGGGCGCGCCCTGCTGCGCCGGCCGTCGCCCGTCACGGAGCACACGGGACCCGCCGGCCCCACCCAGTCCGCCGGCTCCGCCCCGTCCGCCGGCTCCGCCTCGGCGCCGCGCCGCCTTCAAGGCCGTACGCGTCAACTCGTCGTCCTCTTCGGCGTGATCGCGCTGTGCACGGCGTACGGAGAAGGGGCCATGGCCGACTGGGGCGCGCTCCATCTCGAAGAGGACCTGCAGGCGCACCCGGGCCTCGCCGCCGCCGGATACTCCCTCTTCGCCCTCACCATGACGATCGGCCGGCTCTCCGGCACGGCCCTGCTGGAGCGGCTCGGCCAGACCCGTACGCTCGTCGCGGGCGGCACGACCGCCGCGGCAGGCATGCTGCTCGGCTCGCTCGCACCCACCCTATGGCTCGCGCTGGCCGGCTTCGCCGTGACCGGCCTGGGGCTCGCGAACATCTTCCCGGTGGCGGTGGCCAGGGCGGGCGCGCTCGCCGGTCCGGACGGCGTCGCCGCCGCGTCCACCCTCGGCTACGGCGGGATGCTGCTCGGGCCGCCCGCCATCGGCTTCCTCGCCGACTGGTTCTCGCTGCCGGTGGCGCTGACGACCGTGGCAGCCCTGGCGGCGGGTGCGGCGCTGATCGGGTACGCGGCCCGGAACGCGTCAGCACCCACGCACCCGCCCGTCCGCCAGACCTGAGTCCCTGGAGTGCGCTTCCAGTGGCACAATCTCCGGCATGGAGACCGCCGAGCTGATCAAGTCCCTCGTTCGCGACGGTCAGTTGCTGGCTTTCGCCGCCGCCGACGCCGGTCCCGACGCGGCTGTCCCGAACTGCCCCGACTGGCGAGTACGTGACCTGCTCCGGCACACCAGCATGATCCACCGCTGGGCGACCGCCTTCATCACCGAGGGCTACACCGACCCCCGACCCCCCGCCCCGGAGTCCACCCTCGACGGTGACGAACTGCTGGAGTGGTTCCGGGAGGGCCACGGTCTGCTGGTGGCCGCGCTGAGCGAGGCGCCCGCGGACGTGGAGTGCTGGACCTTTCTGCCCGCGCCGCCCTCGCCGCTCGCCTTCTGGGCCCGGCGGCACGCACGAGACGGCGATCCACCGCACGGACGCCGAGTCGGCGCTGAGCGGAAAACCGGGGCCGGTGGCCGCCCTCTTCGCCGCGGACGGTGTCGATGAACTGCTGACCGGCTTCCACGCTCGCGCCAAGAGCCGGGTACGTACCGAGGAGCCGCGCGTCCTTCGCGTACGGGCCATCGACACCGACGACGTGTGGACCGTACGGCTGTCGACGGATCATCCGCACACGGAGCGCACCGACGAGGGGCCCGCGGACTGCGAGCTGAGCGGTACGGCCGAGCAGCTCTACCTGATGCTCTGGAACCGGCTGCCGCTCACCGCCGTGTCCATCACGGGCGAGCAGGATCTCGCACACCTGTGGCGCGAGCGGTCCGCCGTAGACCCGTAGGCCTTGGCTGAGCTTCGGGGCTGCCCCGGAGTTACGCGGAAGAGCGCGGCGGCAGCATCCTGGAGAGCACCTCGCGCTGAAGGGGCTGCACCTCGGCATGCCGGGCGCGCCCGGCCTCGGTGAGCGACACCCGCACGCCCCGCCGGTCCTCGCTGCACATTCCGCGGGTGACCAGGCCGTCCTTCTCCAGGCGCGCGACCAGCCGGGACAGGGCACTCTGGCTGAGGTGCACCCGGCCCGCGAGCTCTTGGACGCGGAACGAACACTCGCCGTCGGCAGCCGTCTCTTCGGCGAGCACATCGAGGACCTCGAAGTCGCTGGCGCCCAGTCCGTGCTGATGCAGCTCGCGGTCGAGCTCGCAGATCGTACGGGCGTGGAGCGAGAGGACGTCCCGCCACTCCTCCACGAGCATGCGCTCGGACTTCTTCGCCACCATGGCCGCACGTTACCAGAAATACCCACTTTGTTGCATCGGAATTAAATGCGCTTGCATTCAATGCATGCGCATGTACTGTCCTCCTCATGACCTCTCCGATCAACTCCCCCGTCGTGCAGGAGCGCTGGAGCCCGCGACTGTGGGGCACGCTGCTCGTGCTCTGCGGCGCGATGTTCCTGGACGCGCTCGACGTCTCCATGGTCGGCGTCGCCCTGCCCTCGATCGCCACCGACCTGGACCTGTCCACCTCGTCCCTCCAGTGGATCGTCAGCGGCTACATCCTCGGATACGGCGGCCTGCTGCTGCTCGGCGGTCGCGCGGCCGACCTCCTGGGCCGGCGCCGTGTCTTCCTGATCGCGCTCGCGGTCTTCGCGGTCGCCTCCCTGCTCGGCGGACTCGTCGACTCCGGACCGCTGCTGATCGCCAGCCGCTTCATCAAGGGCCTGAGCGCCGCGTTCACCGCGCCGGCGGGGCTCTCCATCATCACCACCACCTTCAAGGAAGGCCCGCAGCGCAACCGCGCGCTGGCCATCTACACCACCTGCGCCGCCACCGGCTTCTCCATGGGTCTGGTGCTCTCCGGTCTGCTGACCGAGGTGAGCTGGCGGCTGACAATGCTGCTGCCCGCGCCCATCGCCCTGCTCCTGCTTGTGTTCGGCATCAAGCTGATACCGCGCAGCGCCCGTGAGGACTCGGGCAAGGGGTACGACCTGCCGGGCGCCGTCACCGGCACGGCGTCGATGCTGCTGCTCGTCTTCACCGTCGTCCAGGCGCCCGAGGTCGGCTGGACCTCGGCGCGCACCCTGCTGTCCTTCCTCGCCACCGCCGTCCTGCTCACCGCGTTCGTCACGATCGAACGGCGCTCCACGCACCCGCTGATCCGGCTGGGTGTGCTGCGCTCGGGCAGCCAGATCCGCGCCAACCTCGGCGCCGCCACCTTCTTCGGCTCGTACGTCGGTTTCCAGTTCCTCGTCACGCAGTACATGCAGTCCCTGCTCGGCTGGTCGGCGCTCCAGACGGCGCTCGCCTTCCTGCCGGCGGGCGCGCTGGTGGCGCTCTGCGCCACGAAGATCGGCTCGGTCGTGGACCGGTTCGGCACACCCCGTGTGATCGCCGTCGGCTTCACGCTCCTGGTCATCTCGTACGCGCTCTTCCTCCAGATCGACCTCTCGCCGAACTACGCCTTGGTGATCCTGCCGTCGATGATTCTGCTCGGCCTGGCCTGCGCGCTGGTCTTCCCCTCACTCAACATCCAGGCCACCAACGGGGTCGAGGACCACGAACAGGGCATGGTCTCCGGCCTGCTGAACACCTCGGTCCAGGTCGGCGGCGCGATATTCCTGGCCGTGGTCACCGCGGTGATCACGGCGGGCGACGCCGAGGGCGGCTCGCCGCAGGAGGTACTCGACAGCTTCCGGCCGGGGCTGGTCGTGGTGACCGTGGTCGCGCTCGCCGGACTGCTCCTCACGCTGCCCGGGCTGCGTACGCGCCGGGGCAAGGACAGCGTCCTGGTGGCGAAGTCCGTGCCGGCGCCCGAGCCGGAGCGGGTGACGGTCGGCGACTGACCACCACCCCACCCACAGCCGGGGAACGCGGCGGCCGACGGGAACTCTTGCCCGTCGGCCGCCGCCCCTGTGACACTGCGGGGATGAGCCCACGCACCCAGGCCGAACGGGACGCCATGACGGTCGAGATCGGATACGCGCTGCTCAGCGCGGTCCTGGTGGCCGCGATCGTTTTCGGCGTGATCGCGGGACCGAAGCTGATGTTCGCGCTGCCGTACGCCGCCGAGCGGGGACTGCTCATCGCGGGCGGCGCGGCGGCCGCGGTCACCTTTGTGTTGCGCGTCGTGACCGTCCTGCGGCGCTTTGCGCGTACGCCCCGGCCTACGCCCGCTCAGCCGAGCCAGCCGGGCCGCACCAGCCCCGACTCATAGGCCAGCACCACGAGTTGCGCCCGGTCGCGGGCGCCCAGCTTGACCATCGTGCGGCTCACATGCGTCTTCGCGGTGAGCGGGCTGACAACCAGCCGGCGGGCGATCTCCTCGTTGGACAGGCCGATGCCGACGAGCGCCATCACCTCCCGCTCGCGTTCGGTGAGCAGCCGCAGCCCCTCCGTGTCCGCGGGTGCCTTGGAGCGCGCGGCGAACTCCGCGATGAGACGGCGCGTCACTCCCGGGGACAGCAGCGCGTCGCCCTCCACCACCGCCCGTACCGCGCGCAGCAGTTCCTCCGGCTCGGTGTCCTTGACCAGGAACCCCGACGCGCCGGAGCGGATCGCCTCGAAGACGTACTCGTCCAGCTCGAAGGTGGTGAGCATGACCACCTTCACGCCATGCAGCCGTTCGTCCTCGGTGATCCGGCGGGTGGCGGCGAGGCCGTCGAGCAGCGGCATACGGATGTCCATCAGCACCACATCGGGGCGCAGTTCGCGCACCAGCCGCACCGCTTCCTCACCGTCGGCGGCCTCGCCCGCCACCTCGATGTCCGGCTGGGCGTCGAGCAGCGCCCGGAACCCTGCCCTGACCAGCAGCTGGTCATCGGCGAGCAGTACGCGGATCACGCGGGTCACTTCGTCTCCTTGGGCTGGACGGGAAGGTCGGCCAGGACCCGGAAGCCGCCGTCCGGTCTCGGACCCGCCTCGATCGTGCCACCGAGGCCGGCGGCCCGCTCCCGCATGCCGGCCAGGCCATTGCCGCTGCCGCCCGCGTCGGTGCCGGTGGCCGGTCCTTCGTCGTCGATCCGCAGGCGGAGGCGGCCGGGCGCGTAGGTGAGCCGTACGCGCGCGGTGCGCGAGCCCGAGTGCCGTACGACATTCGTCAGCGCTTCCTGGACGATCCGGAAGGCGGCGAGGTCGGTCCCGGGCGAGAGCGCTGCCCGCTCGCCTTCTGTCTCGACCTCGACGTTCAGCCCGGCGCTTGCGGCCTGCTCGACCAGCTCGGGGAGCCGGTCGAGGCCGGGCGCGGGCGCCCGGGGCGCCTCTCCCGGCGTACGCAGGGTGTCGAGGACCTGACGGACCTCGCCCAGCGCCTCCTTGCTCGCCCCCTTGATGGTGGTGAGCGCGGTACGGGCCTGTTCGGGGTCGCTGTCCAGCAGGGCGAGGCCCACGCCCGCCTGGACGTTGATGACCGAGATGGAGTGCGCGAGGACGTCGTGCAGTTCGCGGGCGATCCGCAGCCGCTCCTCGTCGGCGCGGCGCTTCTCGGCGGCGGCGCGCTCGGCGCGCTCGCGGGCCCAGACCTCGCGTCGTACGCGTACGAGCTCGGCGGCCGCGAGGATCGCGGCCACCCAGGCGGCGACGGGCAGCTCGTGTGTCCAGGGCAGGGCCGCGTCCCCTTCGGGTGGCAGATGGCGGTAGAGCCAGTGCGCGATCAGCGCGTGTCCCGCCCAGAGCCCGCCGACGGCGCACCAGGCGGCGCGCCGGTGCCCGGCGACGACGGCGGCGAACACGCCGACCGCGACGGTGACCAAGACCGGCCCGTAGGGATAGCCCCCGCCGATGTAGACGAGCGTCGTCGCGCAGACGCCGAAGACGGAGAGGACCGGCAGACGGTTGCGCAGCAGGAGAAACGCCGGGCCCACGAGCAGCAGCACGCGCGCGAGGGCATCGAGCTGCTCGCGGTCGCCGCCCTGGTTCCTGGCGGCGAAACTCGTGCCGATCATGACGAAGGCGGCCAGGGCGAGAGTCGATGGCCAGGGCAGCCTGGCGGCGTGCCGCCGGGCCTCCCAGTGACGCATCAGCGGCGGTCCGCCGCCGCCCTGTTCCCAGGCCGGTTCCCAGGGCCGTTCCCAGGGCCGCGGTGGTCCACCGTGCCGTGCCCAGGGAGGACCACCGCGGGGGCGGCGGGTGCGCTGCTGTTCCATACGGCAACGCTAGACCGGCGACGGGTGCGCGGGCGTCAGCCGGGCGTGGTGATCACGCGTACTCCGCGGGGAGTACGCGGTCGGGCACCCCGGCCTCGTACGGCTTGGCCTCGGAAAGACCGAAGCGGGCATGCAGCCGCCGCAGCGGCCGGGGCGCCCACCAGTTGGCGCGGCCCGCCAGACGCATCGCGACCGGCAGCAGGACCACCCGGATGAGGGTCGCGTCGACGAGGATCGTCAGTGCCGTGCCGATGCCGAGCTCCTTGAGGAAGACGACGCCCCCGGTCGCGTACGAGGCGAAGGTGAGGGCGAGGATCCCGGCCGCCGCGGTGATCAGCGGGGCGCTGCGCCGGATGCCCTCCGACACGGCCTGTTCGGTGTCGCCGGTACGGTCGTACTCCTCCTTGATGCGGGCCAGCAGGAACACCTCGTAGTCCATGGACAGTCCGTACGCGACACAGAACATCAGCACAGGGATGCTCGGCTCGATCGACCCGGTGGGGGTGAAACCGAGCAGGCCGGCGAAGTGGCCGTCCTGGAAGACGTAGACGAGGCAGCCGAACATCACGGAGAGGCTGAGCAGATTGAGGACCGTCGCCTTGGCGGGCAGCAGCAGGCTGCCGGTCATCAGAAAGAGGATGACGAAGGTGGCGGTGAGAACGAGGGCGACGACGATGGGGAGCCGCTCCAGGAGGGTGGCGCGGAAGTCGGTGGTCTCGGCCGGATAGCCGCCTACGAGAACGCCGGATGGACCGGGTGTGGCACGGATCCGCTCGACCAGGGCGGGCACATCGCCGCGCATCGCGTCCTGGGTTGGCACGACGGCCAGCAGGGCTCCGTAGCGGGCGGATTTGGGTGGGTCGACCTGGAAGACGCCGGCGATGCGGGCGAGCGCGTCGGCGTAGGAAGCCAGCTCTGTACGGTCGGCGGGTGCGGGAACAAGTACCTGGACGGTGTCGGTGGGCTCGGCGGCGAACTCACGGTGGATCGTTTCGGAGACCGTACGCGAGGAGGTGCCCGCGGGCAGGGCGCGTTCGTCCGGCAGCCCGAATCGCAGGCCGAGCAGCGGGGAACCGGCGAGCAGCAGCACGCCGAGAACCGCGGCGCCACTGAGCAGCGGCCGGCGCATGGCGCCCAGCGCTGCCCGGTGCCACAGTCCGCTCGCGGCGGGCTCGGTGGCGCGCTCCATCCGGTGTCCCCAACGGGCGAGGGCGGCGGGCAGGACGAGGACCGCTCCGGCCATGGCCGGCGCGACGACCAGGATTCCGGCGTACCCGAACGAGCTGAGGAAGAAGAACGGGAAGACGAGCAGAGCCGAGACCGAGGACGAGCGCGATATTGGCGGCGAAGGTCGAGACCGGGGTGAGCTGGGAGAGCGCGCGCAGGCCCGCGAGCGTGGAGACGACGGAGAGCAGACCGACACCGACGGTGACGAGGGCCGCGGCGGTGCGCCGGTAGACCAGGATCAGCAGGAGTACGACGGCGGGCAGGACGAGGATCTCGGCGGTGAGGAAGTCCTGGCGTGCCTGTTCGCCGACCTGGCGGGAGATCTCCTCCTGGCCGCCGACACGGACGGTCAGCTGGTCGGTCGTACGGGTCAGGCGGGGGGAGAGCGTGGCGAGTTCCTCCCGTGTCTCGGTGGCACTGCCTTCGAGGCGGGCGAGGATCAGGGCGTGGCGGCCGTCCTTGCCGCGCAGGGCCGCGTTGTGGTCGTTACCGCCGTCGCCGTCGCCGTCGCTCCAGTACGAGGAGACGTCGGTGACCATGGGCAGCTTCTCGACCTCGGCTGCGAGCGCGCGGGCAGCACGAGCGGTGTCCGGTGCGTCGATGTCACCGCCGCGTGCGGTGACCAGCAGGGCGAGGTTGGGGTTTCCCGTGGAGAACTCCTCGCGCAGGATGCCGGCCGCCGCGACGGACTCGGTACCGGGCGCGTCCCAGCGGGAAAGGTCCAGGTCGGACTGGGCGCCCGCGCCGTAGGCGCCGAGCCCGAGGAAGAGCAGGAGAGCGGTGATCAGCACCGCTCCACTGCGGCGTACTGCGAAGAGGCCGAGCCGCGTGAGCGGACCGGGCCTGTGCGGCTGTTCGTCTGTCATGCGGCAACGGTCGCGGCCGTCACTGACCGACCGCTGGAAGATCCACTGGAAGGCGGTGGCGGTCATCGGGTTAGGCTCGGGGCATGGCTGAGGCGGCGGCGCACGGAAACGGAATGCGGTTCGAACTGCTCGGCCCGCTACGGGCCTTGCGCGCCGACGGCGACGAGATCGAGCTGGGCCCGCCCAAGCAGCGGGCGGTGCTCGCGGTCCTCCTCCACCAGGACGGCCGGTCGATGTCGTACGACGCGCTGGTGGACGCGGTGTGGGGTGTTGATACGCCCACGCATGTACGGAACTTGGTGCAGAAGTACGTCTCCGGGCTGCGGCGCGCCTTCACCGGCGGTCCTGCGCCCGAACTGGTGTGGACCGGGAGCGGCTACCGGCTGTCCGGCGCGGCGATCGACGATATGCGGGAGCGGCACGCTCTGCTGCGCGCGGCGCTGGCGGCGAGGGACTCGGGAGATCTGCGCCGGGCAGGCGAACTGGCGGCGCGGGGTGAGGCGCTGTGGCGCGGGGAGTTCGCCGAAGGTCTTACGGGGCCGTACCTCCAAGCCGAACGGCGTCGCTGGGCGGAGAAGCGCTTGCTGGTGCTGGAATCCCGGCTTGAGGGCGACATCCAGCTCGGGCGGTATCACGAATGCGTCCATGAGCTGATGCGTCAGGTGGCGGCGCATCCGCTACGGGAGCGGCTGGTGTGGCTGCTGATGCTCGCGCTGTACCGCAGCGGGCGCTCCTCGGACGCGCTGCTGGCGTACGAGGAGGCCCGCGGCCGGATCGCGGAGGTGATGGGCGCGGATCCGGGACCCGAGCTGCGGGCGCTTCATCAGCGGCTGCTGCGTCAGGATCCGGCGCTGTCGCCGGGGAGCGTGCCGGGAAGTGTGCCGGGGGATGTGCCCCGGGGTGTGCCCGCGGCGTGACGGTGCCGCAGGCCGACCTCGTGCGCGAGGCGGGCCGCGGCCTGGGCGAAGAACAGGTCCCGCGCCTCCACCACGCGGTTGAACTGGCCGAAGATCTCGAAGGAGATGAGGCCGAAGAGCTCGGCCCAGGCGGCGACCAGGGCGGCGACGACGGCGGGGGGCAGGTCGGGGGCGACATCGGCGGTGAGCCGATGTGCTTCGGGGCGCAGTTCCTCGGCGAGCGGCGGCAGGGCGATGCCGCCCGAGCGGTGGGCGTCGCGGGCGATGGTGATCAGAGCCTGGCCGACGCGCGAGGCGGGCTGGACGGTGTCCTGGGGCGCGGTGTAGCCGGGAACCGGGGAGCCGAAGATCAGGGCGTACTCATGGGGGTGGGCGAGGGCCCAGGTGCGTACCGCCGAGCAGAGCGCGGTCCAGCGGGCGACGTGGTCGTCGGGTTTCGCAGTGGTGGCGGTGGTGGCGGTGGCGAGCCCGGTCTCGGCGGCGGCGCCGACCGCGTCGTAGGCGTCGATGATGAGGGCGGTCAGCAGATCGTCGCGGCTGGGGAAGTAGCGGTAGAGGGCGGAGGAGACCATGCCCAGTTCGCGGGCGACGGCGCGCAGGGAGAGCTTCGCGGCGCCTTCGGCCGCGAGCTGTTTGCGGGCCTCGTCCTTGATGGCTGCGGTGACTTCGATACGGGCCCGATGCCTGGCCCCTCGGATGGTGCTCATGCGGTGCAGTCTTTCACGTTTCGGAGCAGTGCCCAATGACGAGAGCAGTGCTCTTGCTTTAGAGCACCCTTCTCGTGCAGACTGCTCTCAGACGAGAGCACTGCTCTCCTAACGAGGGAGACCACCATGTCGCAGCCGTACTATCTCCAGGGCAGCGCCTTCACCATCCGCATGAACAGCGTCATCGGCTGGCTCGCGCGCCATGGGATCAGCATCCTCGGCACCGCAGAGCTCTCCGTACGCGGCCGTAAGAGCGGCAAGATGCAGCGCATCCCCGTCAACCCGCACACGTACGAAGGCATCCAGTACCTCGTCTCCGCCCGCGGCCACTCCCAGTGGGTCCGCAACATGCGTGCCGCAGGCGGCGGCGAGCTGAGCGTCGGCCGCAAGGTCCGCGCCTTCACCGCCGTCGAGATCGACGACGCGGAGAAACTCCACGTGCTGCGGACCTACCTCGACCAGTGGGGCTGGGAGGTCAACCAGTACTTCAACGGCGTCACAGCGAAGTCCACGGACGAAGAGCTCCTCGCCGCTGCCCCCGACCACCCCGTCTTCCGGATCACTGTGTCGGAGTGAGCAAGTGACAAGTGAGCACAGGGCCGGGCAACAGGCCGGGCAACAGGGCCGGGCAACACACCCGGCCCCGGGCCTCCTTACGCGCGGCGGTCCATCGCCTCCAGCGCCCGGCGCGCCACCGCATGCGTCCCCACCAGACCCGCCAGCGTCGTCGAGCCCCGCGCGATGTCCCCGAACGCCCTCCACGCCGGGCGCACACTCGTGAGCGCCGCATGCACCAGCCCCGGGCGGCGCTCGAAGATGCCCAGCATCCGCCGCCCCACCCCCATCTCCACGCCCAGCCCCGCCTTGATCGCGAACGCGTAGTTCAGCGCCTGCCGACGCGCGTCCACCGCGTCGTGCGCCTCCGATATCCGTACCGCCCACTCCCCCGCCAGCCGCCCCGACCGCAGCGCGAACGAGATCCCCTCCCGGGTCCACGGCTCCAGGAGCCCCGCCGCGTCCCCGCACACCAGCACCCGCCCCCGCGACAGCGGTGAGTCGTCGCTGCGGCACCGGGTCAGATGGCCCGAGGAGATCGCCGGCTCAAAGCCCGCGAGCCCCAGCCTGGCGATGAAGTCCTCCAGATAGCGCTTGGTCGCCGCGCCCTCGCCGCGGGCCGAGATCACTCCGACCGTCAGCGTCCGCCCCTTGGGGAACACCCAGCCGTAACTCCCCGGGATGGGGCCCCAGTCGATGAGCACCCTCCCCGCCCAGTCCTCCGCCACCGTCTCCGGCACCGGAATCTCCGCCTCCAGGCCCAGGTCCACCTGGTCGAGCTTGACCCCGACATGCGCGCCTATCCGGCTCGCGCTGCCGTCCGCGCCGACGACCGCCCGGGTCAGCACCGTCTCCCCGTCCGCCAGCACCACGGCGACCGTGCGCCGGTCGGGCACGGCCGATCCGTGCTGCTCGACGCGCGAGACAGTCGCGCCGGTACGCAGCACGGCGCCCGCCTTCTGCGCGTGCTCCACAAGACCGGCGTCGAACTCGGGGCGGTTGATGAGCCCGAAGAGCATCCGCTTGGATCGGCGCGTACGCGTCAGTTTCCCGTTGAGCGAGAAGGTGACGGCGTACACCTTGTCCAGCAACGGCAGCTCGAATCCGGGCGGCAGACTGTCCCGTGAGGGGCCGATGATCCCTCCGCCGCAGGTCTTGTAGCGGGGCAGTTCCGCCTTCTCCAGGAGGAGGACCCGGCGGCCCGCGACCGCCGCGGCATACGCGGCCGAGGCCCCCGCGGGCCCGCCGCCGACCACGACGACGTCCCACACCTCCTCGCCGTGCTCACTTGCGGCCCCAGCCCCGGCGTCACCGTTTTCGCTGCTCACGATGTGCTTATGCTCCCGATCCGACGCGTGACCCTTGTTCTCGACGGCATCCTACGGCGCGGTCGCCTCCCGCCCGCTGTGGGAGGATCAACTTCGCAATCGACCTCGCAATCGCCGTACACACAACGCACAACGTCGCACCCACGAGGAGCGTGCCCATGACCGTCCACCCGATAGCCGAGACCGTCGCATCCCTGCTGCCCCGCGCCAAGGCGGAGCTCACGGAGCTGGTGGCCTTCCAGTCGGTGGCGGACCCGGCACAATTCCCCAGGAGCGAGTGCGAAGCGGCGGCGATCTGGGTCGCCGACGCGCTGCACGCCGAGGGATTCCAGGACGTCGCCGTCCTCGACACCCCGGACGGTACGCAGTCCGTGTACGGCTTCCTGCCCAGCCCTTCCCCCGCCGCGCCGACGGTGCTGCTGTACGCGCACTACGACGTGCAGCCCCCGCTGGATCTCGCCTCCTGGACGACGCCGCCCTTCGAGCTCACCGAGCGCGACGGCCGGTGGTACGGACGCGGCGCCGCCGACTGCAAGGGCGGCTTCATCATGCATCTGCTCGCCCTGCGCGCCCTCAAGGCGAACGGCGGCGTGCCGGTCAACATCAAGGTGGTCGTGGAGGGCTCGGAGGAGCAGGGCACGGGCGGTCTTGAGCAGTACGCCGAGGCGCACCCCGAGCTGCTGACCGCGGACGCCGTCGTCATCGGCGACACCGGGAACTTCCGGGTGGGCCTGCCGACGGTCACGGCGACCCTGCGCGGGATGACGCTCGTACGCGTACAGGTCGACACCCTGGAAGGGAATCTGCACTCGGGCCAGTTCGGCGGGGCGGCGCCCGACGCGCTGGCCGCGCTCATCCGCGTACTCGACTCGCTGCGCGCCGAGGACGGTTCGACAACCGTGGACGGCCTTGCCGCCGACGCGCACTGGGACGGGCTCGCCTACCCGGAGGCGGAGTTCCGCACGGACGCGAAGGTGCTCGACGGGGTGGAGCTGATCGGCTCCGGCTCGATCGCCGACCGTATCTGGGCGCGCCCCTCGGTCACCGTGCTCGGCATCGACTGCCCGCCGGTCATCGGCGCCACCCCGTCGGTGCAGGCCGGTGCGCGGGCGCTGATCAGTCTGCGGGTGCCGCCGGGCCAGGACGCGGCCGAGGCGACCAAGCTGCTTGCCGCGCACCTGGAGGCGCATACGCCGTGGGGCGCGCGGGTCGCGGTGGAGCAGGTGGGCCAGGGCCAGCCGTTCCGGGCGGACGTCACGAGCCCGGCGTACACGTCGATGGCGGAAGCGATGCGTGTGGCGTACCCGGGCGAGGAGATGCAGTCCTCGGGGATGGGCGGCTCGATTCCGCTGTGCAACACGCTCGCCGGGCTCTACCCGGAGGCGGAGATACTCCTGATCGGCCTGAGCGAACCCGAGGCGCAGATCCACGCGGTGAACGAGTCCGTCTCGCCCGAGGAGCTGGAGCGGCTGTCCGTCGCCGAGGCGCTCTTCCTCGTCAACTACGCGGAGTCCAAGCGGAGTTGAAGGCAGAGTTGAAAGCGGAGTTGACAGTGAAGGTCAGCCGACCGGGATACCGGCCTCCAGGTTGAGTACGGTCCCGAGCTCGCGCGCCCGCAGCGCCCAGCGCAACCGCTCGTAACGGCGAGGAGGCAGCAACTCCGCCGCCTCCTCCTCGCCGACGAACCGCCAGCCGCGCAGCTCCGACCCCGGCAGCTCCACCCGCCGGGCCGCGCCGGCGGGCAGTCGGCCACCGTCGAAGAGGAGCCGCAGCCCGCCGTATCCCGGCGGCAGCGGCGGCTCCCAGTCGACCACCAACAGCCGGGGCACCTCCCCGAGCTCGATGGAGAGCTCCTCGGCGACCTCCCGCATCCCGGCACGCGCGGGCGCCTCGCCCCGCTCCACCACTCCTCCGGGGAACTCCCAGCCGGGCTTGTACGTGGGGTCGACGAGCAACACCCGGTCCTGCTCGTCGAAGAGCAGCACTCCGGCCGCGACGGTCTCGGCGGTCGGCTCGGGAGTCTGGACGATCTCGCAGGCCGTGGCTTCTCCGGTCCGTACCGCGTCGGCGATCCGCTGCGCCGTGTCCTGGGGGTCGAGGCGGCTGGTGTCGATGACATGGGCGTCCGCGGTGATCCAGTCGAGCGCGGCGAGGTACGGCTCGATGTGGTCGTACGCCCACTTCCTGACGCGCTGCTCCGCGTCGGGTATGTCCGGCTCCTCGCGGGTGGCTATTCGCTCGCGCAGGATCGTTTCATCTGGGGACAGCAGCACATGGCGCACCGGGATCCTGCGGGCGGCGAGCCCGCCGAAGATCTCGTCGCGGTACTCCTGGCGCAGCAGGGTCATCGGCACCACGAGTACGCCGCCCAGCTCGGCGAGCAGCGCTGCCGCGGTGTCCACCACGAGCCGCCGCCAGATCGGCAGGTCCTGGTAGTCGCTCACCTCGGCGAGCCGCTTCTGGGGCAGCAGCCAGCCCAGCCCCGCACCGATGAGTTCTGGGTCGTAGAGCGTGCTGTTGGGGATCAGATCGATCAGCTCGCGCGCGGTAGTGGTTTTGCCCGCTCCGAACGCACCGTTGATCCAGACGATCACGGTTCCCCCTCTTCCGTACGTAGCCCTCAGTGGATTGCCCGCAAGACCCTGCCACGAAAACCCGTGACCGGAAGCGGCCAATTGATCACGTACAAAACTGTGGCCGTGCTGTTGCCGGTTCTCCATCACCGTCCCGTGCTCGCACGCGTCTCACCATACGAACGGATGCCCACGCCGGTCTGTGACACTCTGGCGCGGAGCATCGTTGGATCCGAGAGACCAGCGGTTTTGAGACAAAAGGAGTGCGGGATGCGCCGTACGGTGTTGGAGAGGTTTCCCGCAGGGGGCCCGCGCGGCAGCTGGCCGGCGGAGGAGTTCGCGCGTGCGCGCCGGGACGAGGGCGTGGCCGCGGAGGTGGTGATGGACCTGGAATCGGACGCGTTCCTGGTGGTCGTGGGTCATCAGGCCACGGACGCGCTCGGCTAGGGCGTGTTCCCCCTGCCCCCGTGGCAGCGTGATACGTGACACAGCCCCGTCCCGGATCCGGGACGGGGCTGTCTGTCGTACCGCTCAACGACCGCCGCTGACCGCCGCGGTCGCCTCGCCCTGGCGGCCGAGCGAGGCCGCAGCCGCCGCTCCCACCAGCCCCGCGTCCGTGCCCATCAGCGCCGGAGCCACCGTCAGCCGCTGTACGAAGGAGAGCGTGGCGTAGTCGCGCAGCGCGCGCCGCAGCGGCGCGAAGAGCACATCGCCCGCGCCCGCCACTCCCCCGCCGATCACGGCGATCTCGATCTCCACCAGAGTCGCGGTGGCGGCGATGCCCGCCGCGAGCGCCTGGGCGGCCCGCTCGAAGGAGGCGATGGCGACGGGGTGTCCCGCCCGCGCGGCGGCGGCCACCGCCGCGGCCGAGGCGTCGCCGTCGGGGCCGGGTTGCCAGCCGCCCTCCAGCGCCCGGCGGGCGATGTTCGGGCCGCTGGCGATCCGCTCCACGCAGCCGCGCGCCCCGCACGGGCACGGGTCGCCGTCCAGGTCCACGCTGATGTGGCCGATGTGGCCGGCGTTGCCGGTCGGTCCCGGATGGAGCTGTCCGCCGAGAACCAGTCCACCGCCGACGCCCGTCGAGACGACCATGCACAGGGCGTTGTCGTAGCCGCGGGCCGCGCCCTGCCAGTGCTCGGCCGCGGTCATCGCGACACCGTCGCCGACCAGCGTGACGGGCAGCTCACCAACGGCCCGGCGCACCCGCGCGACCAGCGGAAAGTCACGCCAGCCGGGGACGTTGACCGGGCTGACCGTACCGGCGGAGGCGTCCACAGGACCGGCGCTGCCGATGCCGACGGCCGAGGCGCGCACCCACAGCGGGGACGCGGTCAGCTCGGCGAGGACCGCCTCGACGGCGCACATCACCGTATCGCCGCTCTCGCGGGCGGGTGTCGGGCGCTGGGCCCGCACCACCACGCTCCCTCTGCCGTCCACCAATGCGCCGGCGATCTTGGTGCCGCCGATGTCGAGCGCGGCGACGAGGTCGGTATGCATTGGTGCGGTATCCCCCGGAGAGCTGTCGGACCTGCGTATTCGGTAACAGTCTCCATTCACCTGACAACGTTGTCCAGGGCCTATGCTCGACGCCACACCTTGAAAACTTTCGTACACCGAACGACGACAGGACAGCACACTGTGGCCGAGACCGACCGTCACCCGCCTTCGGCGGGTCGCCGCCCTCGAGGCCCCGAACCCCGCTACGGCAATCGGCCGACCATGAAGGATGTAGCGGCCCGCGCCGGGGTCGGCCTCAAGACCGTCTCCCGGGTCGTCAACGGCGAGGCCGGTGTCACTCCCGACACCGAGCGCCGCGTCCAGGAGGCCATCGACTCCCTCGGCTTCCGCCGCAACGACAGCGCCCGGGTGCTGCGCAAGGGCCGCACCGCCTCGATCGGGCTGGTGCTCGAAGATCTCGCCGACCCCTTCTACGGGCCGCTGAACCGCGCCATCGAAGAGGTGGCCCGCGCGCACGGCGCCCTGCTCATCAACGGTTCGAGCGCCGAGGACCCCGAGCGCGAACAGGAGTTGGTGCTCGCGCTCTGCGCCCGCCGGGTGGACGGGCTGATCGTGATCCCGGCCGGCGACGACCACCGCTACCTGGAGCCCGAGATAAAGGCGGGCATAGCCACGGTCTTCGTGGACCGCCCGGCCGGGCAGATCGACGCGGACGCGGTTCTCTCCGACAGCTTCGGCGGCGCCCGGGCGGGCGTGGCCCATTTGATCGCGCACGGCCACCGCCGGGTCGGCTTCATCGGCGACCACCCTCGTATCCACACCGCGATCGAGCGCCTGCGCGGCTACCGCACCGCCATGGAGGACGCCGGGCTCGCGGTCGACGACTCGTGGGTGTCGCTGGGCCCGACCGCGCCGGAGCGGGTCAGATCGGCGGTCGAGTCGATGCTCGCGGCGCCCGAGCCGGTCACCGCGATCTTCGCGGGCAACAACCGGGTGACGGTGACGGCCGTACGGGTGCTGGCGGAGCACAAGCGGCCGGTCGCCCTGGTCAGCTTTGACGACATCGAACTCGCCGACCTGCTGGGCATCACCGTCATAGCCCAGGACGCGGCGACGCTGGGGCACACCGCCGCCGAGCGCCTGTTCCGCCGCCTGGACGGTGTGGACGACGAACCGGCGCAGGTGACGCTGAAGACGGTGCTCATCCCCCGGGGCTCGGGGGAGATCCCGCCGTCAGCAGACCGGTAGGCCGGGCACGGGCTGATCGTTCTCACTGCCGTCGATGTAGACGTTGCTGATGAAGACGTTCGTGTTGCCGCTGTCGTCGTCCGTCTTGGCCCACCAGACGTTCGTCCGGTTGCCGTGGGTCAGGCGGCGGCCCAGGTTCTGCTGGCAGTAGAAGTAGTTGACGCCCTTGTTCAGCAGCCCCTTCTCCGCGCCGGAGGCGGTGTACGACGTCGCTTTCTTCCAGACCGTGCAGTTGTACTTGCCGCCGCCGATCGAGTTGCACACGGCCGTCGGCTCCGAGGCTCCACCGGGCGTTCCAGCGCCCGTCGTCGCACCGCCCGTCGGCCCGCCGGTCGCCGGGCCGCCACCGGCCGTGGCGGAGCCGCCCGGGGCCGCGGGCAAGCCGGTCCCCCCGCCCGCCACCGTACCCCCCGCGCCGCCGCCGGGCGCGGCAGGCGTGGTCGACGGCGTGATCGTGACGGGCCCTCTGTCGCCCTCCGCCGTGGGGTTGGCGCCGTGGCCCTTCGTCCCGTCGGAAGGGCCCGCGACCGCTTTCCCGGTGGCACCCGGGTCCCCCGCCGCCCCCGGCGATGCCCCGTCCCGGCCGCCGGCGACTTCCCGGGAGCCCGGCTCGTCGCCGTCGACGAGGACGTACGTCACGCCTCCCCCGACCAGCAGCACGGCGACGGCCGCGGCCAGCACCTTGGTACGACGCTGAGCAGAAGCGAGCGTAGGTGCGGGGGCGGGATCGGGATCGGGATCGGGATCGGCGGGTGGCGCGGTCCGCGCAGCCACCGGGGTTAAACCTTTCGCCTCAAGCGCGGACTTGGGTGCGGACGGCTCCGGGACAGCCGGCTCGGGCTTCGCCGGCGGTGCCGACGATGCCGACGGCCGCACGCTCCCCAGGGTCACGGTCTCCGCGCCCGTCTCCTCGCCCTCAGCCACCGCCGCGAGCATCCGCGCCGCCGTCTCCGCGTCGGGCCGCCGCGCCGGGTCCTTCTCCATCAGCCGCCGCAGTACGGGTCCGAGCGCCCCGCCCCGCCGCGGTTCGGGCAGCGGATCGACCACGATCGCGGTGATCGTCGACCAGGTGGACTGGCGGAAGAAGGGTGCCGCCCCTTCGACGGCCGCGTACAGCGTGGCCCCGAGCGCCCAGACGTCGGAAGCGGGCCCCGGTTCCCCGCCCTGGGCACGCTCGGGTGACAAGTACTCCAGCGAGCCGACCAGTTCACCGCTACGGGTAAGGCGCGTGGCGGAGCCGTCCCCCGGATCTTCCATCGTGGCGATGCCGAAGTCGGTGAGCACCACCCTGCCGTCGCGATCGAGCAGCACATTGCCGGGCTTGACGTCACGGTGCAGCACACCCACGCGGTGGGCCGCGGCGAGTGCCTCCATCACCTTGGCCCCGATGGCGGCGACCTCCCGCGGCTCCATGACGCCGTGTTCGCTCACCACACCGTCCAGCGAAGGCCCGTCGATGAGTTCCATGACGATGACAGGACGGCCGTCGTGCTCGGTGACATCGTGGACGGCGATGACTCCGGGGTGGCGTACGCGCGCGGCGGCGCGGGCCTCGCGCTGCATCCGCACGCGCAGGTCGGCCAGTTCGGGCCCGGAGGAGTCGGTGTAGGTACGCAACTCCTTGACGGCGACCTCGCGTCCGAGCACTTCGTCGAAGGCGCGCCAGACCACACCCATGCCACCGCGGCCCAGCTGTTCGATTACCCGGTAACGTCCGGCGAGCCGCTCGTTCTCACCCGAAGTCACGTTGCCCCGATCCCTGTTCGACTGTGATGAGGCACAGACTAAGGGGCGGCGGTGACAGCGGTAGCGTCGTTACCCTGCTGTGGCCGTCAAGTCCCCTCGACGGGGTGAGGCGAAACCGTCGAGGTCGACGCGCGTGAGGCCGGTGAGCCGGGCGACCTCGGCGGTGTCGAGGGCGCCGCAGTCGATGCCGCGCAGCAGATAGCCGCTGAGCGCCTTGGCGGTGGCGGGCTCGTCCATGACATCGCCGCCGGCGTGCCGGGCGTACGCGGCCAGCCGGGCGGCGGCCTGCTCGAACCCCTCGCGGTAGAAGGCGAACACGGCGGCGTAGCGGGTCGGCAGATGGCCCGGGTGCATGTCCCAGCCCTGGTAGTAGGCGCGCGCCAGAGCGCGGCGGGTGAGGCGGTAGTGCAGCCGCCAGGCGTCGTGGACCTGCTCGGTCGGGCCGACGGGCAGGACGTTGGTGGAGCCGTCGCAGACCCGTACGCCGGTGCCCGCCGCCGCGACCTGCATCACGGCCTTGGCGTGGTCGGCGGCCGGGTGGTCGCTCGCCTGGTGGGCGGCGCTGACGCCGAGGCAGGCGCTGTAGTCGAAGGTGCCGTAGTGCAGTCCGGTGGCCCGGCCATCGGCGGCGTCGATCATCCGGGCCACGGTGGCGGTGCCGTCGGCGGCGAGGATGGACTGACTGGTCTCGATCTGGATCTCGAAGCCGATCCGGCCCGCCGGCAGGCCGCGCGCCTTCTCGAACTCCTCCAGCAGCCGCACCATGGCGGTGACCTGCTCGGCGTAGGTGACCTTGGGGAGGGTCAGGGCGAGCCCGCCGGGCAGTGGCCCGGCCGCTGTCAGCCCGGTGAGGAAGATGTCGAGCGTGCGGATTCCGCGGTCACGTACGGCGGCCTCCATGCACTTCATGCGGATGCCCATGTACGGGGCGGCCGTGCCCTTCGCGTACGCCTCGGTGATCAGCCGTGCGGCGCGGGCCGCGTGCGCGTCCTCCTCGGCGTCGCCGCGCCCGCCGTAGCCGTCCTCGAAGTCGACGCGCAGGTCCTCGACGGGCTCGCGCTCCAGCTTGGCCCGTACGCGGTCGTACACCGGGCCCGCGAGCTCGCCGGAGAGGCCGAGGACGGCGGCGAGGGACGCGGCGTCCGGCGCGTGTTCGTCGAGGGCGGCCAGCGCCCGGTCGCCCCAGGAGCGGATGGTGTCGGCGGCGAAGACCTCACCGGGTACGTAGACGGTGTGGACGGGCCGGCGGGTGCCGGGGTCTCCGGGGTAGCGGCGGGCGAGCTCCGCGTCCACCGGTGCGAGGGAGGCGCTGATGGCCTCGCTGACCGCTCCGGCGAGGCTCGTTGGCACCAGCTCCTGCTGCCCCATCCCTGCACCCACGCCCTTCGTTATTTCCGCTGAACGGAATACAAAATCCGTATGGCGAAGTTAATGGGCCGCCGCGACCTGCGTCAATGATCCCCGGAAAGAGGGCGGGGCCGCCACGGTGAAGATCACCGCGCGGCCCCGGACCGCAGAGCGGGACGCATCAGCCCTTGCGGGTCTTGACCTCTTCGGTCAGCTGCGGGACGACCGCGAAGAGGTCGCCGACCACGCCGTAGTCGACCAGGTCGAAGATCGGGGCCTCGGCGTCCTTGTTGATGGCCACGATGGTCTTCGAGGTCTGCATGCCCGCCCGGTGCTGGATCGCTCCGGAGATGCCGGACGCGATGTACAGCTGCGGGGAGACCGACTTGCCGGTCTGGCCGACCTGGCTGGAGTGCGGGTACCAGCCGGCGTCCACGGCGGCACGCGAGGCGCCGACAGCGGCGCCGAGCGAGTCGGCGAGCTCCTCGATGACGTGGAAGTTCTCGGCACCGTTGACGCCACGGCCGCCGGAGACGACGATCGCGGCCTCGGTCAGCTCCGGGCGGCCGGTCGACTCGCGCGGAGTGCGGGCGACGATCCTGGTGCCGGTGGCCTTCTCGGAGAAGGTGACGGCGAGCGCCTCGACGGCGCCCGCGGCCGGAGCGGCCTCCACGGGGGCCGAGTTGGGCTTGACCGTGATGACCGGGGTGCCCTTGGAGACGCGGGACTTGGTGGTGAAGGAGGCGGCGAACGCCGCCTGCGTGGCCACCGGGCCCTCGTCGCCCGCCTCGATGTCGACGGCGTCGGTGATGATGCCGGAGCCGATACGGACCGCCAGGCGGGCCGCGATCTCCTTGCCCTCGGCGGAGGACGGGACGAGCACGGCGGCCAAGGAGCCGCCGGCGGACGCTGTCTCGTACGCCGCCTGCAGGGCGTCCACCTTCGGTACGACGAGGTAGTCGGCGAACTCGGGGGCGTCGGCGGTGAGGACCTTCACCGCGCCGTGCTCGGCGAGCGTGGCGGCGGTGGCCTCGGCACCGGAGCCGAGGGCGACGGCGACCGGCTCGCCGATGCGGCGGGCCAGGGTCAGCAACTCAAGGGTGGGCTTGCGGACGGCGCCGTCCACGTGATCGACGTAGACGAGAACTTCAGCCATGACTAACTCCTGGACGAGAACCCCGGACTTCGGCCGGGGGAAGACGTGCTGACCGGGATGAGCTTCTTGACCTACTTGGCCTGGATGCTTGACCTAGATGAACTTCTGGCTCGCGAGACTGCTCATACGAATTTGCGCTCCGCGAGGAAGGCCGCGAGCTGCTTGCCGCCCTCGCCCTCGTCCTTGACGATCGTGCCCGCGGTACGGGCCGGGCGCTCGGTGGCCGAGTCGACCGCGGTCCACGCGCCCGCGAGGCCGACCTCGTCCGCATCGATCTCCAGGTCCTCCAGGTCCAGCGCCTGCACCGGCTTCTTCTTGGCGGCCATGATGCCCTTGAAGGACGGGTAGCGGGCCTCGCCCGACTGGTCCGTCACGGACACGACGGCCGGCAGGGACGCTTCGAGCTGCTCGCTCGCGGTGTCGCCGTCACGGCGGCCCTTGACGGTGCCGTCCTCGACCGAGACCTCGGAGAGCAGCGTGACCTGCGGCACTCCCAGCCGCTCGGCGAGCATCGCCGGGAGCACGCCCATGGAACCGTCCGTCGACGCCATACCGCAGATGACCAGGTCGTAGCCGGTCTTCTCAATGGCCTTGGCGAGCACCAGCGAGGTGCCCATGACGTCGGTGCCGTGCAGCTCGTCGTCCTCGACGTGGACGGCCTTGTCGGCGCCCATGGAGAGCGCCTTGCGCAGCGCGTCCTTGGCGTCCTCCGGGCCGACGGTCAGCACGGTGATCTCCGCGTCGTCCGCTTCGTCGGCGATCTGGAGCGCCTGCTCGACCGCGTACTCGTCGAGCTCCGACAGCAGTCCGTCCACGTCGTCCCGGTCGACGGTCAGGTCATCGGCGAAGTGCCGGTCGCCGGTGGCGTCGGGCACGTACTTCACACAGACAACGATCCTCAAGCTCACGCCGGCTCTCCTACTGCATCGTCTCTATTGGGCTGCCTTATGCAGGCAGCATAGGCGTCTGACGGGGGCGGTTCCCGGTCGGGCGGCCGCGCTCCGAACCTAATATTACTCGTCAGTACACCCATCCCCTTCCCGCTGAGCAAGCGCTTTGAACTGTGACCTTGCCAACGCACCGTAACCAGGCCCTCAGTCCCGTAGCGCGTTGAAACGCCCCTGGTGGTAGACGAGCGGACGGCCGACGCCCGCGGGGTCGCCCACCGGGTCGCCGACGACGGCTTCCGCGATCACGATGCGGTGGTCTCCCGCGGCGACCCGGCCGACGATGTGGCACACCATCCAGGCCAGTACGCCGTCGAGGACGGGGACGCCCTCCGGACCCGTACGCCACCGGGTGGGCGGGGCGAACCGGTCGGCGCCGCTGCGCGCGAAGGTCGCGGCGAGCTCCTGCTGGTGCTGGCCGAGTATGTGTACGCCGATGTGCTCGCCGTGAGCGATGACCGGCCAGCTGGACGAGGACGTACCCACACCGAAGGAGATCAGGGGCGGGTCGGCGGCCACGGAGTTGAGGGAGGTGGCGGTGAAGCCGACGGGGTTCTCACCCTGGGCGGTGATCACCGCGACACCCGCGGCGTGCTGCCGGAAGACGGCGCGGAGCAGGCCGGGAGAGGCCTGCTCAGTGGTCGAGAGTCCGGGCGAAGCCGTCATCGGGCCACCTCTTCCCGCGCGGGGAGAAGGGCGAGACGAAGGCCACGGGAGCCACGGAGGTCTGGGAGCACAGCGTCAGCCTGACGACGGGCTGCGCACTCAGTCAAGCACGCCCCTTGAGGTGCGACGGCGCGACTGGGCGACGGGGCGACAGGGGTCACCGGGTCTCACACCGCCCGTCCGAGCGCGGCGATGACATCCGCCTTACGCGGCAGCCCGGAGGCTCTGGTGACGATCCGGCCGTCCGCGTCGAGCACCAGCACGGTGGGCGTCGCGACGATGCCGAGGTCCCGTACGAGCACGAGGCGGTCCTCCGCGTCGATCTCCACATGTGCCACACCGTCGATCATGGTCGCCACATCGTCGAGTGTGCGCCGTGTCGCCCGGCAGGGCTGGCAGAACGCGGTCGAGAACTGGACGAGCGTCGCCCGCCGTCCGAGCTCCGCGCCCAGCTCGACCGCGTCGAGCCGCCTCGCGCCACTGTCCTGACCCCGCACTTCCTGCCTCCCGCCACCGAGCAACCACCGAGCCACCACCACAGCGATCAGCGTCCAAAGGAGTGTCGGTATTCCCTGACGAGTGCGCGCCTCGGCGTTCCTCCACGCCACACCCGGGCAGGGTCTTCCTGTGACGTGAAGCACGTGACAAGAATCTCGCCCGGCGGCGGTGCCAGGACTGGTCAGCGAGGCGCACATGGGGCACGATCTGCCCAATGCGGCAAACCTACGGCTGCGTAACTTCCGCCGGGAGAACCCTCCCCGGGCACAACAGAAGGGTCCCCTCCAGATGGCAGAGCTCGTCTATCGGCCGGTCGTCGGCGCCGCACGCACTGTGTTCAAGGCACTCGACCTCAAGATCGACACTCAGGGAGCGGAGAATATCCCACGATCGGGCGGCGCGGTGTTGGTGAGCAACCACATCAGCTACCTGGACTTCGTCTTCAACGGGCTCGCGGCGCTCCCCCAGAAGCGACTGGTGCGCTTCATGGCGAAGGACGTCGTCTTCCGGCACAAGATCTCCGGCCCGCTGATGCGCGGCATGAAGCACATCCCGGTGGACCGCGAGAAGGGTGAGGCCGCCTACGCGCACGCGCTGAAGGCGCTGCGCTCGGGCGAGATCGTCGGTGTCTTCCCCGAGGCGACCATTTCGCAGTCATTCACGCTCAAGAGCTTCAAGTCGGGCGCGGCCAGGCTGGCCCAGGAGGCCGGCGTACCGCTGATCCCGATGGCCCTGTGGGGCACCCAGCGGCTCTGGACCAAGGGCCGCCCGCGGAACTTCCGGCGCAGCCACATCCCGGTGACGATCCGCGTCGGCGAGCCGGTCGAGGCGCCCGCAGACCAGTTCGCGGGGGCGATCAGCCGGCGGCTGCGCGAGCGCGTGCAGGAGCTGCTGGAGGCCGCGCAGCGCGCCTATCCCGTACGCCCCAAGGACGCGAACGACACCTGGTGGGTGCCCGCGCACCTCGGGGGTACGGCGCCGTCTCCGGCAGACCTCCGCGAGGTCGGCGACGGAGTCGGCTGAGTCGGCCGACCCGGCCGACTCGGGTGAAACGTCACGCCGCGGTCGGGGACGTCACGCCCGTCCCTGGAGCGGATGGACAGTGATCCGTGCGCTGGGGCTCAGCTTCTCCAGCGACTCGGCCAGTTCGGCGGCCGCGGCCTCCAGCTCGCCGGTCGTCATGGGGGCCAGGCTCTCCAGCAGGAAGAGCGCGCTCACGGACTCCTCGGTGAGCCGGGTGCGTACGCCCTGACGCCAGTTCCAGCGCCGGCAGGTGACGCCTTCGTCGTCGCGCCAGACGACCTCACCGGGCTCCGGGTGTTCGACGACCTGCTCGCCGCCCGCGGCGGTGACGAACGGCTCCGCGCCCGTGGCCCGTACGAGCCGCATCCCGCCCTTGATGTGGTCGGTGTCCTCGCCGCCGACCGGGATCAGATGGGCGACGCTGATGGCGTTGTAGAGGTCGACGAGGCGATTGATGCGCGGCAGACCTCCGTCGGCCAGCGCCCGCCTGGCCAGCGCCTCGGCGGAGTTGCGGGTGCGCGAGGGCTTGGCGCCGAAGGCGGTGTACGCCTCGCGCCAGGCGACCATGTGCGGGTCCTCGTGCGGGGCGCGCCCGGCCAGCCGCTCGGCGAGCCTGCGGGCCGCCGCGTCCAGCAGCGCCGAGCTGTCGGCGTTGCTCTCCCCGTTGACCAGGCCGTGCGCTTCGACGGCGAGATGAGTGAAGCCGGGCGCGAGGTCCCGGACCTCGTCGGCGACGGTGAGCGTGAGCGTCATGGTCGGAGAAACCTCACAGTTCGGTGGGGAGGTGCAGCCAGAGCGACTCCCGGTCCGGCGCGGCCTTCAGGGCGCGCGGTACGACCGGGTGGGGTTCCGCATAGAGTACCGGATAGTCCATCCCATTGAACTTTGAGTCCACCCGGTAAGGGATCCTGCCGCGCCCACGCCTGCCGTGCCCATGCCTGTCGCCCCGGCTGGCGTCTACCGCGCCATCTCTTCCTTCAGCGCCTGCACGAAGGCGTCGACATCGTCCTCGGTGGTGTCGAAGGAGCACATCCAGCGGACCTCGCCCGCGGCCTCGTTCCAGAAGTAGAAGCGGAACCGCTTCTGCAGCCGTTCGCTCACATCGTGGGGCAGCCGCGCGAAGACGGCGTTGGCCTGGACAGGATGGAGGATCTCCACACCGTCCACCGCGCCCACGCCGCGTGCCAGCCGCTGGGCCATGGTGTTGGCGTGCCGGGCGTTGCGCAGCCACAGATCGCGCGCGAGCAGCGCCTCCAGCTGCACCGACACAAAGCGCATCTTGGAGGGCAGCTGCATCGACATCTTGCGCAGATGCTTGAGATGGCTGACCGCGTCGGGGTTGAGGACGACGACCGCCTCGCCGAAGAGCATGCCGTTCTTTGTGCCGCCGAAGGAGAGGATGTCGACGCCGACGGCATTGGTGAAGGCCCGCATGGGCACGTCCAGGGCCGCGGCGGCGTTGGCTATCCGCGCCCCGTCGAGATGGACCTTCATGCCCCGCTCGTGCGCGTGCACGCAGATCGCGCGGATCTCTTCGGGCGTGTAGACCGTGCCCAGTTCGGTGTTCTGGGTGATCGACACGACCTGCGGCATCGCCCGGTGCTCGTCGTCCCAGCCGTACGCCTGCCGGTCGATGAGCTCGGGCGTGAGTTTGCCGTCCGGGGTGGACACGGTCAGCAGCTTCAGCCCGGCCATCCGCTCGGGCGCGCCGCCCTCGTCGACGTTGATGTGTGCGGACTCGGCGCAGATCACCGCGCCCCAGCGGTCGGTGAGCGCCTGGAGCGACGTGACGTTGGCGCCGGTGCCGTTGAAGACGGGGAACGCCTCCGCCGTCGGCCCGAAGTGGCTGTGCATGACCCGCTGGAGGTGCTCGGTGTACGCGTCCTCGCCGTAGGCGGTCTGGTGACCTCCGTTGGCGAGGGCGAGGGCGGCAAGGATCTCGGGGTGGCCGCCCGCGTAGTTGTCGCTGGCGAAGCCCCGTACGGACGGGTCGTGGTGGCGCCGCGCGTCGGTCTTCGTCGGCGTCGAGGCCGGTGTCGCAGCTTGTGTCACGGCTTGGGGGTCAGCCACAGGCGCTGTCCATTCACATCCTGGGCGGGCCTGTCCCAGACTCCGGCGATGGCCTCGGCCAGTTCCGTCACGTCCGTGAAGCCCGCGAACTTCGCATTCGGGCGCTCGGCGCGCATCGCGTCGTGCACCAGTGCCTTCACGATCAGGATGGCAGCCGCGGCCTTCGGCCCGCTCTCGCCCCCCGCCTTGCGGAAGCCGTCGGCCAGCGCGAGCGTCCACGCCTCGGCGGCGGCCTTGGCGGCGGCGTACGCGGCGTTGCCCGCGGTCGGCTTGGTCGCGCCGGCGGCGCTGATCAGCAGATAGCGGCCCCGGTCGCTGCGCAGCAGCCCGTCGTGGAAGGCGAGAGAGGTGTGCTGGACGGTGCGGATCAGCAGCTTCTCCAGCAGCTCCCAGTCCGCGAGATCGGTCTCGGCGAAGGTGGCGCTGCCGCGCCAGCCCCCGACGAGATGGACCAGGCCGTCGATCCGGCCGAACTCCTTCTCCGTCTTGTCCGCCCACACCCGGGCGGCGTTCAGATCCAGAAGGTCGACGGTGTCCCCGATGACCGTGGCGCCGCCGTGCGCGTACCGGGCGGCGTCGACCACCTCGGCGAGGCGCGCGGCGTTCGCGTCGGAGGCGACGACGATCGCTCCCGCTTCGGCGAGTTTGAGCAGGGTGGCCCGGCCGGCCGGTCCCGCGGCTCCGGCCACCGCGATCACGGCACCCTCAAGGACCCCGTTGCCGTTTACGTTCATGGTCGTCGCCTCTTCCGTACGAGAGCTCATGCGGCGCTCGCCGCGGTGATGCCCTTGGTGGAGGCGATCACATGCTTCAGCTTCTTGGCGAGTGCCTCATAGAACATGCTCAGCGGAAACTCGTCCGGAAGCACATCGTCCACGAGCTTACGGGGCGGCTTGGACAGATCCAGGGCGTCGGGGCCCTTGGCCCAGCGCGAGCCGGGGTGCGGCGCGAGATAGCTCGCGACCAGGTCGTACGCGGCGAACCAGTGGACCAGCTTGGGCCGGTCGATGCCGTCGCGGTACAGCTTCTCGATCTCGGCGCAGAGCTGCTGGGTGACCTGCGGGGCGCGGTCCCAGTCGATCCTCAGGACGTTGTCGGTCCAGCTGACGACCTCGTGCTGGTGGAGGTACGCGAAGAGCAGCTGGCCGCCGAGACCGTCGTAGTTGCGCACGCGCTCGCCGGTGACCGGGAAGCGGAACATCCGGTCGAAGAGCACCGCGTACTGCACGTCGCGGCCCTGCGGGAAGCCGTCGGCCTCGAGCTTCACGGCCTCCTTGAAGGCGGTGAGGTCACAGCGCAGCTCCTCCAGGCCGTACATCCAGAACGGCTGGCGCTGCTTGATCATGAACGGGTCGAAAGGCAGATCGCCATGGCTGTGGGTGCGGTCGTGGACCATGTCCCAGAGCACAAAGGCCTGCTCACAGCGGGTCTGGTCGCGGACGAGCTCGCGGATGTCCTCGGGGAGTTCGAGGCCGAGTACGTGTACGGCCGCGTCGGTGACCCGGCGGAAGCGGGCGGCCTCGCGGTCGCAGAAGATGCCGCCCCAGGTGAACCGCTCGGGCGCCTCGCGCACGGCGATGGTCTCCGGGAAGAGCACCGCGGAGTTCGTGTCGTAGCCGGAGGTGAAGTCCTCGAAGGTGATGCCGCAGAAGAGGGGGTTGTCGTAGCGGGTGCGCTCCAGCTCGGCCAGCCACTCGGGCCAGACCATGCGCAGCGCGACCGCTTCGAGGTTGCGGTCCGGGTTGCCGTTCTGCGTGTACATCGGGAAGACGACCAGATGCTGGAGTCCGTCCTGGCGGCGCGCGGCGGGCTGGAAGGCGAGCAGCGAGTCCAGGAAGTCGGGGACGCCGAAGCCGTCGGTGGCCCATTTGTGCAGGTCGTCGACCAGCGCACGGTGGTACGCGGCATCGTGCGGGAGCAGCGGGGAGAGCGCTTCGACCGCGTCTATGACGTGGTCGAGCGCCGCTATGACGGCGACGCGGTCCGGCGCGCCCTCGGCGGTGAGGTCGATCGAGCCGTCCGCCGACTGCCAGGGCCTGATCTCCTCGACGGCGTTCTTGAGCGTCGGCCAAGCCGGGTGCTCGATGATCCGTGCACCCTGGGCTGCGCCCCCGGCGGGAACGTCCTGCACAAGAATTTCCGTCATGTCACTTCCTCCACGGGAGAACCTCGCGTAAAGGCACCGTATCCATGTGTGGTTCTCCCGTACAAGTCGGATCTTGGTAAACCTTCCTGCGTGAGGCACCTGATCGCCGAAGGTTTTGCGGTTGAAGGCTGAATGTGCGGTGACTTCCGTCGGAAGTCCGTCAGCAGTCCGTCAACAGTCCGCCGAGAATCCACCATGTCGGCCGACAGCCGACGACGCGCCCACGCACGCCCGGTCCCATCGCGGGGGCGGGCCGTTAGGCTGCGTGGTTGCCGCGCGGGTGCCGGTGATGCGCCGCGCGGGAGCCGCCGTCGACGGAAGCGAGAGAATCTTGACTTTCCTCACCATCGGTCATCGCGGGGTCATGGGCGTCGAGCCGGAGAACACCCTGCGCTCCTTCGTCCGTGCCGAACAGGCCGGTATGGACGCCATCGAACTGGATCTGCATCTCAGCAAGGACGGCGCGCTCGTCGTCATGCACGACGCGGACGTGGACCGCACGACCGACGGAAGCGGCGCCATCGCCGAGAAGACCCTCGCCGAGCTGCGGGAGCTCGACGCGGGCGGCGGCGAGCGGGTGCCGGTGTTCGAGGAGGTGCTCGACGCCGTGCGGGCGCCGCTTCAGGCGGAGATCAAGGACGTGACCGCCGCCCGCGCTCTCGCCGAGGTGATGCTCGACCGCGATCTGGTCCACCGTGTCGAGGTGTCGTCCTTCCACGACGACGCGATCGCCGAGATCGGCGCCCTGGTGCCGGGCGTACGGACCGTGCTCATCGCCGGGCGGTGGGAAGCGGACATCGTGGACCGGGGCAAGGCGGTGGGCGCCGCCTGTCTCGCGCTGGACATCCGCAGACTGACCCTGGAGACCGTCGAGCACGCACACGGCGAAGGGCTTCAGGTGATCGGCTGGGTGGTGAACACCCAGGAGCAGCTGCGGCTGGCGCGCGCCCTCGAACTGGACGGCGCGACCACCGACTTCCCCGAGATCCGCCGCACCGGCCGGTTCACGGCGTAGGTGCCTGAGAGAGGTCCTTCACCAGGAGCTCGAAAGCGAGATCGTCGCGCTGCGGAATGCCGAAGCGCTCGTCGCCGTACGGGAAGGGGCTCAGCTTTCCCGTACGGCGGTAGCCGCGGCGCTCGTACCAGGCGATCAGATCGGCCCTGAGCGTGATCACGGTCATCTGCATCTCCCGCACACCCCAGCGCTCGCGCGCTCTGCGCTCGGCCTCGGCGATGATCCGCCGGCCGAGGCCGCCGCCCTGCATTTCGGGACGGACCGCGAACATGCCGAAGTACGCGGCGTCACCGCGGTGTTCGAGCTGGCAGCAGGCGATCGGCTCGCCGTCGCGCTCCACCACGAGGAGGGTGGAGCCCGGGGCGGTGATGACCTGGCGGACGGCCTCCGGGTCGGTGCGCTGTCCGGCGAGGAGGTCAGCCTCGGTGGTCCACCCGGTCCGGCTCGCGTCGCCGCGGTACGCCGACTCGATCAGCGGGACGAGTACGGCGACATCGGCCTCGGCCGCGTCGCGGTAGGTGAGCTCGCCACGGTCCCGGGGCGGTGTGGTGGTGTTGTTCATCGGAGCGGCTTTCTGTTCTTGGCGACTCTTGTGCGTTTCTCGGCGTTCTCGGCGTTCTGGCGCGTTCTCGGCGGGCGGGTGCGGGTGCGGGTGTTCCACGAGACTAACCCTGTCGCCGCGTCTAGGGTCCGGGGCATGGTGCATGTGCTGAGCAGCCGGGTCCTCCTCCGCCCCGCCGACCCCGAGCGCTCCAGGCGGTTCTACGGGGAGACCCTCGCCCTGCCGGTCTACCGGGAGTTCGGCACCGGACCCGAACGGGGCACGGTGTACTTCCTGGGCGGCGGACACCTTGAGGTGTCGGGGCGTACGGAGGCCGTGCCCTCGCCCACGATGCAGCTGTGGCTCCAGGTCGCGGACGCGGACGCGGCGTACCAAGAGCTGGCCGAGCGCGGTGCCGAGGTGCTGCGACCGCCGCTGCGCGAGCCCTGGGGGCTGATCGAGATGTGGATCGCCGACCCGGACGGTCACCGCATCGCGCTGGTCGAGGTTCCGGCCGATCATCCGCTGCGGTACCGCCCGTGAGATCTCCGCGTGCGCCTGCGCACCTCAGTGCGCTCGCGTAGTGGTCGCGTAGTGCTCGCCGAGCCGGGCATCGCCCTTTCGACACCGTCGAAGGGGGAGGTGCGCCGTGCACGGACCTGCGGTCTCCTGCTGGCTGCTCGTGGCGCTCTGCGGCGCGATCGGCGCGTACTGCCTGCTTCGGATGCGCGGTTGCTCCGGGCAGGCACGCGCGGCGGCGGGCGGCGAGGCGCTGATGGGGTTCGGGATGGCCGCGATGGCGCTGCCCGCCACCGTGCTCGTACTGCCCGAGTGGGGATGGTTGGTGTACGCGGCGATCTTCGGCGGCGCGGCGCTGCGCGCCGTGTGGCCGGCCCGGCACGGCGTACGCCGACTGCATGCGCACCACCTCGTCGGCTCACTCTCGATGGTCCATATGGCGATTGCCATGACGTACGGCGGCGACGGGGGCGGCGGGGGTGCAGGGCACGGCACGGGTCACGCGGAGCAGTCGGCCGCGGGAGTGGAGCTGCTGACCGGCGTGCTGCTGGCGTACTACGCCGGATACGTCCTGCGCTCCGGCGTCCGGCTGATACCGGCGGCGTCCCCGGTGGGCGGCGCGGCGGCGGCGACCGACGCGTGGGACGCGCGGCCCGAGCTGGCGCGGGCGTGCGGGCTCGCCATGGGCCTCGCGATGCTGGCGATGCTGCTCATCCTCTGATACGCCTGCTGATACTCCTGCGACAGACGTGTCCTGCGTCACTTGCCGTGCGAGGCCATACCCGCGGGTAGCGACGCGCTCATAGGCTGGAGCCATGTTGGTCTCCCTCGCGCTGCTGCTGCTCGGCGCACTGGCCGCCGTCGTGGCCCCGCGGCTTGTGTCGCGTGCCGAGTGGCCGGAGCGCGAGCCCGTGGTGGCGCTGTGGGTGTGGCAGTGCGTGGTGGCCGCCGTACTGCTCTGCTTCGCGCTCTCCATGACGTTCAGCGCGGCCTCCGCCTGGCAGTTCGTGCGGGGGCATGTTTTCGCGCCCGCGCCGCACTCCGTGGTGGACGCGTACGCCCTCGGCGCGACCGGACCGTGGTCCGCCGCCCTCGCCGTGGTGCTGGCCTGCGGTGGCCTGTGGACCGCGGCCATGCTCACCCGGGAGATCCACCGGGCACAGGCACTGCGCAAGCGGCGGCGTAAGCAACTGCTGGTGCGCTCCCCGCTGCTGCCGGGCGAGAAGGCGGGCAGTGAACCGCTGGTGGTCCTGGAGGGCAAGCGGCCCGAAGCCTGGTGGCTGCCGGGTACGGCACCCCAACTGATCGTCACCACGGCCGCGTTGCGCCGGTTGAAGGGCAGCCAGCTCGATGCCGTACTGGCGCACGAGCAGGGCCACGCGCGGGCGCGGCACCACTGGCTGCTGCACTGTTCGGACGCGCTCGCCAACGGCTTCCCGCAGGTGCCGGTGTTCGCGGCGTTCCGGAACGAGATGCACCGGCTGATCGAACTGGCCGCCGACGATGTCGCGTCGAGGCGCTTCGGCGGGCGCACCATCGCGCTGGCCCTGGTCGAACTGAACGAGGACCGCGGCGTGTTCGGGCCCTGCCCCACCCCGGACGCCGAGCTGCCGCGGCGCGTCGACCGGCTGCTGGCGCCGGTGGAGCGGCTCACCGCGGGCCGCCGGCTGCGGCTGACCGCGGCTGCCGCGCTGGTGCCGGTCGTTCCGCTGCTGGTGGCCTTTGTGCCGGGGCTGCGTGCGCTCGGTTAGCCAGAAGCACCGGCAAGCGGCGAGGATCTCACTCATGCACTCCCGTTCGCGAACGACATCCCCGACTCGGCCGACCCGTGCGCGGGTCACCGCACCCGCCCGCGCGGGCACGGTGCTCGCCGTTCTCTCGGCGGTGCTGCTGATCCTGGTCGCGGGCTCCTGGTCCCCGCTCATGTCCTTCGACGGCACGGTAGCGGAGGAGCTGCACCGCTGGGCGGTGGACGACCCGGAGCTCACCCGGGTCAGCCGGGTGCTCACCGACTGGGTGTGGGACCCGTGGACGATGCGCGCCCTGACGGCCGTGATCTTCGGGTGGTTGTGGTGGCTGCGGGAGCGGCTGCTCGCGCTGTGGATCGCGGTGACGAGCACGGTGAGCACCTTCGTACAACAGGGGCTGAAGTCCGCCGTCGGACGGGAGCGGCCACAGTGGCCGGACCCGGTCGACTCGGCCCACTACATGGCCTTTCCGTCCGGTCATGCGATGACGGCCATGGTGACCTGTGGGCTGCTGCTGTGGCTGCTCGGACGGCGCATACCGGGCGATACGGGCGGAGCGCGCGGAGTGGGCGGATGGCTGTGGCGGTCGGCCGTCGTGGGGGCGGTCGTCTCCGTCGTCGGCGTCGGCCTCACCCGGGTTTATCTCGGCGTGCACTGGCCCTCGGACGTGGTGGGCGGCTGGCTGCTGGGGGCGTGCTTCGTGGCCGTGTCGATCGCCTCGTACGAGCGTGTGGTCTTGTCCCGGGCGCGCTGAGGCGGAAAGGATCACGGTCATGGTGTTCAAAGGCGTGCTCTTCGATTTCTCCGGAACGCTCTTCCGCATCGAGTCGGCGCGGGACTGGCTGCGCGCGGCCCTGGACGAGCGGGGCAGTACGGCCCCCGAGGCCGACCTTGCCCGCTGGGCGGCCGAACTGGAGGCGGCCGGCGCACTGCCCGGCGGCTCCTTCCCGCAGCGGCTGCCGGAGCGCCTGACGGACCTGTGGGCGACCCGCGACGAGAGCATGGAACTCCACCGGGCCGCGTACACCGGTCTGGCCCGGCAGGTGGAGCTGCCGGATCCGGGCCTGTACGACGCGCTCTACGACCGCCATATGGCTCCCGCGGCCTGGCGTCCGTATCCCGATGCCGCCGAGGTGCTGCGCACGCTGCGGGAGCGGGGGGTGGGCGTGGCGGTGGTCAGCAACATCGGCTGGGACCCGCGGCCGGTCTTCCGCGCGCACGGCCTGGACGGCTGGGTGGAGGCGTATGTCCTGTCGTACGAGCACGGTGTGCAGAAGCCGGACGTACGCCTCTTCCGCACGGCCTGCGAGGCGCTGGGCCAGGATCCGGGCGATGTGCTGATGGTGGGCGACGACCGGCGCGCGGACGGCGGTGCGGCGGAGCTGGGGTGCGCGGTCCACTTCGTGGACCATCTGCCGGTCGCGGAACGTCCTGCGGGGCTGCGCCCGGTGCTCGGGCTCATCAACCGGTGATCCCGGGGTAACCGAAGGCAAGACCGTCAAGACTACGACGGAAACACGACCATGAAGGAAACACGACAGAGCTGCCCGAACCGGACGATCCCCCGCGTCGCCCGGTTCGGCGCAGCACCCCCGCTGACCAGGTCCTGAAGGCCACGCAGCGGGGCACGCTGAGTATACTGGCTCGCAGCCAGTCAACGCAGGAGTTAAGCATGTCCCCGCGGAGCCCGTCGGTCAATGAAGAACTGCGTCGGCGTTCCCGGGACCGGCTGCTCCAGGCGACCGTGGAGCTGGTCGACGAGCGCGGCTACGAGGCCACGACCCTGGGCGACATCGCCGACCGCGCCGGCTCGGCGCGCGGACTGGTCTCGTACTACTTCCCCGGAAAGCAACAGCTCCTGCAGTCGGCGGTGCACCGGCTGATGCACCACACGCTGGAAGCGGCGCTGGAGCGCGAGCCGCGCTCCCAGGACGGGCGGGAGCGGCTGGCGCGGGCGATCGACGCGGTTCTCGGGCTCGCGGCCGACCGGCCCGTGCTGATGCGGACTCATATGTCGGGGGTCCTGCAGGCACAAGGCTTTGTGCAGTGTCCGGAGCAGCAGCGGCTGGCGTTCCTGCTGCGGGACACCATCAAGCGGTACGGATCACCCGATGTGGACGCCGACTACCCGCTGCTGCGCGCTCTGTTGATGGGCGCGGTCTTCGCGGTGCTGCTGCCGGGGGCACCGATGGAGCGGGGGCGGCTGCGCGCCGAGCTGTTCCAGCGGTACGGGCTGGAGTGGGAGCTCGGCGTTCCGCCGAGCGGCAAGCCGCTCGGCGGAACGCGTCATGGCTCCAGGGATCAGTGGCGGTCGAAGTAATCGGGCTGCGTCTGCACATTGAGCTCGCGCAGGCGCACCCACTTCGCCGGATCCGTGCGCCTGTCGTTGATCTTCAGGACGTCGAGGCCCTTGGCGATGTCGTTGGAGTAGATGTAACCGTTGTAGTAGTACGCCGACCAGGAGCCGGCGGTCGTGACCCGGTCAAGGGTGACGGGACCGCGCTCGAAGTAGCCAATCTCCTTGGGCTTCGAGGAGTCGGTGAAGTCCCACACCGAGATGCCGCCCTGGTACCAGGCCTGGACCATGAGGTCGCGGCCCTTCACCGGGATGATCGAGCCGTTGTGGGCCACGCAGACCTCGGCGTCGGCCTGGTGCCGGTCGATCTTGAAGTAGCTGCGGAAGACCAGCTTGCGCTTGTCCCCCTTGCCGACGATGTCGTAGATACCGTCGGCGCCGCGGTTCGGGCCGATCGCGGCGTTGCAGGTGGCGGCCCCGCCGCCGCCCAGCTCGTCGGTGAAGATGACCTTGTTGGCGCCCTGGTTGAAGGTCGCCGAGTGCCAGAACGCGAAGTTGACGTTGTCCTGGATCCGGTCGATGACCTTCGGGTGCGCGGGGTCCTTGATCGAGAACAGGATGCCGTCGCCCATGCAGGCGCCGGCCGCCAGGTCCTTCGACGGCAGCACGGTGATGTCGTGGCAGCCGGTGGTCTTGGTGACGCCCGGGTTGGTGGGCGCACCCGGGTTGCCGCCGCCGTCGGCGCCCTCACCAGGGAAGAGCACCGGGAAGTTCACGATCGCGGACTTCTCCGGAGCCTTGCGCGGCACCTTGATGACGGAGATTCCGTCGTGCGGCGGCTGGCAGTCCGGGAAGGTCGCACTCGGGAAGTACGACGAGACGTAGACATAGACATTGCGACGATCCGGCACGAGCGTGTGCGTGTGCGAACCGCACGCGGTCTCGACAGCGGCGACGTACTTCGGGTTGCGCTTGTCGCTGATGTCGAAGATCTTCATGCCCTCCCAGGACGACTTCTCCGTCGCCGGCTGCGAGACGCTGTTACAGGAGTTGTCGCTCCGTGAGGAGTCGGTGGACAGGAAGAGCAGGTTCCCGGAGACGGAGATGTCGTTCTGGCTGCCGGGGCACAGGACCTCGGCAACGCTCTTGGGAGCCTTCGGATTGCTGATGTCGAAGATCCGGAAGCCGTCGTAGTTGCCCGCGAAGGCGTACTTCCCCTGGAAGGCCATGTCCGAGTTGGTTCCCTGCAGGGCACCCTTGGGGACATTGGCGAGATGCTCGATATTGGCACTGTGGACGATCTCGTCCACCCCGGGTATCTCACCGGCCTTCATGGCGGACTTGGCGTCGGCGGCCTGGCCGGAGGAGGTCTTCTCCTGGGCGGCGGGTGCGTCACCGGGGTCGGGTGTGGCGACTGCGGGGCCGGCTGCCAGCAGCATGGCGAGGAGCCCGGCCGCGGCTGTCGCCACGCCCAGACGTCTGCGCCGTACTCGGGTGGTGTGCAACAGGGTCACTGCGTCCTCCCTTATATCCGTTCGCAGTTGAACGGTTCACGGACCCCGGCAGTATCGTCCTTTCCATGTACATCTCAACAGATGGAAACAGAGACGTAATGAATGTTTTTGATCACAGGCGTGCGGAAGCATGCTAGGACGGTCCCCAGAACCCCAAGCGCCCCAGGAGGCCGCCGTGTTGAACCGCCGCAGGACCGCGCGGGTCCGCAAGCAGGTCGTGGCGGCGATGGTCGCCGCCGCCGTACTCGCCCTGGGCGCCTGCGAGTCGGACTCCGGGGATTCAGGCGGCTCCGGATCTCCCGCCAAGGCCAAGGGGGTTGACGGGCCGTCTGTGGTGGCTCCGGGGAAGCCTGGCGAGCCGGCCAAGACGCTCTCCGCGGAGGAGGCCGCGAAGGCCGTGCCGGACGACACCCCCAATGCGGCTGATTTTTCCTACGCAGAGATGATGATCACCCACCATGAGCAGGCGCTGCAGATGACCGCCCTGGCACCGGATCGAGCGGCATCCACGCAGGTCAAGCGGTTGGCTGAGCGGATTGCCGCCGCGCAGAAGCCGGAGATCGGCGCGATGGAGGGCTGGCTGAAAACCAACGGTGGGGCGAAGGGGAAGGGTGGCCACGACCACGGTGGGGCCGACCAGGGTGGGGCCGACCAGGGTGGGGAGGCGATGCCGGGTATGGCGACCGCGGCCCAGCTGACGCAACTGCGCGCCGCGAAGGGCAGCGCGTTCGACGAGCTCTTCCTGAAGCTGATGGTCACTCACCACCAGGGAGCCATCACCATGGCCACCGCCGCGCTCACGGACGGGCACAACGTCCTGATCGAGGAGATGGCGGGGGATGTGATCGCTCAGCAGACGAGCGAGATCAACCGGATGCGCTCAATGTGAACGTCTCGATGTGAAGGTCAGGGCGTTGATCGGTCAGCGGCGGTTGTGGCGCGGCGCGAGAAGGCCCGCCTCACGGGCGCCCGCGATGAGCCTGAGCGCTCGGCGGCGGCTCCGCCCGGTCGCGCCCATCACCGCCAGTACGGGGTCCCTGCCCTCGCGCTGGGCCGCTTGGTACGCCTCGGCGGCGATCCGCCTCCCCGCACTGCCGCGTGACGCGGCGGAACGCGGGCGCCGGTGGCCGCATTCCGCGGCGGGCGCGGCGTCCGCGGCGGGCGGCGGCTCCCCTGCCCCGGAGTGCTGTACGAGGACCGCGCAGGCGTCCTGAAGGGGACCCCGGATCCGGTCGGCGAGCACCGCGAAGTCGTCCAGCGGCAGCGGCGGCTCCGTCCGCAGATCCTCGATGGCGATCCGCTCGTCCGTGACGACGGCCAGGACATCGATCCGGGTCCCGTCGGCGAAGGTCAGCCGGACGTTGAACCAGGGCGGGGGGATCTCGTACGACCCCGACCCCGACGCCGACCCCGATCCTGATCCTGATCCGTCCTCCGCCCAGGAGACCGTGCCGTGGCCCTGGAGATCCCACACGGGCGGATACGGAAGCACCCCGGACGGGTCATACCGATCATTAACGTTCAGAAACGTAATTTCCTGCACACAAACAGGCAACCAGGCAAATCATCGCACTCTGTGGCGGCACGCACGGCAGAACGACACAAGGCACCCCGTTAGAGCATCTCCCGCAGCGCGGCACACCGGTGCGATGCTGGAATCCCCTCGCGGGAAGGAGCGCGGCCGTGCTTCGTGTCGCTGTCATCGGATCGGGACCCAGCGGGGTCTACACCGCGCAGGCCCTCGTACAGCAGAGCGTGGTGCCGGACGTGCGGGTGCACGTACTGGACCGGCTCCCCTGCCCGTACGGACTTGTGCGCTACGGGGTCGCCCCCGACCACGAGAAGATCAAATCCCTCCAGAACAATCTGCGCACCGTTCTGGAGGACGAGCGGATCGACTTCATCGGCAATGTGGAGGTCGGCGCGCACGGGCTCGGCCCCGGCCGGCTGCTGGAGCTCTACCACGCGGTCGTGTACTGCCTGGGAGCGGCGAAGGACCGCAGGCTCGGCGTGCCGGGCGAGGAGCTGCCCGGCAGCCACTCGGCCACCGACTTCGTCTCCTGGTACAGCGCGCATCCCGACTCCGCCCGCGAGGCCTTTGTGCTGGGCGCCCGCTCGGCGGTGGTGATCGGCGTCGGCAATGTGGCCGTCGACGTGGCCCGCATCCTCGCGCGGGGCGCGGAGGAGCTCCGCCCGACCGATGTGCCGCACGCGGCGCTGGACGCGCTCGCCCTCAGCCGGGTGCGCGAGGTGCACATGGTGGGCAGGCGCGGCCCTTCGCAGGCCAAGTTCACCACCAAGGAGCTGCGGGAGCTGAGCTCGCTGCCCTCGGCGGACGTGGCGGTCGACGCCGCGGATCTGGCCCTGGACCCCGCGTACACGGATCCGTCCGGCGCCGCGCTCGCCGCGCTGCCCGCGGTCAACCGGCGCAATCTCGACGTCGTACGGGGGTGGGCGGCGCAGCCGCCGCGCGGCCGGGAGCGCCGGATCCGGCTGCGGTTCTTTCTGCGCCCGGTGGAGCTGCTGGAGCGGGACGGGCGGGTGGCGGCCGTGCGGTTCGAACGCACCGCCCCGGACGGCGCCGGGGGCGTGCGGGGCACCGGTCGGTACGAGGAGATCGAGGCGCAGTTGGTACTGCGGGCGGTGGGCTACCGCGGTGTGCCCCTGGCGGGCCTGCCGTTCGACGCGGATCGCGGGACGGTGCCGCACGCCGGCGGACGAGTACTGCGCGACGGAGCGCCGTCCCCCGGGGAGTATGTGGCGGGGTGGATCAAGCGCGGCCCGACCGGAGTGATCGGCACCAACCGGCCGTGCGCCAAGGAGACAGTCGCCTCGCTGCTCGACGACGCGGCGGAGCTGGCGCTGCGCCCCGTCGCGGCCGATCCGCTGGCGGCACTACGGGAGTCGGGGCACCGGCCGGTGCCGTGGCCGGGGTGGCTGGCGATCGAGGCGGCGGAGACGGCGCTGGGACAGACGCTGGGGCGCCGGTCGGTCAAGATCCCCGACTGGCCGGGACTGCTCGGCGCGGCGGGCGGCAGGCCGCACCCGTAGCGCGGGAGCGCTACCGGGCACGGGGGCGGGGGCGGATGCGGGTTCTGTGGGCGGGCGAAGGGGTACCCCCGGGCTTCGCCGGGGGCCCAGGGGACATCCACAGCCCGCCTTAGCTGTCGCCGAGGCGTTGCGCCTGCCGCTCCACCGCGCCCAGGACGCTGTCGAGCAGCCCGGGGAAGAGCGCGTCGAGGTCGTCGCGGCGCAGCCCGTTCATCTTGGCCGTGCCCTGGTAGACCTGCCGCACCACACCGTTCTCCCGCAGGACGCGGAAGTGGTGGGTGGTCGTGGACTTGGTGACCGGCAGGTCGAAGTACGAGCAGGACAGGTCGCCCTCTGCCGTCGCCAGGTCACGTACCACCCGCAGCCGCATGGGGTCGGAGAGCGCGTGGAGCACGTTCTCCAGACGGATTTCGTCGCGCGTGGGGTGGGCGAGTACCCGGGCGTCTGTCGCGGTGGTCACAGCGGCTCCACTTCATCGCTCTGTCTGCTCTGTCGGCTCTACCGGGGCCACTCCATCGTACGAGGTATCTCGTAGTTCGGCCTTCGTCGTACGAGCCCACACGCTCAGACCGCACGGTGGTACTGGTCCGGCGTATTCACCAGGCCGCCAAGTTCGCGTGCGGCATGCCGGGCGAAGGACGGGTTGCGCAGCAGCTCACGGCCGAGGAGCACCGCGTCCGCCTCGCCGTTCGCGAGGATCTTCTCAGCCTGCTCGGCGTCGGTGATCATGCCGACCGCGGCGACGGGCAGCCCGGTCTCGCGCTTGACCCGCTCCGCGAACGGCACCTGGTAACCGGGACCGGTCTCGATACGCGCTCGGGGTGCGAGGCCACCCGACGAGACGTCCAGCAGGTCCACCCCGTGTGCCGGCAGCTCACGCGCGAAGCGGACGGTGTCGTCGGCGGTCCAGCCCTCCCGTTCGTCATCGGCGTTCTCGCTCAGCCAGTCGGTGGCGGAGATCCGGAAGAACAGGGGCAGCTCCTCGGGCCACACCGCCCGTACCGCGTCCACGATCTCCAGCGCGAGGCGCGTGCGGTTCTCGAAGGAGCCGCCGTACTCATCCGTACGGTGATTGCTGTTCGGGGAGAGGAACTCGCCGATCAGGTAGCCGTGCGCACCGTGTATCTCGGCGACCCGGAAGCCCGCCGCCAGGGCGCGCTTGGCGGCGTCCGCGAACTGGCCCACGATCTCCTTGATCCGGTCCGTGGTCAGCTCCGCGGGCACGGTGTGGTCGGTGTCGTACGGGAGCGGGCTCGGCCCCACGGGCAGCCAGCCCTGCTCCATGTCCACGGCGAGCGGTCCGCCGCCGAGCCACGGAAGGTCCGTCGATGCCTTCCGCCCCGCGTGCGCCAGCTGAATGCCCGGGACGGTGCCCTGGCTTTCGAGGAACGAGGTGATCCGGCGTGCCGCCTCGACCTGGGTGTCGTTCCAGAGGCCGAGGTCTCCGGGGCTGATACGCCCCTCAGGGCTGACGGCCGTGGCCTCCACCAGGATCAGTCCGGTGCCGCCGGTGGCGCGGGCCGCGTAGTGGGCGAAGTGCCAGTCGTTCGCGACGCCCGCGTTCGGGCCGAACGCCTCCGCGCTGTACTGGCACATGGGCGCCATCCAGAGGCGGTTGGGGACGGTGAGTGAGCGCAGGGTGCAGGGCTCGAAGAGGGCGGCACTCATGAAGGACTCCGTTTCGCCTGATGCGATGCGTGCGGTGCGTGCGATGCATCGACTAGTACGAGAGACACCGTACTACGGCGATCGTGAAATTACGACATCCTTCGTACAAGGCTGGGACCGCGGGGACCGATGAGTTCTCGAGCCCTGGCCGGTCTGCCCTTGGTACGTGCGAACCCGGTCCACGGGCCGCTGTCAGTGGCCGGGTGCAGACTGAATTCTGTCTCAAGACAAAGGCGTCCTGGAGGTATCCGTCATGACCGATGTACTGCTGACCGTCGGTACACGCAAAGGACTCTTCATCGGCCGCAGGAGCGGCGGAGCGTGGGAGTTCGACGGCCCGCACTTCAATGCCCAGGCGGTGTACTCGATCGCCATCGACACACGCAGGCCCGTGCCCCGCCTGCTGGTCGGCGGCGACAGCCTGCACTGGGGCCCCTCGGTATTCCACTCCGACGACCTCGGCAAGACCTGGGTCGAGCCGGAGAAGCCCGCGGTGAAGTTCCCCAAGGACACGGGAGCGTCCCTGGAGCGGGTCTGGCAGCTGCATCCGGCCGGCCCCGAGGCACCGGACGTGGTCTACGCGGGCACGGAGCCGGCAGCGCTGTTCCGCTCGGAGGACGGCGGCGAGACCTTCGAGCTCGTACGGCCGCTGTGGGAGCACCCGACACGCTCCCAATGGGTGCCGGGCGGCGGCGGGGAAGCGGTGCACACCGTCGTGACGGACTCCCGGGACCCGGACTCCCTGCTGGTGGCGGTGTCGACGGCCGGGGTGTTCCGCTCCCGGGACGGCGGGGCGAGCTGGGCGCCGTCCAACGAGGGGGTCTCGGCGGTCTTCATGCCCGACCCCAACCCGGAGTTCGGGCAGTGCGTCCACAAGATCGCGAAGGACGCGGTCGACGAGGACCGGCTGTATCTGCAGAACCACTGGGGCGTCTTCCGCAGCGACGACGGAGGAGGCAAGTGGACCGACATCGGCGCGGGCCTGCCGTCCGACTTCGGCTTCGCGGTCGCCGCGCATCCGCACCGCCCCAATACGGCGTACGTCTTCCCGATCACCGCGGACGCGGACCGCGTCCCGGCCGGGCGCCGCTGCCGCGTCTACCGCACGAGCGACGCGGGCGGCACCTGGGAGGCGCTGTCGGCCGGGCTGCCCGAGGGGGACCACTTCGGCACGGTGCTGCGGGACGCGCTGCGCACGGACGACGCGGATCCGGCGGGTGTCTACTTCGGCAATCGCAACGGCGAGCTGTACGCGAGCGCCGACGACGGGGACAGCTGGCACCTGCTCGCCTCGCATCTGCCGGACGTGCTCTGCGTGCGGGCAGTTGCCATGGACTGACGTTGCCATGGTCTGACCTGAATTCGGCCTGAACCGACCTGGATTGGCCTGGATCAGCCTGGATGGAAAGGACAGTTGAGGACAGGTAAAAACACCAGCCGTGGCACCAGTAGAGTGACGCCCCGTGGCACGACCCTTGAAAGAAATCGTCGGGCCCGGGTGGGCGGATGCGCTCGCCCCGGTAGCCGAACGCATCGCCTCGATGGGCGACTTCCTGCGCGCCGAGATCGCCGCGGGGCGCACCTACTTGCCGGCCGGACCGAATGTGCTGCGCGCCTTCCAGCAGCCCTTCGACGAGGTACGTGTCCTCATCGTCGGCCAGGATCCGTACCCCACGCCCGGGCATGCCGTGGGGCTGAGCTTCTCGGTGGCGCCCGAGGTGCGGCCGGTGCCCGGCAGCCTGGACAACATCTTCCGGGAGATGCACGCGGACCTGGGGCACCCCCGTCCCGCCAACGGGGACCTCACACCGTGGGCCCAGCAGGGGGTGCTGCTGCTCAACAGGGCGCTCACCACCGCGCCCCGTAAGCCCGCCGCGCACCGCGGCAAGGGATGGGAGGAGGTGACCGAGCAGGCCATCCGGGCTCTTGCCGCGCGCGGCAAGCCTCTGGTGTCCGTGCTGTGGGGGCGTGACGCCCGCAATCTGCGTCCGCTGCTCGGCGACCTTCCGGCGATCGAGTCCTCGCACCCCTCCCCCATGTCCGCGGACCGCGGGTTCTTCGGGTCCCGCCCGTTCAGCCGGACCAATGAACTCCTGGAACGCCAGGGAGCGCAGCCGGTGGACTGGCTTCTGCCGTGAGCTGGGTGCTCGGAGTCGACTCCGGCGGTTCCGGGCTGCGTGCCGCGCTCGCGGACACCGAGGTCTTGGCGCTCGCCGGGCAGACCGACCGCGCGCAGCCGGCCGACACGGAGGTGTCGCGCGAGCCGGTGCGCACCGGAGCCGCGGGCATCGACGCGGGGCATCTGCTCGGCCAGTTGCTGTCGATGGCTCGCGCGCTCCTGGAGCGGGCCGGGGGCACCACCCTGTCCGCGGTAGCGATCGGCGCCGCCGGGATGGCGACGCTCGGCGGCGAGCTCCGCGCCGAACTGCCCGCGGCCCTGGCGCGTTCCCTGGGTGTACGGCGCGTGGCGCTGGCCGCCGACGCGGTCACCGCGTACGCCGGGGCCCTCGGCCAGCGGCCCGGGGCCGTGGTGGCGGCGGGCACCGGCATGATCGCGCTGGGCACCGACCTGTCCGAGTGGCATCGCGCCGACGGCTGGGGTCATCTTCTGGGCGACTGCGGTGGCGGGGCCTGGATCGGCCGGGCAGGTCTTGAGGCCGCGTTGCGCGCCCACGACGGGCACGGCGAGCGGCGGGGAGGTTCGGCGCCTCTCCTGGCCCGGATGGAGTCGGTGTTCGGTCCGGCGCCGGAGATGCCGGGGCTGCTCTATCCCCGCTCCGACCGGGCCGCGGTGCTCGCCTCGTTCGCCCCGGAAGTCGCCCGGTGCGCGGACGTCGACCCGGTGGCGGCGGACATCCTCGCCCGCGCCGCCCGGTATATCGCGCAGGCGGCTGCCGCCGTGTGCCCGTCGGCCGACGGGACAGGCGAGGGTTGCGAAGTCGCGCTGACAGGCGGGCTGTTGAAACTGGGCGACCCTCTCCTCGTACCACTGAGGGCCGAGCTGGCCGAGCAACTCCCGCACGCACGGCCGGTGTCCGCGGCGGGGGATCCACTCACCGGGGCGGTGGTCCTCGCCGCCGCGCTCGCCACCGGCTCGCTGCGGCTGCCGCGCCATCCGACCCTGCTGCACGTGCCGGCGACGAACCACCAAACGAACCACCAACAGACCACCGCGACAGAGCAGGACAGGTGACGCGTACGACATTCATCGGATAAATAAGGACAGATGACACCTGACGGCCCCCTCCGTGAACAGCCTCGCCCCCGAAACCAGTAGCATTCGACGCCATGAGCTCCCCCACTGGGCCTCCACCCGGCCTGCCTGTACGAATGCCGCGACCCCGCCAGTCCGGGCGGCACCGCCGCCCGGAGCCCGTGGCGGCTCCTGAGGGCGCGCCCGCGCTCGTACTCGCCGTGCCCGGCGATCCCGCGCCCGCCACCCGCAGCCTGGCCGAAGACGTCATCAGCATCGCCCGTTCCGAGCTGCCCGGGCTCGATGTGGCCATCGGTTATCTCGACGGAGACGACGCCGAGTACCCCACGCTCGAAGCCGTCCTCGCGCACACCGCTGCCCGCCGCACCGAGCGGTACGAGCTGGCGATGGCCGCGGGCCGTGAAGTGACCGCGCCCGAGGGCCCCACCGCCGTCGTGGTGCCGCTGCTCGCCGGCCCGGACAGCGCCCTGATGCGCCGGGTCCGCCAGGCTGTCACGGACAGCCGCACGCGCGCCGAGCTGACCGACGTCCTCGGCCCGCACCCGCTGCTCGCCGAAGCCCTGCACGTCCGGCTCTCGGAGGCCGGTCTGGCGCGCGCCGACCGCGCCCGGCTGTTCACCGTGGCCACGGCGGCCGACGGCATCATCCTGGCCACGGTCGGCGGCGAGGAGGCCGTCCGCGCCGCCGGGATCACCGGCATGCTGCTGGCCGCGCGCCTCGCGGTGCCGGTCATGGCTGCCGCGCTGGACGAGGACGGCGCCATCGGCGCGATCGCGGACCAGCTGCGCGGCTCCGGCTCTGTGCAGCTCGCCCTGGCTCCGTACCTGGTGGGCCCGGAGCTGCCCGGTGGTCTGCTCGACGCCGCCGCGAAGGAGGCCGGCTGCGCCGTCGCCGATCCGCTCGGCGCGTACCCGGCGATCGGCAGGCTGGTGCTGTCGCAGTACATGACGACGCTGGGCATCAGCCCGCAGCCGCAGGACTCCCCCGCGCACTGACGGCCCGCGAGGACCCGGCCGTACGGACGCGGAAGGGCCCGCACCACGCGAACGCGAATGGTGCGGGCCCTCGCGCCGTGATGTCAGAGGAACCCTGTTGTCAGGCGAAGATCACGCAGGAGGCGGCGGGAACGTCGAGGGAGCCCGTCCTGCGCGGAACGCCCGTCTCCGGGTCGATGTCGAACCAGGTGACGTCCCCGGAGCGCTCATTGGCCGCGTACAGCCTGCGTCCCGTGGGATCCAGGGCCAGGTCACGCGGCCAGCGCCCACCGCACGGCACCGTTGTGACCAGTGCGGCCTTCTCGCCCGTCTCGTCCAGCGTGAGGACGGCGATGCTGTCGTGGCCGCGGTTGGCGACCCACAGATGGCGCGCGTCGTGCGAGACGACCACCTCGGAGGGGTAGGACGGCCCTGCCGCCCCGTCCGGCAGCACCGCCGTCTCGCCGAGCGGTTCGAGTACGCCCGACTCCGCGTCCCAGCGGCAGACGGTGAGGGTCGGTTCGAGCTCGTTCAGCACATAGGCGTGGCCGCCCTCGGGGTGGAAGGCGAGGTGGCGCGGTCCCGTCCCCGGGCGCAGCGCGGTCTCGCGGTGCAACCTCAGCTCGCCGCTCTGCTCGTCCAGGGCGCAGATCCGTACGGAATCGGTGCCGAGGTCGACGCTCAGCACCCAGCGCCCGGTCGGGTCGGGCACCACCTGGTGTGCGTGCGGGCGGCTCTGCCGCTCCGGGTGCGGTCCGGCGCCCTCGTGGAGCAGTACGCCGCTGGGCTCGGCCGGTGTGCCGTCGGCCCGGACGGGGAGCACGCTGACGCTGCCCGAGCCGTAGTTGGCGGTCAGCAGATGGCCCGAGGCGAGCGCGAGGTGCGTGGGGCTCGCGCCGCGCACCGGTACGCGCTCACCGATCGGCCGCGGCGACGCGCCGGCCACGTCGAAGGCGGCCACCGCGCCCTCGGCCGTCTCGGACACGGCGTACAGGACCGCACCACCGGAACCACCGGAACCACCGGAGGCGACCGCGAGGGCGAGATACGACGGGTCGGCGATGGCGTCGCTCGACCCTGTCCGCGTCAGCGCACCGGTCTCCCGGTCCACGGAGGCGGCGATGATCCCGCGTCCCCCGGCCGACGTGAACGACCCGATGAAGGCCCGTCCAGCACGGCCGGCACGGCCGTCCGGGCCGCTGTCCCGGCCGCCTTCTCCTCCGCCCTCTCCACCCCGGCTGGTCCCTCCGGCGCTTCTGTCGCCCACCGCGATTCCCCTCTCCGCCCACTGGCCCCGCTTCAGCCCCCGGCCGACGGTAGCAGGCGGTCCGGACCCGTCAGGCAGGCACAAGCGGCGCGCGCGGCGAGGTGCGCAGCGGCGCGGCGAGGTCCACGAGCGCCTGCTCAAGACCGTGCAGATGGGTCAGGGCGGCCTCGGCCGCGGGATGATGCGGCGGCGCCGATACGGAATCGATGGCATCGACGGCATCCACGGCGGCCTTCGGCGGCCTGGCGGCGGGCTCCAGCAGCGCGTGTACGGCCGCCTCGACCCGTCGGCAGGCCGCGGCCAGCCGGGCGTCGTGGGAGGCGTCCGGGTCGGCGGCGACGGCGGCGAGGCCGCGTACCTCGCGGGCGCAGTCGTCGAGCAGCGCGATCACCTGGCGGGCACGTGCCTTGCGGGCCCGCAGCGGGCTGAGCGGGTGGACGAGCGGGCCGAGTGACAGCCGTACGCGGCCGAGCAGCAACTCCAGTTCGGCCGCGAGCGGCGCCGGATCGGCGTTCTCGTCCCCGGACAGGCGGCGCGCGGCCGTGGTGGTGCAGCCGTGAACGCAGTGCACGGCGCGCTCGATCCAGGCGTTGGTCGCGGCGTGCGTCGTGACGGGCAGTACGAAGGTCACGGCCAGCGCCGCGCCGAGCGCGCCGACGCCGGTCTCGGCGAGACGCAGCGCGAGCAGGCTGGGGTCCAGCACCCCGAGGAGCCCGTACAGCAGCGCGACCATCAACGTCACGGCCAGCATCATCCAGGTGTACGAAACCGGGGCGGTGTAGAAGATCGCGAAGACGCAGACCGCCACGAGCACGGCCGTGGGGGCCACCGCGCCGTGCAGCGGCAGGGCGAGGAGCAGCCCGGCGGCGATGCCCACGACCGTACCGAGGATCCGCCGGAAACCACGGACCAGGGTTTCGCCGCGGGAGGAGGTGTTCACGAAGATCCACCAGGCGGCGCCGACGGCCCAGTACCAGCGCCCTTCGGACAGGACCTGGCCCACCACGAGCGCGAACCCGCCCGCGACGGTCACTTGGATCGCCTGGCGGGTGGTGGTCCGCACCAGGCCGGAGCCGGCCGGCAGGGCCGGCGGGGCGGGTGGCGGCTGCCGCCGCTCGTAGCACCACAGGCCGAAGCGGACGGCCGAGGAGGCGAGCAGGGCAAGGGCGACTGCGGAGTACAGACCGGGCAGCTGCGCGGGCACCGTGTGCAGGAACTGCGCCACGAAGAAGGTCATGAAGGCGAAGACGCCCAGGGCATGGCCGCGCGGGCCCCAGCGCCGGGCGTACACCCCGAGGCCCGCGACGGCCAGAAACGCCGCGTCGCGCACCAGCGGTACGTCATGCAGCCCGGCCGCGAGAGCGAGCACCGGGAAGCCGGCAGCGGGCAGCAGGGCGGTGGTGGCGGCCTGGCCGCGGACCGTCACGTCGGTGACCGTGAAGAGGGCGAGCATCGCGGCGAGACCGCCGGTGATGACGGCGGTGAGGCTGTGCCCGGTGAGAGCGCCCAGGGCGACAGCCAGACCGACGCCGAGGACGGCCCGAGTGGCGCCGCGCAGCCGCAGCCGACCCGGATCCGGCACCAGGAACATCCTCTTCACCACTGCTTTCGACCCTGCTTTCACTTGACGCCCTGCGCACATGCAAAAGGCGCCGCGGAGACCGCAGCGCCATTGATGTTCATATGAGAACACCCGTTACCCCAATGGCTCAAGCGGTACGTGAAAGACTGGGCCATTGGCACAGTCAGACCTACAGATCATGGTCGCGCTGCGTGCCAACGGAATACGATGCGGCCGGAGGGAGGCCAGAACAGCCATGGCGGTGGACGCACTCGACACCCGCATCCTGCGGCTGCTGATCGAGCAGCCGCGCACCAGTGTGCGTGAGTACGCCAGGATCCTCGGCGTCGCGCGTGGCACTGTGCAGTCCCGGATCGACCGGCTGGAGCGGGACGGTGTGATCACCGGCACCGGGCCGTATCTCTCCCTCACCGCGCTGGGCCATCCGGTGCTCGCCTTCGTCCACATCGAAGTCACTCAGGGGCATCTGGACGAGGTCGGCGACGCGCTCGCGGCCGTGCCCGAGATCATCGAGGCGTTCTCGATCACCGGGGGCGGGGACCTGCTGACCCGCGTGGCCGCGCGGGACAACGGGCATCTCGAAGACGTCATCCAGCGGCTGATCCGGCTGCCGGGCGTGGTGCGTACGCGTACGGAAATGGCGTTGCGCGAGCGGGTGCCGCACCGGCTGCTGCCGCTGGTCGATTCGGTGGGGCGGGCGGCGGGCGGCGCGCCGCCGCGGTGAGACCCGTCCTGCACGACCCCTCCGGCACGACCCCGTCCGGTACGACGCCGAGTCCCGCTTGGCATGCTGGAGCCCATGAGTACTGGCACTGCGCAGACCACTTCGGTCATTTTCGATCTCGACGGCACACTCGTGGACAGCGAGCCGAACTATTACGAAGCGGGACGGCGGCTGCTGGCCCAGCACGGTGTCACGGACTTCAGCTGGGAGCACCACACCCGGTTCATCGGCATCGGCACGCGCGAAACGCTGGAGACCCTGCGCGGGGAGTACGGGATCGAGGCGCCGGTCGACGAGCTGCTCGCCGGGAAGAACCAGGCGTATCTGGAGCTGGCGCGCGCCTCGACCGAGGTCTTTCCCCAGATGCGGAAGTTCGTGGAGCGCCTCCACCTGGAGGGGATCCCGATGGCGGTGGCGTCCGGCTCGTCGCGTGCCTCCATCGAAACGGTGCTGGCAGGCACCGGTCTGGACGCGTACATCCGTACCATCGTCTCCGCCGAGGAGGTCGCCCGGGGCAAGCCGGAACCCGATGTCTTCGTGGAGGCGGCGCGCCGCCTCGGGGCGCGGCCCGGCGAGTGTGTGGTGCTGGAGGACGCGCCGCCGGGGGCGGCTGCGGCGCGCGCGGCCGGTATGCGCTGTATCGCCGTCCCCTACGTGCCCGCGACGGCCCACGACCCCGCGTTCCTGGCGGCGGAGCTGCTGTTCCCGGGCGGACAGAGCGAGTTCACGGCCCGGGCGGCGTACGACTGGCTCGTCCCGTCGGCTCCGCCCGCCGCCTCAGCGTGACCTGGCCTGGCCAGGCCAGGCCGCATGGAACCGCCCCGGCTGGGAGACCCAGCCGGGGCGGTTCCGGAAGACGATCAGTCGCGTCGCGTCAGCCGAGCGTCGCGATGGCCTGGTTGAACGTCTGCGACGGGCGCATGACCGCCGTGGCCTTGGCCACGTCGGGCCGGTAGTAGCCGCCGATGTCGACCGGCGAGCCCTGCACCGCGAGCAGCTCGCCGACGATCGTCTGCTCCTGCTCGGTCAGCGTCTTGGCGAGACCCGCGAACGCCTCCGCGAGCTGGGCGTCCTCGGTCTGCTTCGCCAGCTCCTGCGCCCAGTACAGCGCCAGGTAGAAGTGGCTGCCGCGGTTGTCGATACCACCGAGACGGCGGCTCGGCGACTTGTCCTCGTTGAGGAAGGTGGCGGTCGCGCGGTCAAGGGTGTCGGCGAGCACCTGGGCGCGCGCGTTGCCCGTCGTCTGCGCGAGGTGCTCGAAGCTGGCCGCGAGCGCGAAGAACTCGCCCAGGCTGTCCCAGCGCAGGTAGTTCTCTTTGACGAGCTGCTGGACGTGCTTGGGCGCGGAGCCGCCGGCACCGGTCTCGAACAGTCCGCCGCCGTTCATGAGCGGGACGACAGAGAGCATCTTGGCGCTCGTGCCGAGCTCCAGGATCGGGAACAGGTCGGTCAGGTAGTCGCGCAGTACGTTGCCGGTGACCGAGATGGTGTTCTCGCCCCGGCGGATGCGCTCCAGGGAGAACGCGGTCGCGTCGACCGGCGACATGATCTCGATCCGCAGGCCCTCGGTGTCGTGGTCGGCGAGGTAGGTCCTGACCTTCTCGATCAGCTTCGCGTCGTGCGCGCGGCTCTCGTCCAGCCAGAAGATCGCCGGGTCACCGGTCGCGCGGGCGCGGGTCACGGCGAGCTTGACCCAGTCGCGGATCGGCAGGTCCTTGGCCTGGCACATACGGAAGATGTCGCCGGGGCTCACCGCCTGCTCCAGCACCACGTTGCCGGCGCCGTCGACCACCCGCACCGTGCCCGGGGTGGCGATCTCGAAGGTCTTGTCGTGGCTGCCGTACTCCTCGGCCTTCTGCGCCATCAGACCGACGTTCGACACCGAGCCCATTGTCGACGGGTCGAAGGCGCCATTCGCGCGGCAGTCGTCGAGGACGACCTGGTAGACGCCGGAGTAGCTGCTGTCGGGGAGGACCGCGAGCGTGTCGGCCTCCTCGCCGTCCGGGCCCCACATGTGGCCGGAGGTGCGGATCATCGCCGGCATGGAGGCGTCGACAATGACATCGCTCGGTACGTGCAGATTGGTGATGCCACGGTCGGAGTCGACCATCGCCAGCGCGGGGCCCTCGGCCATCTCGGCCTCGAAGGACGCCTTGATCTCCGCGCCCTCGGGCAGCGACTCCAGGCCCTTGAGAATGCCGCCGAGCCCGTCGTTCGGGCTCAGGCCGGCCGCGACGAGCGTCTCGCCGTACGCGGCGAAGGTCTTCGGGAAGAAGGCCCGCACCACGTGGCCGAAGATGATCGGGTCGGAGACCTTCATCATCGTGGCCTTGAGGTGCACGGAGAACAGCACGTCCTCGGCCTTGGCGCGGGCGATCTGCTCGCTCAGGAACTCGCGCAGCGCCGCGGCGCGCATCACGGCCGCGTCCACGACCTCGCCCGCGAGGACGGGTACCGACTCGCGCAGGACTGTGGTGCTGCCGTCGTCCCCGGTGAGCTCGATCCGCAGCGAGCCGGGCTCGGCGACGACCGCGGACTTCTCGGTGGAGCGGAAGTCGTTGGCACCCATGGTCGCGACGTTCGTCTGCGACTCGGGGCTCCACGCACCCATCCGGTGCGGGTGCGTCTTCGCGTAGTTCTTCACCGACGCGGGCGCGCGGCGGTCGGAGTTGCCCTCGCGGAGCACCGGGTTGACGGCGCTGCCCTTGATCTTGTCGTAACGGGCGCGCACGTCCCGGTCCTCGTCGGACTTCGGGTCGTCCGGGTAGTCCGGCAGCGCGTAGCCCTGCTCCTGCAGTTCGGCGATCGCCGCCTTCAGCTGCGGGATCGAAGCCGAGACGTTCGGCAGCTTGATGATGTTCGCGCCGGGGGTCTTCGCGAGCTTGCCGAGCTCGGCCAGTGCGTCATCGATACGCCGGCCTTCCTCAAGCCACTCGGGGAAGCTGGCGATGATCCGCCCCGCCAGCGAGATGTCACGGCTTTCCACAGTGACCCCGGCTGTCGAGGCGTATGCCTCGACCACAGGCAAGAACGAATACGTTGCCAAGGCCGGGGCCTCGTCAGTGTGCGTATAGATGATGGTCGAGTCAGTCACCGGGTGCTCCGCTCCACGTCTCCACGTCTGCAACATTGCTTGATATCAAGATATCCCGTGGCGGCCCGTCCCTCGACAGGGCCCTGCGGTCCGTCGGCCCGTCGGCCCGTCACTCAGTCGCGTCAGTCGCGTCAGTCGCGGCGGGCCAGGACGCGATAGGCATTGGACAGGCCCAGCCGGTGTGACCAGCGTTTGACCAGGAACCGGTCCAGCAGGGTCGCCAGGATCAGGGCGGGTGCCCCGGCGATCACCATCACGCCGCGCAGGGCGCGCCGGAGCCTGTTCGGCGGTGTCGGCAGCCAGGGAAGGTCGTCGCGCGGGGCTGCCGCGGTGAGGGCCAGCCAGGCGGCGGCGAGGAGATCGACGGGGTCGTGCGGCTCGGCGTGCTGTTCCGCCACCACCGTGAAGCCGAGGTCGGTCAGCCCGCGCCGCAGGTTCCCCACCGGTATGAAGTGCAGGTGCTGCGGCTGGAGCCAGGGCAGCCACCAGCGGCCGAGGAGGCGGGCGTAGCGGCTGTCGGGGTCGGGAACCTCGATCAGCAGATGCCCGCCAGGATGTATCGCCCGGTGCGCGGCCGCCAGTTCACGGTCGGGCTCCGTACTGTGCTCCAGGTAGTGGAACATGCTCACCACGTCGTAGTGGGCGGTGAGTTCCGGGGCCAGGTCGGTGAAGCTGCCGCGGTAGCCCCGCTCCACCCGCCCGGCGCGCTCGGCAAGTTCGGCGCCGTCGGTGAAGTCGAGCCCGTCGAAGGTCGTTCCGGGGTAGACGGTGCGGGCGGACTCGCAAAAGTGGCCGTGACCGGTGCCGACGTCCAGCCAGTTCTTGGGGGCGGAGGCGAAGGGCAGCAGGGATTCGGCACGCTGCCGGTACATCTTGGTCCGGCCCGCGAAGGTGTTGCCGAGCTGCTTCTCCCCCAGGCCGTCGTAGAAGTCGCGGTAGTAGAACTCCAGCCCCGCCTCGTTCAGTCGCGGGTTCTGGAAAGTGTGCCCGCAGTTCTGGCATCGGTCGAGGGAGAAACGGCCTGGCTTGTGCTGGAGCAGGTCGGTGGTGCGCAGGCGTGTCTTCAGCCGTTCCGAGCCGCACCAGGGGCAGGCGGTCCGCCTGGCTTCGAAGAACCGGCCCAGGCCACGGGCCAGGTCTGCCTGGTAGGCAGGGCGCAGCACGGCGACCTGATCGGCTCGGCTGGGCGTCAGTTCATTTTTGGGCTCGGGCTCGGGCTCGGGCTCGTGCTCGTGCTCGCCATTGCTCATGGGGCCTCCTTGGAGGGCGCGCCGATGGCCAGTCGTTCGAGGTGGGACGCTGCCGCGTGGGCGCCGCCGGCCGCGCGGAAGGCGGTACGGATCCGGTCGGCCGCGGCGCGGTAGCCAGGTTCGTGGAGTACGGCGTCGATCGCCCCGCCCAGCTTGGGGGCGGTGACCCGGCCGAACCTGACTCGGACGCCCGCTCCCGCTTCGGCCACCTGCGCGGCCACGACGGGCTGGTCGTCGCGGATGGGCGCCACTACGAGGGGGACGCCGTGCCAGAGCGCCTCACACACGGTGTTGTGCCCGGCGTGGCAGACGACCGCGTCGACCCGTTCCAGGAGGGGGAGCTGCGGGACGGTGCGGAGGATGAGTACGTCCTTGTCGTGGGCGTCGGCGCCCAGCGCCCCCAGCGCGTTCGCCGGGTCGGCGATCACCGCTTGCAGACGGTCGGCACGGGGGCGCAGCGCGTCGAGGCACTCGGCGAGAAAGCGGGCCCCGACATCGGTGTTGGCGGTGCCGAGGGTCACGAGCACCGTGGAGCGGGCGGGGTCGAGCCAGTTCCAGGGAAAGCCGGGTGGCGCCGGGCGGGCCGTGACCGAAGGACCGACGTAGCGGATCTGCTCGCCCGTCCTCGCCCCGGGCCCGACGAGTTCCGGGGTGGAGAACGCGAGCACCAGGTGCGGGGAGAACCGCGGATCGGCGGTACCCGACGGATCGCCGACGCGGGCCCGCAGGTCGTGGAGGAGCGCGTCCAGCCAGGCCGCGACCTTCGGCATGCCCGCCAGTACATCGGTGAACTCGGCCGAGGTGGTGGCCGATGTGGCCCACGGCAGGCGCAACCGCTCGGCGACGAACCCGCCGGCGAGTGCCTGCTGGTCGGCGACGACCACATCAGGGCCGAACTCCTGAACGGCCGCCCGCACCCCGGGAGCCATCGCCTCGGCAAGCGGCGCCAGGAACCGTTCCCACAGGAACTTCAGCGCTTCCGGGCCCCGGATCTCCGGCGGTCGTACGCCGTCGCCCGTGCCCGGTACCGGCCCGGCGCACGGGAACACCACAGCGCTGTCGCCCGCGAGCCGCCTGACGAGTTCGGGATCGGCGGACGCCCAGGCCACCTGGTGCCCCCGCACGGTCAGTTCGGCGGCGGTGCCCACCGCTGGGTTGATGTGCCCGACCAGGGGCGGTACGACGAACAGGAACCTGCTCACCGGGGATCCGCCCCCGCCAACTCCGGAGCCGGGTCCCGTGCCCGGTCCGCCCTGTGGATCAAGGACAGAATGTGGCCGCCGACCGTTCCCGACGCCTCGACCAGCACGGAGTGCTCGTGCCCCGGCACCACGACGGTCCGGCAGTCGGGCAGCAACGACTCCAGCCACGGTGCCTGCTCCGCGAGGTCCGACTCACCGCCGTAGAGGGCCAGTACCGGGCAGGACACGGACCGGATCCGGTCCTCGCCCAGCACCCGGCTGGCCGGGATGTCGCGGGCGATCGTGGTCGCGCGTACGAGGCGCGCCGCGCCCTTCGCGAGGCGGGCGGTGTGGTGGCTGCGATACGCGCTGATCCAGGCCAGCGCGTCGGCTTCGTTCCGCGCCAGCTCGGTGTCCACCCGCCGCAGGATCCGGCCCAGTTTCGCCGCCCATGCCTCGGTCGCCGGCTCCGACTCGATCAGGGAGACGCTCGCCACGCGCTCGGGGCGGCGTACGGCGTAGCCGAAGGCGACGGTGCCTCCGTAGGAGTTGCCGACCAGGTGGACCGGGCCGGTCACCTGAAGTCTGTCGAGCAGCGCCTCCAGGTCATCCATGCTGTCGTCGAGGCGGTAGCCGCTGTCGGGGCGCCCACTGCGGCCGTGGCCCCGCAGGTCGTACATGACGACCTCGATTCCGGCCGCCGCGAACGCCGGTGCCACGGTGAAGTAGTAGCTGGCCAGGCTGTCGGTGAGCAGACCGTGGACGAGCACCGCGGTAGCGGTGACAGGGTGGCCGCCCCTGGGGGCCAGTCGCTGCACATGCAGCCGGGTGTCGCCGGTGTCGACCATCGCCATGGCTCAGCCCGCCGCCGCTGCTTTGAGGCTGTGCACCACGTGCTCGACCAGCCTGCCGACGCTGAGCTCGATGATCTCGTCCAACTCCATACCGGCCAGGAACTCGGCGAAGTTGACCTGTCCGCCGTATCGCTCCTCCAAAAGCCCCGCCAGGGTCACGAGGTCGATGCTCTCCAGTTCCAGATCGCGGGTGAACGTGGTCTCCATGCCGATCCCGACGTCGTCAAGGCCGTACTCGTCGAGGAGCGTCGCGAGCATGCCGGTGATGTCGGCGAGTACGGACTCGTCGTCCGTCCTGGTCAGGTCGTCGGTCATCGAACGCTCTCCTCGTCGTGGACGTGGACGTGGGCGTGGTCATGGTCTGTCGGTCCCTGCGTCCAGGCCACGACGTAGTTCCTGTCCGGCAGGCCCGGGGGGTTTCCAGTCGGCTCGCAGCGGACCGTGTAGACGCGTTCGGGCCCGGAGACCACCAGCCGGTCACCGGCCGCCGCTTCGAGCACGGTGAAGTCCCGCGGACGCCCGCGGAACCCGGTGCCCTCCGCCTTGGCGACCGCTTCCTTGGCGGCCCAGAACCGGGTGAACCACAGCGCCTCGGGCTCTGAGGTAGCGGCGCACCGAGCGCGCAACAGCCCGAGCTCGTCCTCGCCGAGGGCGACGGCGAGGGTCTGCGCATCCCGCTCGGCCACCTCTTCGATGTCGATTCCGGGCCCCGGTCCGGTGGTGGCGTGCGGCCGTACGGTCGGGGCGGGCCGTACGATCGCGACCCCGGCCTCCGCGCAGTGGGCCAGCGAGATGTCCAGCGGGGGCAGAATCCGGCCGTGCACCCCGGTGACGTACGGGCGCCCCGATTCGTCGTTGCGCACCCGGATCTCCGCCGGGAAGACCGGTCCCTCACCGTGGTCCCAGAGCCACTGCCGTACGGCGTCCTTGGCCGCGATCCGGCCGAGCAGCCACTGCCTGCGACCACGGGGAGCGTGCTGTTCGTACTCGGAACGCTCGGCGGCGCTGAGGGAGTTGCGCATGATCAGCTCACGCGAGGCGAGATCGGGCCAGCGCTCGTGGAGCAGCGCCCAGCCGCCGGGCCGCGCCTGCGAGAGGGTGTTGTGCTCGGGGAAACGCTCGACGGGCCTGGTCTGCGGGTCGTTGTCGAAGCGGCGGTCCTGCCAGCCGGTGAGCTCCGCCCACACCTCGCCCCCGACGACCAGCTGTACGTCGGCTTCGAGCACGGTGTCGGTGAGAGAAGTGATCCTCACCAGGCACTCCACAGCGGTCCCGGGGCGCGGGTGCGGCCCGTAGAACCGCATGTGCCGCATCTGGACAGGGAACACGACAGTCCGCCGGGTGTGGGTCGCCATGATCCAGTACCCGAGGAGCTGGCCCACGTTGTCCAGCAGCGCACCGGGAGCCGGGGGCGTGGTGATCAGACCTCGTACGTGGGTGTCGCCGATCGCGGTGAGCTCGGTGACTCCCTGGAACGCGGGTCCGTGGAACATCCAGCGCTCGTCGTAGAGCTGGGCCGCGCTGTGCTCGGGGGCGCGTTCGGAGGCGGGGTTCGTACGCCATGGGGCGGGCGGTGTCGCCGGGTAGTGGGCGGCGAGCTCGACCACACCACGGGCCCGCGGGCCGAACGAGACCGCGAGGCGGCCCGGACCGTCGGCCACGGCGGTGACCGGTACGTCGACGGGCGCCGCGGCGGTCAGCCACTGGTCGAACCGGGCCCCGTGCACGGCGACCGCGCACGTGCCGGGGGCCGCCTGCCGCGCCGCCTCCATGATGTGGTGGACGATCGTGGTGGCCGGGACCACCGGCCAGCGGTCCGCCACATCGGGCCAGCCCGGCCGCTGCGGAAAGAAACAGTGGTCGAGCAGGTACGGCATCGTTTCCGAGGACACGCGCACGACGGTGCGCCACCCCTCGGCCGGGGCAGGTGCCGAGACGGGGATAGGGGGCGGCGAGGCAGGGCGGGCGGTGCGACCAGGGCGCCCAGGGCGACGACTGCCTGCGGCGATCAGCTCGACGGCCGCGTCCGCTGTGTCGCGCAGCAGCGCGCTCAGCTCGGCGGCGACCGGCATACGTACGGCAAGCGCGTCCAACGGCGACGACGGGACAGCGGCGACCGCCTTCACGGGAGCGGCACCCGGAAGCCCGCCGCGCAGCTCGGCACGCAGCTGCGCGAGGGCGCGGTCGCCGAGCGAGACAAGTGCCCCGCCCAGATCGAGCCGGACCGGCCGCCGGTCTCCCCGCACGGCGCCCATGGCCGCGCGACTGGCCTTCGGCAGCTGCGGAGCGACCGCCATCCCCGCCGTCCACAGCGCCGTCGCCACCCGGGAGAGCTGGGCGAGTCCGGTGCGGTGGGTCGAGTTGGCCGCGACGACCAGGTGCTCGCGGTGGCGGTCGGGGTCGCGGTCGGGGTCGCGGTCGCGGTCGCGGTCGCTCAGAGTGTCCGATATGAGTGAGCCGAGCTGCCCGGTACCGACCTGAATGAAGACCCGGTGGCCCGCCGCGTACATGGCCTCGATGAGCTGCCGGAAGCGGACCGGTTCCAGCAGGTGCCTGATGAACAGCTCGCGCACCGCTGCCTCGCCCTCCGGGAACAGGGACGCGGTCGTCCCCGACCACAGGGGCACGGACGGCGGATGCAGCCGGAACCGGTTCGCGGCCTCCTCGATGGGCGCGAGGTAAGGCTTCAGCATCGGCGTGTGGAATCCGGACCGGAAGGGCAGCACCTGGCTGAGTACACCCTGGGCGCGGAGGGAGCGTACGAACTCCGCCACGGCTTCGTCCGGTCCGCACACCATCGACTGGCTCGGCGCGTTGTCGTGGGACAGCACGATTCCGGCATCCGTCCACCCGTCGGCGAGGGCGCCCAGCACTCGCCCGGCGGGTGCCCCGATGGCGCCGAAGGACAGGCCCGGAACAGTCAGTGTGTCGGGGTCGAAGGACGCCATGAAGTCGCTCACCTCGTCCCCGGCGTACATCCCGGCCGCCACCATCGCCGTCCACTCCCCGATGCTGTGCCCGGCCACCGCGTCCGGGACGATGCCCATGCGGCGCAGCGCGCTGTCGAGGAGCCGGCCCACGCCGACGACACCGAATCCGTGCCGGCCCACGTCTCCGACGGACGGAGTGGATCCCAGGATGCCGGAAAGGCCGAAGTGGGCGGCGATGTCATCGACACGGGGTTCGAAGTCGCCTTCGAGGCCCGGGAAGACGAAAGCCAGCTTCCCGTCCCTGAGCAAGGGTCTTGGTGTGAACCAGACGTCGCTGCGGCCGTGCCAGGCACACCCTGTGGCGACCGCTCTGCGGGCCAGGGCGAGCCGCTTGGCGGTCGGGTCGACGATGCCGAGCCGGGCGCGGCCGGCATGCGGATGCGTACGCCCGGGGTCGAGACCGGCAGCGAGCACGGCTGAGTCGTCGGCTTCCAGCAGGGCGGCGAGGCGCTCGGGGCTGTCGGCGGCGAGCATGAGCACCTGCTCAGGCTCGGCGACGGAAGCAGTCGCCGAAACAGTCGCCGAAACAGTCGGCGAAACAGTCGGCGAAACGGTCGGGGAAGCGGTCGGGGAAGCGCTCACGGAGCGCGGCACCCGTGCACCGGGCGCCTCCTCCAGTACGACGTGGGCATTGATCCCGCCGAAACCGAACGCGTTCACGGCCGCCCGGCGCACCGGCTGTTCGGGAGTGGTCTCCCAGGGTGTCGCCTGCTTCAGCGTACGAAAACGGGTCGCCGCGAGCGCGGGGTGCGGGTCGTCGCAGTGGAGCGTCGGCAGGAGCACTCCGTGGTGGACGGCGAGGGCGGCCTTGACCAGGCCCGCCACTCCCGCGGCGGGCATCGTGTGGCCGATCATCGACTTCACCGAACCGATCACCGCGCGGTCGCCACCACCAGGGCGGCCGAACACCTCGGCCACGGTGGCCAGTTCGGCCGCGTCCCCGGCCGGAGTCGCGGTGCCGTGGGCCTCAAGGAGGCCGATCGCCCCGGGCAGGGCGGGGTCGAGGCCCGCCGCCCGCCATGCCTGGCGTACGGCGTGCGTCTGACCGCCGGGGTCGGGGTTGACGAGACCGGCGGCGCGGCCGTCGCTCGCCACACCGGTGCCCCGGATGACGGCGTAGACGCGGTCGCCGTCGCGTTCGGCGTCGGCCAGTCTTTTGAGCGCGACCACGCCGGTGCCCTCGCCGATCAGGATGCCGTCGGCGCCGCGGTGAAAGGGACGGATCCGCTGGCTCGGAGAGAGCGCGCGCAACTGCGAGAAGACGGACCACAGCGTGATGTCATGGCAGTGGTGCACGCCCCCCGCGAGCATCAGGTCGCAGCGCCCCGAGGCCAGTTCGCCCACCGCCTGGTCGACGGCGACCAGCGACGACGCGCAGGCGGCGTCCACCGTGTAGGCGGGGCCGCGCAGGTCGAGGCGGTTGGCGACCCGCGAGGCCGCGAGGTTGGGCACCAGGCCGATGGCCGACTCGGGACTGTCGGGCCCGAGTCGTTCGGTGAACGCCGCTCGCACCCGGTCGAGCTGCCCGGTATCCAGGTCCGGCAGCAACTCGCCGAGCGTACGGACAAGTTGGCCGGCGGTGCGGACCCGCTGGTCGAGGCGGACCAGGCCAGGGGTGAGATAGCCGCCCCGGCCGAGGACGACACCGATGCGGTGCCGGTCGGGCAGCCGGTCCTCGCCGCCCGCGTCGGCGATGGCGGCGGCGGCCACGTTCAGGGCGATGAGCTGGTCGGGTTCCGTGCCCGCCACCGAGTTCGGCATGATTCCGAACCGGGTGACCTCCACGTCCGCCAGGCCGTCCACGAACCCGCCGCGCCGGCAGTACACCTGGTCGGCGACGGCCGGCCCGGTCGCGGAGTCCGGACGGTAGTAGTCGGCGTCCCACCGCCCCTCGGGTACGTCGGTGATCGCGTCCGAACCGTCCAGCAGGTTCCGCCAGTACGCGTCGAGGTCGGCGGCACCGGGTAACAGCACCGCCATCCCTACGATCGCGATCCCGACAGCAGACGGCAGTTGACGTTTCGTCATGTCGCCCTCACCAGCCCGACGAGGTGTAGACGACGGCTCCGGCCGACTCGTCGCCCCAGGCGAGTTCGCGCAACAGCGCCGCGGTCCCCTCCTCCGGATCGATCAGCTTGACCCCGCGCCTGGCGTACTCCCTGCCGAGTTCCGGGGTCACCATGCCGGTGTGAGCGCCGGTGGGCGCCCACGGTCCCCAGTGCACCGTCAGCGCCCGGTGGCCGGTGCGGGCGGCCCAGGAGGCCCCGATCCACTGAAGGGCGTCGTTGGCGGCGGCGTAGTCCACCTGGCCCCGGTTGCCGAGCGCGGCGGAGATGGAGCCGAACAGTACGGCGAACGCGGGCCCGTTCGGCAGTTCATCCAACGCGCTCAGCAGGGTCTCGGCGCCGCTCGTCTTCGTGGCGTACACCCGCTGGAAGGACTCGGCGGTCTTCTCGGCGATCAGCCGGTCCTCGATCACCCCGGCCGCGTAGACGACGCCGTCGAGCCTGCCGTGGTCGGCGTGGATCTCCTTCACCGCCTGAAGTGCCGCGTCCTGCTCCCGGAAATCCACGGAACGGTAGCGGGCCCGGCTGCCGAGCGCCGTGAGCTCCTCCAGGGTGGCGGTGATCTCCCGCTGGCCCAGGACGATCCCGGCGCTCCGGTTGATGTCGGCCGGTGAGAGGCCGCCGCCGCCCGCGTGGGCGGCGAGCGCCGCGCGTAGTTCGGCCGGGGTGCGGGCGGCGGAGGTCGCCGGATCCTCGGGGCCGGTCGGCGCGGGTGTCCTGCCGAGCAGTTCGATACGGCACCGGGATGCCGCGGCCAGCGCGGCGGCGAACTTCGCGGTGATGCCGCGGGCCCCGCCGACCAGCAGCACCACACAGTCACGGTCGAGACCGATGGCGGCGGCCTCGGCGGCTCCGTCGCCGGCCGGTCCGGCACCGGTGGTGCCAAGGGCGCCCAGCGGTGTCTCCACGAGCTCAAGACCGTGGCGGCCGGACGCGGTGCGCAGGACGACCGGGGCAGGGTCCGGCGCGAGCAGTTCGGCGAGCAGCGCGTCGGCGACCGCGGCGGGCGTGGTGTCGTCGAGGTCGACGACCCGCGCGACGGTCTGCGGGTACTCGCGCACGACGGTACGGAACAGGCCGTGCAGCCCCGCCGACCGGAGGTTCCGGGAGTCCCCGTCCCCGTCCGCGGGCCGTGCGGCGAGCAGCCAGCGCGGGCCGCGGCGCAGGGCGGCCTGGAAGACGGGGAAGGCGTCGGGCAGTACCGGTGGCCGGGCGACGGCGAGGGAGTCGAGGTAGAGCACCCCGTCGACCTGGCCGTCCACGTCGGTGAGCAGGTGCTCCCGGCCGAGGGGCACGGCGTCGGCACCGTGCTCGGCGAGCCGGGCCGAGACCTCCCGGGACAGGCCCTCGTCGTCGTCACCGAGGAGGACAAACCGCTTTCCGGCCAGTACGGAGGACGGGTCGACCGAGCCATTGCCATTGGCGTACTGCTGCTCCAGGAGAACCGGCCGGAGCTGGAACCGTTTCGGCGCCTCGCCGGTCACCACCGACGGCTCCCGCGTTTCCTCGGCCTCCTCGGCCCGCTCCGGCTGCTCACCGGGCGTGGCCAGGCGCGCGGCGAGCCAGCCGGTCACGGAGGCCGCCGTACGGGCCTTCGCCAGATCCTCCAGCTCCGCGTCGTCAAGACCTGCGATGTCCACGCCGCCCCCGGCTCCCAGGCGCTTGGCCAGTTCACCGGCGATTTCGGCCCGCTTGATCGAGTCGATGCTGAGGTCGGCCTCCAGGTCGAGGTCGGGCTCGATCATGTCGATGGGATAACCGGTGCGCTCGCTGATGATCTCCAGCACCACCGACAGCACATCCGCCTCCGAGACCACTCCGGGGGCAGGCGCAGGCTGCGGTATCGGTTGCGGTACCGGCTGCTGGGCCACCGTAAGCTCAGCAGCCGGTACGGCCTGCGGGAGGGGGCCCACCGCCGCGGGCGCGGGGATCCGCTCCCCCGGTGCGGCGCCGAAGTAGGTCAGCAGCACGTCGCGCTGCGCGGCCACCATCTCCCGGCTGGTGCGCAGGAATTCGGAGATCAGCGCGTCTCTGTTGGCCGGGGCCGGGACGCCGTCCGCGTGGTTCGCGTGGTTCGCGTGGCTTGTCGTCACAGTCGTCTCCACAACGCGTCGGGCCGGTGCGAGCGCACCGGGGAGAAGCTCTCCGGCGGCGGTACGGACGAGTTGCCCGTCGACCGTCCAGCCGGGCCGCCTGGGCACCGGGGTCCGGGCCGCGTCCACGGCGTCGCGCCCCCGGAACAGCCACCCCGTGCGCACCGGCAACCCCGCGACAGCCAGTTGAGCCAGTGCGTCGAGCCATCCCCGCAGGCCGCTGTCACGGCGCGGCTCGCACGCGACGGTGCGGTGCGGGCGGTCGCCGAGGATCTGCGTGACCAGACGGGTGAGCACGGAGCCCGGGCCGGCCTCGACGAAGATCCTCGCCCCGGCTTCGTACATCGCCTCGATCTGCGCGACGAACCCGACCGGGGCACCGATCTGGGCGGCGAGTTCCGCGCGGACCGCGTCGGCGTCGGCGCCGTAGGGGGTGGCGGTGCGGTTGGACCACACCGGGAACTCGGGCGGACGAACGGGCCGGCCCGCGAGTGCCCGGGCGAACCGTTCTCCGGCACCGGCCACCAGCGGGCTGTGGAACGCACAGGCCACGGGGATGCCTTGTGCGCCGTACCCAGCCGCGCGCAGCAGCGTCACGGTGGTGGTGACCGCCTCCGTCGGGCCGGAAATCACGGTCTGCCGGGGCGAGTTGTGGTTGGCGACGACGACCGATACGGGTGCGTCCGCCGCGCGCAGGGCCCGTTCGACGTCTTCGGCACCGGCCGCGACGGCGGCCATGGTTCCCGGGTCCGCGCCGGCGGCCGAGAGGATCGCCGCCGCCCGCTCGGCGCTGAGCTCCAGCAGCGCCTCCGGTCCGATCGCGCCGGCGGCGCAGAGGGCGACCAGTTCCCCGTAACTGTGCCCGGCCGCCATGTCCGGCCGCACTCCGGCCTCGGTGAGCAGAGCGTGGGCGGCGAGTCCGGCGATGCCCAGCGCGGGCTGGGCGACCCGGGTGTCGGTGAGCCCGTTCTGCCGGCGCTCACGGGTGGCATCGTCGAAGGCGGTGGGCGGGTACAGCGCGTCGGCATGGTCACGGCCGAGTTGCAGATAGTGCTGAAGCTCGGGAAAAGCGATGAACACGTCCGCGAGCATCCCGGGCCGCTGACTGCCCTGCCCGGGGAACAGGAACGCGACCTTGCCCTCGACGCCCTCGACGCCCTCGGCTGCCGCCGGCTCACGCGGACCGGCCGGGGCCTGTCCGGCGTCCCCCGTCGCCGTACCCTTGGCCTCCGACCCGGCGTACGTACCCGTCGCGCGCCCCGGGCCTGCGAACGGGCCGCCCGCAAGGTGGATGCCCCCCACCGGATCGTGCTCGCCCGCCAGAGCCCGGCGCAGTTGGCCGATCAGCGAGTCGACGTCCGTGGCGACGACCGCCACCTGAACCGGGTCGTGACGGGCGTCGGAGCGGCGGGACGCGCTCAGTGCGAGGTCGCGCAGCCGCCACGGCCGGCCGTCGGCCTCGGCGGCCCGCAGTACGTCCTCGACCGCCCGCCGCGCCGCCGCCGGGCTCGTCCCGCGGAAGGTGAACAGCTCGGCGGGCCAGGCGTCCAGGCCGTGGGCGGGCGGTGCGGCGTCCGCGTGTGCCCTGAGCACGACGTGGAAGTTGGTTCCGCCGAAGCCGAACGCGCTCAGCCCGGCGACGCGTTCCTCCGCCGGGACCGCCCAGGGCCGTGCCCGCGTGTGGAAGACGAACGGGCTGCTCTCCTCCTGCCACGCCGCGTTCGGCCGCTCCACATGCAGGGTGGGTGGCTTGACGCCGGTGTGCAGGGCCAGAACGGTCTTGATCAGGCCCGCGAGACCGGCTGCACACTTGGTGTGCCCGATCTGCGACTTGACCGAGCCGAGCGCGCACCCGCCCGCCTTGGCCCCCGACGCGGTGAACACCTCGCTCAGGATGGACAGTTCGGTACGGTCACCGACCACGGTTCCGGTGCCGTGGGCCTCGACCAGGCCGACGTCGGCGGGTGAGATCCGCGCGTTACGGTAGGCCCGCTGCAGCGCGGCGCGCTGCCCCTCGGGGCGGGGCGCCGTGAGGCCGAGCGAGCGGCCGTCGCTGGAACTGCCGACCCCCTTGATCACGCCGTAGACACGGTCACCGTCCCGTTCGGCGTCCGCGAGCCGCTTGAGCACGACGCAGGCGACGCCCTCGCCCAGGGCGATACCGTCCGCCGAGCTGTCGAAGGCCCTCGACCGGCCGGTTGGGGAGAGGGCGTGCACCGAGGAGAAAAGGACGTAGTCGTTGATCCCGTTGTGCAGGTCGGCGCCGCCGCACAGGACGACATCACTGGTGTTGCCGACGAGTTCCTTGCACGCGACGTCGACCGCGGCCAGCGACGACGCGCACGCCGCGTCGACGGTGTAGTTGGCCCCGCCGAGGTCCAGCCGGTTGGCGATCCGGCCCGAGATGACATTGGACAGCATGCCGGGGAAGGAGTCCTCGGTCAGCCGGGGCAGCTGCCCGTCCAGACCCCCGGGAACCTCCCCGTAGTACGACGGCAGCACCGCACGCAGGGTGGCGGCGTTGGAGAGGTCGCTGCCCGCTTCGGCGCCGAAGACCACGGAGGTGCGCGAGCGGTCGAACACCCGCCCCCGCTCTCCGTATCCGGCATCCTCCAGCGCACGCCGCGCGGCCTCCAGCGCCAGCAGCTGTACGGGCTCGATGCTCCCCAACGAGGTTGGCGGAATGCCGTAGCGGAGCGGGTCGAAGGGGATCCGCGGCAGGAAGCCGCCCCACTTCGACAGCGTGGCGCCGCCCGCCTCCGGCGCGTAGTGCACATCGGGATCCCAGCGGTCGGGCGGGACCTCGCCAACGGCGTCGTGGCCGCCGAGGATGTTCGCCCAGAAGGCGGCGAGGTCGGGAGCCTGCGCGAACATGCAGGCCATGCCGACCACAGCCACATCCAGTGGCTGGGGCGCCGCCGGCTCTTCGACCGTGTCCACACCCAGCCGTTCACGGAGCAGCGCTCCACGTCCGGCGAGGAAATCCGCCGCGCCGGTGGACACGGACCGGTGCAGCGCGTGGATCGTGGTGGTCGCCGAACGCAGCACGGCCACGTCCCCGGCCATGAACATGCCCTCGGCGAGCTGGCGTTCCTCGGCGACGGTCGCCAACTCACCGGTGGCGTCCCGCTCGACCCCCTTGCTGGCGATCCGTAACCGCCCGACGTTGAGCCGCTCCAGTTCCTCCCAGATCCGCCGGTCCGTCACACCCTGGGCCCGCAGTTCGGCTTCGCGTTCCCGGTAGCCCTCGCTGAACGGACTGGGGACACAGCGGGTGGCGTGGCCGGGTGCGGTCTCCAGCAGCGCGGTCCGGGTCGCGGTGACGACCTGCTGCTGGAAAAGGGGCTGGACCGCTCCGCATGCCACGGCCTCCTCGGTGAACAGGTAGGCGGTTCCCATGAGTACGCCGACGGCGGCACCACGTGCGGTCAGCGGAGCGGCGAGCGCGGCGACCATCGCCGACGAGCGCTCGTCGTGGACGCCGCCCGCGAAGAACACCTCGACACATGCGGCCGTGTCCGCGTCCGCGCCGTCCAGGAAGTCCTCCAGCACCGCGAGCTGCGCCTCCCACAGCGGGAAACTGGAGCGCGGCCCGACATGGCCGCCGCACTCGGAGCCCTCGAAGACGAATCTGCGGGCTCCGGCGTCCAGGAACTGCCGGAGCAGCCCCGGCGACGGCGCGTGCAGGAAGGTTCTGATCCCGGCCCGCTCCAGCGCCTCGGCCTGGGACGGCCGCCCGCCCGCGATGATCGCGTGAGTGGGCCGTATCTCCCGTACGGCTTCGAGCTGGGCGTTCCTGGTCTCCTCCGGCGCGAAGCCAAGCACCCCGACGCCCCAGGGCTGCCCGGCCACGGCGGCGCGGGTCTCCTCCAGCACCGTACGCGCCTGCTCACCGCTCGCGAGCGCCAGCGCGATGAACGGCAGGGCACCGTCCCCGGCGACGGCGGCAGCGAATCGTGCCTGATCGCTGACCCTGGTCATCGGCCCCTGGGCGACGGGTACTCGGGTGCCGAGTGCCCGGCTCATCGGGGAACCCGTACGCAGTGCCCCGGCCGGAACGTCGTCGCGTACGGCGTCCCGTACGGCGGTGGTCAGGGCACGGACCACCTGCCCGGCGTCGCCCCATCGCTCGGCGAAGCGGGCGGCGAGGAAGCCGTCCTGCCCGACCGGCAGCAGCTGGGTACGCAGATCCTGGGCGCCCAGCAGCTCCGACACCGGCACCGGCCCGTCGGCAGGTGCCCGCGGGGAGTCCGGACCACGGCGGTGCAGCACCCGGTGCCCGGCCACGACGACGGTCTCCGAGCCGTCCATGGAGCGCAGCGCCGCGGCCGTCGCCTCCGGAAGCCCGGACTCGGCCAGCAGCGCCAGCTGGCTGTCCAGCACGACCCCCGCCGCTCCGCCGGCCACGGCGGCTGCCGCCGTACGGGGGCCGATGCCGCCACATGCCCAGACGGGGAGGGTCATCCGGGGCTCGGCGAGCAGTTGCTGCAACAGGACGAAGGTGCTCAGCTCTCCTGTCCGGCCGCCGCTCTCACTGCCACGGGCGACCAGCCCGTGCGCTCCGGCGCGGACGGCTTCCAGAGCCTGGTCCAGGTCCGTGATCTCGACCAGCACTCGGTACTCCACGGCGACATCGCTGACGTGCCACGCCGAGTCCACGCCAAGGATCACAGTATGGAGGCCACCGTCGCTCCTCTTTCCTGCCCTTTCTCCCTTTCCAGTTTTTCCGGTCTTTCCCGTCTTTCCTGTCTTTCCCGTAGCGAGTTCTGCGGGATCGAACCGGCAGTGCGCTCCGACCCGCACACCGAACGGACCGGGCGCCCAGCGCCGGAGTCGCACCACCGCCTCTCTGGCTCTTCGGTCGCCGGACCCCAGGTCAAGCACCCCGAGCCCGCCGGCGCGACTGACGGCCGCGGCGAGCCTGGCTTCGGGTTCACCGAACGGGGTGACTCCAATGATCATGTCCTCGGCGCGCACAGCAGACGTCATGATTCTCCGAATAATCGGTGAAACTGCACGGTGGGGGGAATTGCTGCCTACAGACAACGAATCGACTGGAAACTAGCGCCATATTACTCACCGGTCAACGCGGCAGAGGATTTCCAGTACGCCATCGAATCGATTCGGCCAGTCCCCATCGGACCCCAAGAACCGAAAACCGGACCAATTGCATTCAGTCACTACGCTACTCGGACCAAAGCATTACAAGTCTGCCAAAGTCCCCGGCAGGGTTACTCACAGCTGACACTTTCGAAACACTGATGACCATGCGACAGAGCTGTGTAAATTTTACATGTCCATGTTAAAGGGTCTGAATCGAGCCACACAGGACCACCCGAAGGAAAGTGAGGGCGCCATCCGGAGCCAAATCGCAAACGAGTTTTTACCCTTCGGCAACCAAAGGACGTTTCTTTATCAGAATTCGCGTGTTTCCCCTGGGCGATCCCGCTCAGCCGAGGAAACTCAGCCGTACCTTACGGTCGGAGTTGTCGCGGTTGGTGTCCACCAGGCAGAGCCGGTGACCCTGCGCTGGTCACACGGGATCGCTCCCTACGGGAGCAACCGAAGTGGTTTGTAAGAAAGTGAGGAAAGAACCCTCCCTACCCTCCGAGACCTCCGGCTCCTGACCCAGGAGCCGGCCCCCTGACCCCGGACACGGAACCGGCCCCCTCCAGTCCTGCCCGGGAAGGGCCGAGGCGCGAGGATAGAGCTTATGGCTGACACCTTCACTACGCGGATCATCGACGTGACGACCGGCTCCACGGAGTCCGTGCACGACCTGACCGAGGCGTGTGCGTCATTCCTGCGGGACGTTGCCCAGGGACGGGACGGACTCCTCAACGTCTTCACACCCCATGCCACGGCCGGCCTGGCCCTTATCGAAACCGGCGCGGGCAGTGACCGTGACCTCCTGGCGGCGCTCCACTCCCTTCTCCCCGCCGATGACCGTTGGCAGCATCGCCACGGCTCACCCGGCCACGGACGGGACCACGTTCTCCCCGCCATCGTGCCGCCACACGCAACGCTGCCCGTGATCGGTGGAGCTCTGGAACTTGGTACATGGCAATCCGTGGTCCTGGTGGACACGAACCGGGACAACACCCAGCGGCAGGTCCGGTTGTCCTTCCTGGGGTGACCGCCCACCGGACACAACAAAGGACCCCCGTCTCCGGCGAATTCGAGGGACCCATCGGACCCATGCGTCCGCCTGGCCAAATCCTGGCGGGTCACTCCCCGACCCACGTCCGGAGTGGGGCCCGGTTGGCCGCAGTCGACCCACCAGCGGTAGGCCGCCTCCACCTCATCCCACAACCGGCGCGGTCCCGACTGCCAGACGCTCGCCTCCGCCTGTCCGTCGTGGCCGCGTGTTCCACCTGGGGCCGCGTGCTGGACGATTACCCACTGATCCAATCCGGCCGGGCAGACCAACGGGTGGCCGCTGTGAAGTCCCTGCTCCGGCCCCATCTCCGGAACCGGGCGGCCCAGTCTCCATATAAACGGGCCCAGGCCATAAGCGTCTCGGCCGCCGCGTAATCACGCTGCTCTCCGGCCGGCTGAGCTGCCCGTTACCGACTCCGTCCGACCGGCCCAGGGGTCACCCGGCGCCGACGTCAGCTGTGGCCACGTACCGGGTGTGGCTGGTAGGGCTGCTCCATCCGGGCGATCTCCCCATCGGTCAGCGCCACGTCCACCGCCGCGACCGCGTCGTCCAGGTGGGCCGGCTTGGTGGCCCCCACGATGGGCGCGCTGACCACGGGCTTGCTCAACAGCCATGCCAGCGCGATCTGTGCCATCGGCAGCCCCCGCTCGTTGGCGATGGCCGCGACCGCGTCGACCACGTCGAAGTCGGCCTCCGTGTAGAACTCTTCGGCCAGGGCGTCGTTCCCGGCGCGAACGGTGCGCTGTTCACCGTCCCGCCTACGCGAACCCGCGAGCAGCCCGCGCGCCAGTGGGCTCCAGGGGATGACTCCAACCCCTTCGTCGAGGCAGAGCGGATTCATCTCCCGTTCCTCCTCCCGGTACACCAGGTTGTAGTGGTTCTGCATGGACACGAACCTGGTCCAGCCCGCCGCCCGTGCGGTGTACTGGGCCTTGGCGAACTGATGGGCGAACATGCTGGACGCGCCGATGTAGCGAGCCTTCCCGGACTGCACGACGTCGTACAACGCTTCCATGGTCTCCTCGATCGGGGTCTCGTAGTCCCAGCGGTGGATCTGGTAGAGGTCCACATGGTCGGTCTTCAGCCGCCGCAGCGAGGCGTCGATGCTCGCCATGATGTGCTTGCGGGACAGACCACCGTCGTTGGGGCCCGGCCCCATCGGGAAGTAGACCTTCGTGGCGAGCACGTAGTCGTCGCGGTGCGGGAAGAGTTTGGTGAGCAGCCGTCCGGTGATCTCCTCGCTCCGGCCCAGCGAGTACATGTCGGCGGTGTCGAAGAATGTCACGCCGGCCTCGACCGCACGCCGGACGATGGGCTCGGCCGCGTCCTCGCGGAGCATCCATTTCTGATCGGCCGGGTCCGGGTCGCCGTAGCTCATCATGCCCAGGCCAATCCGTGACACCTTCAGACCCGAAGTGCCGAGCCGGGTGTACTTCACGCTGTCTCCCTTTGATGTGTCTGGTCTCGATGCGTCTGGTCTTGTTGCTGGTGGATCGCGACCGCGCCGATGACCAGTGCGATGCCTGCGAGGTCCTGGTGGGTGGGGTGTTGGGCGAGCACGATGAGGCCCATCACAGTGGCGGTGGCCGGCAGAATGCTGAGCATGAGCGCGAAGGTGGACCGGCGCAGCCGGGTCATGGCTAGCTGGTCGGTCACGTAGGGGATGACCGAGGAGCAGATGCCGATGCCCAGGCCGGCGAGCAGCCAGCCGGGATGGGTGAAAGCCGTGGCGGCACCGCCGATGCCGATGGGTGTCGCGATCACCGCGGCAATCAGCATCGCGGCGCCGAGCTGATCGACGATGCTCCAGCCGTCGGCATTGGCGTTGGTGTCGGCAGGTCCGGTGTTCGCGATGCGGTGGCCGAGGATCACGTACAGCATGAACAGCACACAGTTGACGAAGGCGAAGGTGAATCCGAGTGGTTCGCCGACGAGCCGGATGTCGGTGAGGGCGAATACGCCTCCCAATGCGAGCGCGAGCGCGAGAACATTGCGCCGGGTCCGTACGCCGATGGCGGCCAGCACGATGATCCCGAGGAACTCGATCGCGCCGACGGTGGACAGCGGGAGCCGCGACACGGCCAGGTAGAACGTGGTACTCATCGCGGCCAGCACCACGCCGAGCCCGATCAGGATCCGGAGCCGATCCCACGTCAGCCCCCTCATCAGCCGCCACGGCCGACGCCACACCGCGAACACCACGGCCGCGCCGGCGATCCGCAGCCAGGCGACCCCGAGCACATTCAAGTGGGCGAACAGCAGTACGGCCATGGCTGGACCGAGGTAATGGAAGATCGCGCTGACGGCGAAGAACGCCTGGGGCGGCGCCTGTCCCAGGGGGAGCTGTACCGGCGTCGGCCGTTGGACACCGACCGGTGTCGAGATCGACTTCATGCCATTATCTTCTGGACAAGGGCTGCGAAAACGAATGGCTCTTTTAAGGTGAGAGGAGCCAAGTGCCTGGAGAATCAAGCCCAAACAGCCAGAACGCCTACGACGAGCGAATGCGCCTGTTTGACGCCGTCAACGTGCGGCTGCTGACCGAGCTGCACGGCGATCCGCGCGTGTCCATGTCGGAGCTGACCCGCCGGGTCGGGATGTCCGCGCCCGCGGTCACGGAACGGGTCCAACGCCTGGAAAGGACCGGCGTCATCACCGGTTTCCGGATGAACGTCGACCCGTCCTCGCTCGGCATGCCGGTGACCGCTCTTCTGCGCGTCCGGCCGGGTCCCGGTCAGTTGCCGAAGGTCGCCGAAGCCGCCCGCAGCACTCCGCAGGTGGTCGAATGCCACCGGGTCACCGGGGAGGACTGCTTCTACCTGAAGGTCCACGCTCCGTCCATCGAAGGGCTTGAGGGGATCATCGACAGGTTCCTGATCTTCGGTCAAACCACGACCTCGATCGTGGTGTCCACCCCCGTGCCGCCACGCCCGCTACCACTCCCGGCACCCCCAGAGGGCAACTGACCATGACGTCTCGCCATTGGGAAGATTCCTACGTGAAGTCCTAGCTCGCGGGCCCTGGTGCGAGCGGCGGGTGGGGTGCTCGGGCCAAACCGGCGACGCGTCGGGTAGCCGCTCCCCTACGCTCCGAAAGGGGCGGCTGGATGCCGCGCCCTCCTGGGTGCGCCATGCGATGTCGTTGGGCCTCGTCCCTGGCCCGCGCCGCCCGAACGGCAAAGATGATCCGTTCTCCCGCCACCCTGGAGTCCAGGCCCTCCTTCACTACGCGGAGTTGAGCCCTCCGCTTATCCGGCGCATCCAGCATGGAACCCAGGCGTGTTTCGTCAGGGTCGACCAGATCTCCCTTCGTCTTGGATCGTCGCTGTACGCACTGTGGGCCGTGCTCACTTTCCTTCCGCTTCCTTCCGCGAAAGTGCGCGGGAAGATCCAGGGCACAGCCCCGGTTGGTAGAAACGTGAACAACTTCGGGGTACGCAGCGTGGACGTGGTCGTCATCGGCGCCGGGCAGGCGGGGCTGGCCGGCGCCTACCATCTGCGGCGCGTCGGGCTGGAGCCGGACCGCGATTTCGTGGTGCTCGACCACGCCCCGCGGGCGGGTGGCGCCTGGCAGTTCCGCTGGCCCTCACTGACGTACGGCAAGGTGCACGGCATGCACGCACTGCCGGGCATGGAGCTGACGGGCGCCGACGACGGGCGGCCCTCGTCCGAGGTGATCGGTGAGTACTTCGCCGCGTACGAGGAGCGCTTCGGCCTGAAGGTGCGCCGGCCCATCGACGTCACCGCGGTACGCGACGACGGGACCGGGACCGGGACCGGGAGCGAGAGCGGGCTCGGGCGGCTGCTCGTTGAGAGCTCCGAGGGGACGTGGGCGGCCCGGGCGCTGATCAATGCGACCGGCACCTGGGACCGCCCGTTCTGGCCGCGCTACCCGGGCCAGGAGACCTTCCGGGGGCGGCAGTTGCACACCGTGGACTACCCCGGACCCGGGGCGTTCGCCGGGCAGCGCGTGGTCGTGGTGGGCGGTGGCGCCTCCGGGACCCAGCATCTGATGGAGCTCGCGGAGGTGGCGGCGGACACGACCTGGGTGACGCGACGGCCGCCCGTCTTCCGCGAGGGCCCCTTCAACGAGGACGCCGGCCGGGAGGCGGTGGCCATGGTGGAGGAGCGGGTACGGCGCGGACTGCCGCCGAAGAGCGTGGTCTCCGTGACCGGTCTGCCCGTCAATGACGCCGTACGGCGGGCCCGCGAGAGCGGGGTCCTGGACCGGCTGCCGATGTTCGACCGGATCACGCCGACCGAGATCGCCTGGGACGACGGGCGGACGGTGAAGGCGGATGTGATCCTCTGGGCGACCGGCTTCCGCGCGGCGATCGACCATCTCGCGCCGCTGCGGCTGCGCGAGCCGGGCGGCGGCATCCGGCTGGAGGGCACGCGCGCGGTACGGGACGCCCGCGTCCATCTCGTCGGGTACGGGCCTTCGGCCTCGACCATCGGCGCCAACAGGGCGGGCCGGGCAGCGGTCCGCGAACTCAAGCGGCTGCTGGAGGAACGGGAACCCGCCCTGGCCTGAGACCCTGGCGCTCAGGGTGCGACGGAGGTCAACCGCGCGTCCCTGCGCACCAGCGCGGCGTACCGGCCGTCCCGGTCGAGCAGCTCCTCATGGGTGCCGCGCTCCGCTATGCGCCCGGCGTCGAGGACCACGATCTGGTCGGCATCCCGGATGGTGGACAGCCGGTGGGCGATGGTGATGGTGGTACGGCCCGCGGAAAGCGCCTCGATGGCCTGCTGTACCGCGTACTCGGTACGGGTGTCGAGGGCGCTGGTCGCCTCGTCCAGGATGAGGACGGGCGGATCGCGCAGGATGGTGCGGGCGATGGCGAGCCGCTGCTTCTCGCCGCCGGAGAAGCGGTAGCCCCGCTCGCCGACCAGGGTGTCATAGCCATCGGGCAGGGACGCGATGTGGTCGTGGATCTGCGCGGCGCGAGCCGCCGCCTGAATCTCCGCGTCCGTGGCATCCGGCTTGGCGAAGCGCAGATTGTCGCCGACGGAGGCATGGAAGAGATATGTCTCCTGGGAGACGACTCCCACTGCCCGGGCGAGGGTGTCGAAATCGAGGTCGCGCACGTCAACGCCGTCGAGCGTGACCCTGCCAGCCGTGACGTCGTACAGCCGCGGCACCAGGTAGCTGAGCGTGGACTTGCCGGAGCCGGTGGGCCCGACGACGGCGAGGCTGCCGCCCGCCTCCACCGTGACGTCGATCCCGTCGAGGGTCGGCCGCGCCTGCTTGTCGTCGTACGCGAACTCGACGTCTTCGAAGCGCACTTCGCCGCAGATCTTGTCGAGCCGGACCGGGTCCTCGGGCTCGGTGATGTCCACCCGCAGGTCGAGATACTCGAAAATCCGCTGGAAGAGGGCGAGCGAGGTCTGCATCTGCACTCCGGTGGAGAGCAGGCTCACCGCGGGGCGGAACAGGCCCTGCTGGAGCGAGACGAAGGCGACAAGCGTGCCGATGGAGATGGTGGGCCCGCCGGACTGGAGCGCGAACCCCGCTGCCCAGTAGATGAGGGCGGGCATGGCCGCCATGACGATGCCTATTGTGGACATCCGCCACCGCCCGGCCATGCTGGAGCGCACTTCGAGGTCGACGAGACGCTCGGACTCCTCCGCGAAGGAGCGGGTGAGTGAGTCGGCCCGGCCCATGGTGCGGCCGAGGAGGATGCCGCTGACCGACAGCGACTCGGTGACGGTGGCGGCCATGGCCGCCATCTGTTTCTGCCGCTGTGTGGTGATCTTCTTGCGCTCGCGGCCGACCCGCCGGCTGATCCATACGAACAGCGGCAGCAGGAGCAGCGAGACGGCGGTGAGCCGCCACTCCAGCGCGAGCATCGCCACGACTGTGGCGACCACGGCCGTGAGGTTGGAGACCAGGGAGGTCGCGGTGGAGGTCACGGTCGCCTGCATTCCGCCGATGTCATTGGCTATGCGCGACTGGACCTCTCCGGTGCGGGTCCTGGTGAAGAAGGCGAGCGGCATGCTCTGCAACTGGGCGTAGACCGCGGTGCGCAGGTCGTGCATGACGCGCTGGCCGACGGTGGTGGAGATCAGCGTCTGGAGCACGCCGAAGACGCTGGTCATCACGGCGGTGAGGATCATGCCGAGCGCGAGGAGGCTGAGCAGTCCGGTGCGGCCCTGCGGGATGGCGGTGTCGAGGATCTCGCGCAGCATGAACGGCGAGGCGACCGAGACGAGCGACGCGGCGCCGACGAGCAGGCCGACGACGGCCAGCCGGCCGCGGTAGGGGCGGAATAGCCGAAGGATGCGGCGCACCTCGGCGGGTGGCTGGGATTCGGGGTGCATGGGCTCCTTCGACAGGGTCCGAGTGGGGGCAGAGACTGAAGACATGAACATGAAAGAGAACAGCAAGATTATGAGAGCATAGCTCACTGTTACCTCTATTCACAATGAACGTGCTCCTGATACTGTTCGAACATGAACGCACCCGACCCCGACGGCCTGCTGGCCGAGCAGCTGCTGCGCTTGACCCGGCGACTGCACCGCAGCCAGAAGCGGCAGCTGGAGTCGGCCGACATAGCGATCACACCGGCGCAGTCCCGCCTGCTGCGCACCGTCGCGCACTACGAGGCCCCGCCGCGCATGACCGATCTCGCCGCCCGCCTGGAGGTGGTCCCCCGCGCCGTGACGAGCCTGGTCGACGGCCTGGAGGCGAGCGGCCGGGTGCGCCGCGTGCCCGACCCGAGCAACCGCAGGGTGATACGGATCGAGCTCACCGACACCGGCCGCGCCACGCTCAAGTCCCTGCGCTATGCCCGCCGCGCCGCCGCGGAGGACATACTGTCCCCCCTGACCACCGACCAGCGTGAGCTGCTCGGCGGCCTGCTCTCCACGCTGGTCGACGGCACTCCGCCGCGCTGCTGACACCACGCGCGCCGCCCGGCCTCCCCGGCCCCAGCCCCCCAGTCACGCCTCAGCAGCACCATCGACCTTGGCGCGTTCTGTGTGTCCGCGGACAAAAATCGATTGCAGGTGAGGGCTCCAAAAGGCGAACCTTGCACGGTTTGAGCAAACCTTTCGAGCCCTGGGACGTCATGCAGATTCGCGATCTTCCGTATCCCGATCCAGGTGATCCAGACGTCCGGTCCGGCACGCGATTCCTGCTGTGGCTCGGCCGCAATCAGCTGGGGGGCCAGCTCAAGTCCCTGTTCTGGGGGCTGCTGCACCAGCTCGGCATCGCCGGAATGCCACTCGGCGTGGGCCTCGCCGTCCAGGCCGTAGTGGACGATTCCGGCCGCCGACTGGCGTACGCGGGCGGGCTGATCGTGCTGCTCGGCGTGGCCGTCGCCCTTGGCGACACCATGCTCCACCGCACCGCCATCACCAACTGGATCACCGCCGCCGCCCGCGTCCAGCAGCTGCTGGCCCGCAGGACCGCGGAGCTCGGCGCGGTGCTGACCCGCCGGGTCGCCGCGGGCGAGGTGGTGGCGGTCTCCACCGGCGACGTGGAGAAGATCGGCTGGTTCGTCGAGGCGCTCTCCCGGTTCGCCGCCGCTGCCCTCACGCTGATCGTGGTCTCCGTGGGTCTGGTGATCTACCAGCCCGCTCTCGGCTTCATGGTCGCGATCGGAGTGCCGGTCCTCGCACTGTCCGTACTTCCGCTGCTGCCCCGCGCCACCCGGCGCGCGGACGTCCAGCGCGAGAAGGCGGGCAGGGCCACCGAGCTGGCCTCGGACACGGTCGCGGGCCTGCGCGTGCTGCGCGGCATCGGCGGCGAGGAGCTGTTCCTGGGCCGCTACCGCCGCGCCTCCCAGGAGGTGCGCAGGGCCGCCGTCCGCAGCGCCCGCATGTGGGCGCTGATCGCCGCGATCCAGGTGCTGCTGCCGGGTCTGCTGCTGATCGCGGTGGTCGGCTACGGCGCGCGGCTCACCCTCGACGGGAAGATCACGGTGGGCGAACTCGTCACCGTCTACAGCGCCGTGCTGCTCACGAACTACCCGCTGCGGAACTTCGAGGAGATCGCCATGGCGTTCTCCTTCTCCCGCCCCTCCGCGAAGCGCGCGGCGCGCGTGCTGGCGCTGCGGCGCACCACGGAGCCCTCCGGGGTGGAGTACGGCCGCCCCAGCGGCGATCTGTACGACCCGGTCAGCGGCCTGCTGGCCCCCGCCGGCCGGTTCACCGCCGTGGTCTGCGGCGACCCGGACGCGGCGGGACTGCTGGCCGAACGCCTCGGCGGTCACCCGGCCGCCGAGAAGGACGCCGAGGCGGCAACGGAGACCGCGTCCGTACTCCTCGGCGGGGTCCCGCTGGACGACCTGGCGCTGTACGAGGCACGGCGAGCCGTCCTCGTACAGGACAAGGACCCGGTGCTGCTCTCCGGCACTCTGCGGGAGCTGCTCGACGTCCCCTCCTCCGGCAATGTCCCGGCCGAGGACGCGTTGGCGGCGGCGGAGTGCGGCGATGTGCTCGACGCGCTCGCCCAGGCGTCCGTGGACGCCGACGGCGACCCGATGCGGACGCGGATCACCGAACGCGGACGTTCCCTGTCGGGCGGTCAGCGGCAGCGCCTCGCGCTGGCCCGTTCGCTGGTGACCGACCCCGGGGTGCTGGTTCTTGACGAGCCGACGTCGGCTGTCGACTCGCACACGGAGGCGCGGGTCGCGGCAGGCGTCAAGCGCCTGCGCACGGGCCGTACGACCGTGGTCTTCGCCTCGTCGCCGCTGCTGCTCGACCTCGCGGACCGGGTGGTGCTGCTGGACGACGACGCGGTGGTGGCCGTGGGTGTACACCGCGAGCTGCTGCACAGCGAGCCGCGCTACCGGGCCGTCGTCACCCGCGAGACGGACGACGAACTGGCGGCGTTCGAAGAGCTGGATCAGGAAATAGACCGAGAAATAGATAAAGAAATAATGGAAGAGGAGTCGGCATGATCGGCATGGCGCCACCGGATTACGACCCGGCGGCACCGGAGTCGGCGACGACTCTGCCCGTCGGCAGCGCGGCCACCGTACGGTCCTATGTGCGGGAGCTGTTCCGCCGCCATCGGCGGGCCTTCACCATGCTGATCACCGTCAACGCGATCGCGGTGATCGCGTCCATGACGGGCCCGTATCTGCTCGGCTCCGTGGTGGAGCGGCTGTCGGACGGAGCGCGCGAACTCCAACTGGAGTGGATCATCGGCGGTTTCGCGCTCGCGCTCGTCATCCAGACCGTGTTCGTACGGCTGGTGCGGCTGCGCGGCGCGATGCTCGGCGAGGAAATGCTCGCCGATCTGCGTGAGGACTTTCTCGTCCGGGCGGTGGGACTGCCCCCGGGTGTGCTGGAGCGCGCGGGCACGGGCGATCTGCTCTCCCGTATCACCACCGACATCGACCGGCTGGCGAACGCGATGCGCGAAGCCGTGCCGCAGCTGGCCATCGGCGTGGTGTGGGCGGCGCTGCTGATGGCCGGTCTGACGGTGACCGCGCCGCCGCTGGCGCTCGCGGTGCTGGTGGCCACGCCGCTGCTGGTGGTGGGGTGCCGCTGGTACTTCAAGCGGGCGCCGTCCGCGTACCGCTCGGAGGCGGCGGGGTACGCGGCGGTCGCCGCCGTCCTCACCGAGACCGTCGCCGCGGGCCGGACCATCGAGGCGCACCGCCTCGGCGCGCGGCGTATTGCGCTCTCCGACCAGCGGGTGCGGGAGTGGACCAGGTGGGAGCACTACACGCTCTTCCTGCGGTCGGTCCTCTTCCCCGTCATCAACTTCACGCATGTCACCGTGCTCGCCTCGGTGCTGATGATCGGCGGCTGGTTCGTTCTGCGGGGCTGGCTCGACGTCGGCCAGCTGACGACGGGCGCGCTCCTGGCGCAGATGCTGGTCGACCCGGTCGGGATCATCCTGCGCTGGTACGACGAGCTCCAGGTGGCCCAGGTGTCGCTGGCCCGGCTGGTGGGCGTCCGCGAGATCGAACCGGACGCGGGCGACGAGCTGGTCAGCCCCGACGGGCGCGATGTCCGCGCGGACGACGTGCACTTCGGCTACCGGGAGGGTGTGGACGTGCTGCACCAGGTGTCGCTGGCCGTGGCCCCCGGAACCCGGCTCGCTCTGGTCGGCCCGTCCGGCGCGGGCAAGTCGACCCTGGGTCGGCTGCTCGCGGGCATCTACGCGCCCAGGGCGGGCCATGTCACCCTGGGCAAGGCCGAGTTGTCCCGGATGCCCGCGGAGCGCGTTCGCCGGCATGTGGCTCTGGTCAACCAGGAACACCATGTCTTCGTGGGCTCCCTGCGCGACAATCTGCTGCTGGCCCGTACGGGTGCGGAAGACGCGGAGTTGTGGGCGGCGCTCGGCGCGGTCGACGCGGACGCTTGGTCCCGGGGTCTGGACGACGGGCTGGACACCGAGGTCGGTTCGGGCGGGCTCGCCCTCACCCCGGCCCAGGCGCAGCAGATCGCGCTGGCCCGCCTGGTGCTGGCGGACCCGCACACGCTGGTGCTGGACGAGGCGACGTCGCTGCTCGACCCGCGGGCGGCGCGTCATCTGGAGCGTTCGCTCTCCCGGATCCTGGACGGGCGCACGGTGGTCGCGATCGCTCACCGCCTGCATACGGCGCACGACGCGGATGTGATCGCGGTGGTCGAGGAGGGCCGGATCTCCGAACTGGGCAACCACGACGAACTGGTGGCGGCGGAGGGGGCGTACGCGGCGCTGTGGCAGTCCTGGCACGGCTGACGCCGCCTGAGGGTCTCACCTAGGGCGTGTTTTGGAAGTAGCGCCGTCCGCCCGTGGGGCGGGCCCTGCGGCGTCTGGTGCGTGCAATCGCAAGGCGGTGGGGGCACCCCCAGGCGAAGCTCTGGGGGAGTACTTGGGCGACTCCGACAACACCGCGAGTGCGCGTGCCAGGCGTCGCGGGGCTGGGGGTCCCCCCGGACGAAGTCCAGGGGGAGGGACTTCTAAAACACGCCCTAGGGCTTGTCCCTGATGCCCGCACCGAGGCCGCTCGGCTACGGTCCTGAGCAGTGCTGAACTTCCGCTACGGGGGCCCGATGAAGGCAATCGTCCAGGACCGGTACGGGTCATCTGACGTCTTGGAACTCAGAGAGGTCGACAAGCCGGTGCCCGCCGGCCATGAGGTGCTGGTCCGGGTCCACGCGGCGACGGTCAACGCGCGCGACTGGCACGTCATGCGGGGCGACCCGTATCTGGCGCGCCTGTCGCTCGGGCTCGGCAGGCCGAAAGCGAAGATCCGGGGCACGGACTTCGCGGGCCGGGTGGAAGCGGTCGGCAAGGACGTGAAGCGTTTCCACCCCGGTGACGAGGTGTACGGCGAGGCCGACGGAGCGTTCGCCGAGTATGTGTGTGCCTCGCAGGATGTGGTGGACACCAAACCCGCCGGCCTGACGTTCGAGCAGGCGGCGGCGGTGCCGCTGGCGGGGAACACCGCGCTCATGGGCCTGCGCGACCAGGTGCGGGTACAGCCGGGACAGCAGGTCCTGGTCAATGGCGCGTCGGGTGGCGTGGGCACCTTCGCCGTACAGATAGCCAAGGCGTTCGGCGCGGAAGTGACCGGTGTGTGCAGTACGAGAAATGTGGAGCTGGTCAAGTCTCTTGGCGCGGACTACGTCATCGACTACACCAGCGAGGACTTCACCCGCAACGGCCGGCGGTACGACGTCGTGTTCGACCTGGTGGGGAACCGTTCGCTGAGCGAGCTCCGGGGTGCGCTGACACCAGCGGGGACGCTGGTTCTGTCCGGTGGGGGCGTGTCCGACGGCGGCAGCTTCCTCGGGCCGATAGGCCTCATCTTCAAGGGGCAGGCGCTGTCGCGCTTCGTCCGGCACCGGCTGCTCGTCCTCACGGCGAAGCCGCGCAGCGAGAACCTGGCGGCGCTGCGGGAGCTCGCCCAGTCCGGAAAGGTCAGGCCGGTCATCGACCGGACGTACCCGTTGAGCGAGGCGCCCGAGGCGATCCGGTATCTGGAAATGGAGCACGCGCGAGCCAAGGTGGTCATCACCGTGTGACGGGCCCTTGTCGGGGGCTCTGGCCCCCGAACCCGCCCCCTACGCCCCGGCGGGCGTGGGGGGACCCCCAGCGCCTCAAACGCCGGCGGGGCTTATTTTGCCCTCGGGCCCTTGTCGGGGCTCCGCCCCGAACCCCGCGCCTCAATCTCCCCCCATGGCCTTCGGCATGGGGGGGGCCCCCGGCGAAGCCAGGGGGAGTACCCCCAGCGAGGCTGGATTCAGATCACCCCGAGCGCCGCCGCCCCGCCCGCGCCCCCCAGCAGCATGAACACCGGCATCAGCACCTTCAGCTCCACCCAGCTCCCCGCCCTGAACCGCATCGCCTTCGGCGGGCCGATCGGGTACCAGCGCTTGCGGCCCACCGGGATCGGCCACAGGACCGGGCAGCCCGACACCGTCAGCGCGTCGCCGATGTCGTGGACCAGCGCGCCCAGCACGATCGGCACGCCCAGCCACAGGTACTCCTGGCCCGGGGACGTGAACAGCCAGTCCGAGCCGTTGCCCGGCTTGTTGAGGATGTCCGCCAGGATCCACGCGCTCGTCGCGCCCAGTAGCCACACCAGTATGTCGCTGGAGACCCGCGCCGCACGCCACAGCAGGCCTTCCACCGCCAGAACCACATGGATGAAGAGGATCACCAGGACCGCCCACCGGCCCCCCGTGAACGCCAGCGCCGACGCGCCCGCGCCGATCATGACCGCCCACAGCCAGGTGTGCGTCAGCGTGCGGTGGCCGCCGGTCCTGCGCTTGTCGCCGGGCTTCTTCGTCGCCTGGTAGACGGCGTACGACAGCTTGTCGACGATCTCGCACAGCCCGCGCGATATGGGGCCGAACGCCCGCGAGATCGTCGCCGCCTTGTGGTCCAGGTCGGGCGCCAGCGCCGCACCCGCGCAGATCAGCGCCCCGACGACGAGGACCGGCCATGGCATCGGGTGACCGGCGGCGGCCGTCGCCGCGCCCACCCCAAGCCAAGCGGCCGCCCCGGAGAGAGAGTGCGCCGGTCCCATCATGTATGTTCCTGCCCCATATGTTCTTGTGGTGAAGCCCAGTTGAAAGCCCGCTCGACAGGGCAGCGTATCGCCCGTGATCTTGCCGCCGTCGGCCGGTTCCCTCATCCGGGGGGAAGCCAGGCAAGATGGGGGGTGTGACCCTTATCGATCAGCTGCCGCCGAACGCCGACCCCGATGCCCTCTTCGAAGCCTTCTCCACATGGTCCGAAGGCCAGGGCATCACGCTCTACCCGGCTCAGGAGGAGGCGCTGATCGAGGTGGTGTCCGGGGCCAACGTGATCCTTTCCACCCCCACCGGCTCCGGAAAGAGCCTGGTCGCGGCGGGTGCGCACTTCACCGCGCTGGCCCAGGACAAGGTCACCTTCTACACCGCGCCGATCAAGGCACTGGTCTCGGAGAAGTTCTTCGACCTCTGCAAGCTCTTCGGCACGGAGAACGTCGGCATGCTCACGGGCGACGCGTCCGTCAACGCCGACGCCCCCGTCATCTGCTGCACCGCCGAGGTGCTCGCCTCCATCGCCCTGCGCGACGGCAAGCACGCCGACGTCGGCCAGGTCGTGATGGACGAGTTCCACTTCTACGCGGAGCCCGACCGCGGCTGGGCCTGGCAGATCCCGATCCTGGAGCTGCCGCAGGCGCAGTTCATCCTCATGTCCGCGACCCTCGGCGACGTCTCCCGCTTCGAGGCGGACCTCACCCGCCGCACCGGCCGCCCCACCTCGGTCGTGAAGTCCGTGACCCGGCCGGTCCCGCTCTCGTACGAGTATCGGCGCACCCCCATCACGGAGACGCTGACCGAGCTCCTGGAGACCCGGCAGGCGCCCGTCTACATCGTGCACTTCACGCAGGCTGCGGCCGTGGAGCGGGCCCAGTCGCTGATGAGCATCAATATGTGCTCGCGCGAGGAGAAGGACCAGATCGCCGAGCTGATCGGCAGCTTCCGGTTCACCACCAAGTTCGGCCGCAACCTCTCCCGCTATGTGCGCCACGGCATCGGCGTCCACCACGCGGGCATGCTGCCCAAGTACCGCCGGCTGGTCGAGAAGCTCGCCCAGGCGGGCCTGCTGAAGGTCATCTGCGGTACGGACACGCTCGGCGTGGGCGTCAACGTACCCATCCGCACGGTGCTGTTCACCGCGCTCACCAAGTACGACGGCACGCGCGTACGCACCCTGCGGGCGCGTGAGTTCCACCAGATCGCGGGCCGCGCGGGCCGCGCGGGGTTCGACACGGCCGGTCTGGTCGCCGCCCAGGCGCCCGAGCACGACATCGAGAACGACAAGGCCCTCTCCAAGGCCGGCGACGACCCGAAGAAGCGCCGCAAGGTCGTCCGCAAGAAGGCCCCAGAGGGCTTTGTCGCCTGGTCGGACACCACGTTCGAGAAGCTCATCGCCGCCGAGCCGGAGCCGCTGATCTCCCGCTTCCGGGTCACGCACACCATGCTGCTGTCGGTGATCGCCCGCCCCGGCAATGCCTTCGAGGCGATGCGCCACCTCCTTGAGGACAACCACGAGCCGCGCAAGGCACAGCTGCGCCACATCCGGCGCGCCATCGCCATCTACCGCTCGCTGCTCGACGGCGGCGTGGTCGAGCAGCTCGACACACCCGACGCCGAGGGCCGTATCGTCCGGCTCACCGTCGATCTTCAGCAGAACTTCGCGCTGAACCAGCCGCTGTCCACCTTCGCGCTGGCGTGCTTCGAGCTGCTGGACCAGGAATCGCCCTCGTACGCCCTGGACATGGTCTCGGTCGTGGAGTCCACGCTGGACGATCCGCGCCAGATCCTCGCCGCCCAGCAGAACAAGGCGCGCGGCGAGGCGATCGGCGCGATGAAGGCGGAGGGCATCGAGTACGAGGAGCGGATGGAGCGGCTCCAGGACATCTCGTACCCCAAGCCGCTGGAAGAGCTTCTGTGGCACGCGTACAACGTGTACCGCACGAGCCATCCGTGGGTCGGCGATCACCCGGTCTCGCCGAAGTCCGTCATCCGTGACATGTACGAGCGGGCGCTGTCCTTCACGGAGTTCACCTCGCACTACGAGCTCGCCCGCACCGAGGGCATTGTGCTGCGCTACCTCGCGGGCGCGTACAAGGCGCTGGAGCACACCATCCCGGACGACCTGAAGTCCGAGGACCTGGAGGACCTGACCGCCTGGCTCGGCGAGATGGTGCGGCAGGTGGACTCCAGCCTGCTGGACGAGTGGGAGCAGCTCGCCAACCCTGAGGTCGAGACCGCCGAGCAGGCCCAGGAGAAGGCCGACCAGGTCAGGCCGGTCACCGCCAATGCCCGCGCCTTCCGGGTGCTGGTGCGCAACGCCATGTTCCGGCGGGTGGAGCTGGCGGCGCTGGAGAGGTTCTACGACCTCGGTGAGCTGGACAGCGCGACCGGCTGGGACGCGGACGCGTGGGCCGGGGCGATGGACAAGTACTGGGACGAGTACGACGAACTGGGCACAGGACCCGACGCGCGCGGCCCGAAGCTGCTGGTGATCGAGGAGGACGAGCAGCACGGGCTGTGGCGCGTCCGGCAGATTTTCGCCGACCCGAACGGCGACCATGACTGGGGCATCAGCGCGGAGGTCGATCTCGCGGCCTCGGACGAGGAAGGGCTGGCCGTCGTGCGCATCACCGACGTAGGCCAGCTCTAACATTTCCGGCATTTACGGCATACAGACGAACAGCACAGCTCGGACACAGGAGAAACACCCGATGACGAACCCGGCCGAGCGCCTGGTAGATCTGCTCGACCTGGAGCGGATCGAGGTCAACATCTTCCGCGGACGCAGCCCCGAGGAGTCCCTGCAACGGGTCTTCGGCGGCCAGGTCGCCGGCCAGGCGCTGGTGGCGGCGGGCCGCACGACCGACGGCGAGCGCCCGGTGCACTCGCTGCACGCGTACTTCCTGCGCCCCGGCATCCCCGGCGTACCGATCGTCTACCAGGTCGAGCGCGTACGGGACGGCCGGTCGTTCACCACCCGCCGGGTCACGGCCGTGCAGCAGGGCAAGACGATCTTCAATCTGACGGCATCCTTCCACCGGCCGGAGGAGGGCAGCATCGAGCACCAGCTGCCCCCGCGCCTGGAGTTCCCCGACCCCGAAACGCTCCCCACCCTCCCCGACGAGATCCGTGCGCATCTCGGCGTACTTCCCGAGGCGCTGGAGCGGATGGCCCGCCGCCAGCCGTTCGACATCCGCTATGCCGACCGGCTGCGCTGGACGCCGGAGGAGATCAAGGAGGCGGACCCGCGCAGCGCCGTGTGGATGCGCGCGGTGGGCCCGCTGGGCGACGATCCGCTGGTGCACACCTGCGCGCTGACGTACGCGAGTGACATGACGCTCCTGGACGCGGTACGCATTCCAGTTGAGCCGCTCTGGGGCAGGCGCGGCTTCGACATGGCGTCGCTGGACCACGCGATGTGGTTCCACCGGCCCTTCCGTGCGGACGAGTGGTTCCTGTACGACCAGGAGTCACCGATCTCGACGGGCGGCCGTGGCCTGGCGCGCGGCCGGATCTACGACCGCGGCGGCAACCTCCTGGTCTCGGTGGTACAGGAGGGACTGTTCCGTCCGTACAAGGGCCACAACGAACACGCGCGATAACGGCCACAATGAACGCCGAAAGACCCCCTCTACCCCCTCTGAGGAGATCACGATGACTCTGTACGACATCCCGCTGCGCACGCTCACCGGTGACGCCACGTCCCTCGGCGACTACCGGGGCCAGGCGGTCCTGCTGGTCAATGTCGCCTCCCAGTGCGGCCTCACACCGCAGTACGCGGGCCTTGAGCGGCTGCAGAAGGAGTACGGAGACCGCGGTTTCACCGTGCTCGGGGTGCCCTGCAACCAGTTCATGGGCCAGGAGCCGGGGAGCGCGGAGGAGATCCAGTCCTTCTGCTCGGCGACGTACGGTGTGACGTTCCCCATGCTGGAGAAGACCGAGGTGAACGGCGCGGAGCAGCACCCGCTGTACGCGGAGCTGACGCAGGTCGCGGACGCGGACGGCAAGGCCGGCGACGTCCAGTGGAACTTCGAGAAGTTCCTCATCGGCAAGGACGGCGCGGTCGTGGCCCGTATCCGCCCACGTACCGAGCCCGAGGCGCCGGAGGTCATCGCCGCCATCGAGGCGCAGCTCTCCGCCTGAATCGCTAGCGGATGGGCAGGCCCGACAGGGCGCGCGCGATGACCAGACGCTGGATCTCGCTGGTGCCCTCGAAGATCGTATAAATCGCGGCGTCGCGGTGCATGCGCTCCACCGGGTACTCGCGGGTGTAGCCGTTGCCGCCGAGGATCTGAATGGCCTGCGCCGTGACCTTCTTGGCGGTCTCGCTCGCGTACAGCTTGGACATGGAGCCCTCGGCGGAGTCGAAGGGCTTGCCCGCCGCGGCCATCCAGGAGGCGCGCCACACCAGCAGCCGCGCCGCGTCGATCTGGATGCGCATGTCGGCGAGTTGGAAGGCGATGCCCTGGTTGTCGATGATGGGGCGGCCGAACTGGCTGCGGGTCCTGGCGTAGTCGAGGGCGACTTCGTACGCGGCGCGGGCGGTGCCCACGGCCATCGCGCCGACCGCGGGGCGGGACGCCTCGAAGGTGGCCATGGCGGCGTTCTTCACGCTCCCCCAGCCTCCGGCCGGGGGGACCCCCAGCTCGCTTCGCTTGCCGCCGGCCCGCGCCCTCGCGCGCGCCCGGGCCAGGCGCTCGTCCAGCTTCTCCTTGCCGCCGAGGAGGCAGTGCCCGGGGACGCGTACGTCCTCCAGGACCACCTCGGCGGTGTGGGAGGCACGGATGCCGTGCTTCTTGAACTTCTGGCCCTGTGAAAGGCCCGGGGTGTTCGGCGGCACGATGAAGGAGGCGTGGCCCTTGGAGCCGAGCTCCGGGTCGACGACGGCGACGATGACATGGACGTTGGCGATTCCGCCGTTGGTCGCCCAGGTCTTGGTGCCGTTCAGCACCCATTCGTCCTTGGCCTGGTCGTAGAGCGCGCGCGTACGCATCGCGCCGACGTCGGAGCCCGCGTCGGGCTCGGAGGAGCAGAAGGCCGCGACCTTGATGTCCTCCACATCGCCGTACATCTGGGGGATCCAGGTGCCGATCTGCTCCTCGGTGCCGTTGGCGAGGACGCCGACCGCCGCGAGTCCCGTACCGACGATGGAAAGCGCGATTCCCGCGTCGCCCCAGAACAGTTCCTCCATCGCCATGGGGATGCCGAGCCCGGTCGGGTCGAAGAACTGCTGGGCGTAGAAGTCGAGGGAGTAGATTCCGACCTTCGCCGCTTCCTGGATGACCGGCCAGGGGGTCTCCTCACGCTCGTCCCACTCGGCGGCGGCCGGGCGCATCACGTCCTTGGCGAAACCGTTCAGCCAATCGCGGACCTGCTTCTGGTCGTCGTTGAGTTCGAGCGTGAACTCGCCCATGTGTCCCTCCAGGACTACGCTGACTGCTTGATGTTACTTGCGGTAACGGCAGTCTGTTACCGGCAAGTAGACCGTGTCAACCAGCCACCGCCCCGTCGCCTGGCCCACCGGACGGGGTGTTACGTTGCGCAGGCGTGACGCAATCGTCAGGGCGGGGAGAAACGACTATGGAGACCACACATCAGGCGGACGGCCACCAGCGCTCCGCCGACCAGCGCCGCCGGGAACTGCTCGAAGCCGCGGACCGGGTGGTGCTGCGGGACGGGCCGCATGCCTCCATGAACGCGATCGCCGCCGAGGCGGGGATCACCAAACCGATCCTGTACCGGCACTTCGGCGACAAGGGCGGCCTCTACCGCGCCCTCGCGACCCGCCACACCGACGCGCTGCTGGACGCGCTGCGGGCGGCACTGGACGCGCCCGCGGAACGGCGGCAGCGGGTGGAGGCCACGCTCGACACCTACCTCGCGGCGATAGAGGCACGGCCGCAGGTCTACCGCTTCCTGATGCATCCGGCGGAGGACAGCCAGCAGCCGGAGGCGGGCTTCGACGTGGGCCGCCACTCGGCGCCGCTGCTGCGGCGCCTGGGCGAGGAGCTGGCGAAGGTGATCTACGACCGGGTCGATCTGGGGCCGGGGAGCGAGCAGTTGGCGCGGGTGTGGGGTCACGGGATCGTCGGCATGATGCATGCGGCGGGTGACTGGTGGCTGGGGGAACGGCCGTGTTCGCGGGCGGAGTTGGTGGGGAGCTTGGCGGATCTGTTGTGGGGGAGGCTGGCGGACGCGGGGGACCGTGCTGGGGGCGCGGTGTTCTAGGCGGGGCGTTCAGATGTCGGGGGCGCTGCCCCCGAACCCCCGCTCCTCAATCGCCGGAGGGGCTCCGCTGGAGCCCGTCCGGCGATTGAGGACACCGCCGAAGGCGGTACCAGGGGGATCAAGCCCGCCGGAGGCGACGCGCAGCCCGTCTCGTGCGCGCGGCGCGCCAGCCCGACAGGTGGTCCGTGTACACCATCCCGTCCAGGTGATCGCACTCATGCTGCAGGCACCGCGCGAAAAACCCGCTGCCCGCCACCCGCACCGGCTCCCCCGCCCCGTCCACGCCCTCCACCACCGCCTCGTCGAACCGCTCCGTACCCGCCTCGATGCCCGGCAGCGAGAGACACCCCTCCGCCCCGCGGACCGTGACCCCGTCCGCCCGTACCAACCGCGGGTTGACGATGTGTCCGAGGTGGCGGACATCGTCGTCGTCGGGGCAGTCGTAGACGAACACCCGCAGCGGAACCCCGATCTGGTTCGCCGCGAGGCCCACCCCCTGCGCCGCGTACATCGTCGCGAACAGGTCCTCGATGAGCCGCGTCAGTGGCGCGGAGAAGTCCGTGACGGGCTCACAGGGCGCGTGCAGCACCGGATCGCCGTGCAGGCTCAACGGCCGTACGAGTCCGGAACTGCCGGGGATAGGACGATTTCGCATGGCCGCAAGCGTACGTTCCGCCCGGACCTCCACGTTTCCCGACGGTGCCGCGGTGCTGGCCGCCGACCGGACATCGATAGGCTGAGCCCGACCGACGCAAGGAGGATCAAGGACAGATGTCAGGACATCCCGGCAACCCAGAGCCCCTGACGCCGCGAGCCAAGCTGGCCGTGACGGCGGGCAAGGCCGCGGCAGCAGTGTCGCGCGCCGCCGGACGCGGCAGCGGATCGGTGATCGGCGGCCGGGTCGCACTCAAGCTCGACCCCGATCTGCTGGGGCGGCTGGCGCAACACCTGGACGTGATCCTCGTGTCGGCGACCAACGGCAAGACCACCACCACCCGGCTGATCGCCGAGGCGCTGCGCGCCGCCGGCCCGGTCGTGTCCAACGCGCTCGGCGCCAATATGCCCGCGGGCATCACCTCCGCGCTGGCGGGCGGCTCGGACGCCAAGTTCGGTGTGATCGAGGTCGACGAGAAGTACCTCGCCGGCGTCGCCCGCGATGTCACCCCGAAGGCGATCGCGCTGCTCAACCTCTCCCGCGACCAGCTCGACCGCGCGGCCGAGACCCGGATGATGGCGGAGAGCTGGCGTGAGGGTCTGGCCGGTACGAAGGCCGTGGTCATCGCCAACGCCGACGACCCGCTGATCGTCTGGGCCGCGTCCTCCTCCCCCAACGTGGTGTGGGTGGCGGCCGGTCAGGAGTGGAAGGACGACGCCTGGTCCTGCCCCGCCTGCGGCGGTGTGATGCAGCGCCCCGGCGACGACTGGTTCTGTGGCGACTGCGGTTTCCGCCGCCCCGCCCCGAGCTGGGTGCTCAGCGGCGACCATGTCCTCGACCCGCACGGCTCCGCCTGGCCGATCCACCTCCAGCTGCCGGGCCGCGCCAACAAGGCCAACGCCGCCACCTCCGCCGCGGTCGTCGCGTGCTTCGGTGTGCCGCCGCAGGTCGCCCTGGAGCGCATGTACTCCGTACAGGCCGTGGCGGGCCGGTACGACGTCGTCAGCTTCCAGGGCCGGGAGATCCGGCTGCTGCTCGCGAAGAACCCGGCGGGCTGGCTGGAGACGTTCTCCCTGATCGACCCGCCGCCCACCCCGGTCATCCTCTCCGTCAACGCCCGCGGCGCCGACGGCACGGACACCTCCTGGCTCTGGGACGTCGACTACACCCGCCTCGCCGGTCACCCGATCCTGGTCATCGGCGACCGCAAGCTCGACCTCGCCGTACGCCTGGAGGTGGCGGGCCTGGACTTCCGGGTGTGCGACTCCGCCGACGAGGCGGTACGGATGGCACCGCCCGGCAGGATCGAGGCGATCGCCAACTACACCGCCTTCCAGGACCTCCGCCGTCGCGTCGGCAACTGATCTGAGGACGAAAAGGACTTATGAGCATGAGCGACAACAGCCTGCGCCTGGTCTGGATCTATCCGGACCTGCTGTCCACCTACGGCGATCAGGGCAACGCCCTCGTCGTGGAGCGCCGGGCCCGACTGCGCGGCCTGGACGTGATGCGGATGGACGTGCGCAGCGACCAGCCGGTCCCCACCTCCGGTGACATCTATCTCATCGGCGGCGGTGAGGACCGGCCGCAGCGGCTCGCGTCCGAGCGGCTGCGCCGTGACGGCGGGCTCAGCCGGGCCGCCTCCAACGGCGCGATCATCTTCTCGGTCTGCGCGGGCTACCAGATCCTCGGCCATGAGTTCATCAACGACCTCGGCGAGCGCGAGCCGGGTCTCGGCCTGATCGACGTGGTCTCCACGCGCGGCGAGGGCGAGCGGTGCGTCGGCGACGTACTGGGGGACATCGACCCGCGGTTCGGGCTGCCGCAGCTGACCGGCTTCGAGAACCACCAGGGCATCACCCACCTCGGGCCCTCGGCCCGCCCGTTCGCCAAGGTCCAGCTCGGCCGGGGCAACGGCACGGGCGACGGCACGGAGGGCGCGTACAACGACACCGTCTTCGGCACCTACATGCACGGCCCGGTCATGGCCCGCAATCCGCTGATCGCGGACCTGCTGCTGAAGCTGGCCCTCGATGTGAACGCGCTGCCGCCGACGGACGACCGGTGGTTCGAGGCGCTGCGCGCCGAACGCATCTCGTCCGCGATCCAGCCCGCCTGAGCCGCCGGGGCATCCGGAGAAAGCCCGCTCGACACCGAGCCGTCGTCCACCAGTCGGACGGCCGGTTCGGTCCCGTCACCTCGCGCCGGTAGGGTGGCGGGGATCCAACCGGACGACGTGGTCCGGGACTCGGCCCACGTTGCAAAGGTATTCCGGGCAATGCGCATTGGTGTGCTCACCTCCGGCGGCGACTGCCCCGGCTTGAACGCCGTCATCCGTTCCGTCGTGCACCGCGCCGTCGTAGACCACGGCGACGAGGTCATCGGTTTCCTCGACGGTTGGAAGGGCCTTCTGGAGTGCGACTACCGCAAGCTCGACCTTGACGCGGTAAGCGGCATCCTGGCCCGCGGCGGCACGATTCTCGGCTCCTCCCGGGTCCAGCCCGCGCATCTGCGCGACGGTGTGGAACGGGCCAAGGGACACCTCGTCGATCTCGGTCTCGACGCGATCATCCCGATCGGCGGCGAGGGCACGCTCAAGGCCGCCAACCTCCTCTCCGAGGGCGGGCTGCCGATCGTGGGCGTACCGAAGACCATCGACAACGACATCGCGTCGACCGATGTCACCTTCGGTTTCGACACGGCCGTCGGCGTGGCCACCGAGGCACTCGACCGGCTGAAGACCACCGCCGAGTCGCACCAGCGCGTCATGGTCGTCGAGGTCATGGGGCGGCACACCGGCTGGATCGCGCTGCACTCCGGCATGGCGGCGGGCGCGCACGCCATCGTCGTACCGGAGCGGCCCTTCGACATCGCGGAGCTGACCCAGCGGGTCGGGGAGCGGTTCTCGGCGGGCAAGAAGTTCGCCATCGTCGTGGTCGCGGAGGGCGCGAAGCCCCGCGAGGGCACGATGGAGTTCAACGTGGGCAGCAAGGACGTCTACGGGCACGAGCGTTTCGCGGGCGTGGCCCAGCAGCTCTCCGTGGAGCTTGAGCACCGGCTCGGCAAGGAGGCCAGGCCGGTCATCCTCGGGCACGTACAGCGCGGCGGCACGCCGACCGCGTACGACAGGGTGCTCGCGACGCGCTTCGGCTGGCACGCGGTGGAGGCGGCGCACAGGGGCGAGTTCGGCATGATGACCGCGCTGCGCGGCACGGACATCACCATGGTGCCGCTGGCGGAGGCCGTGGAGACGCTGAAGACCGTCCCGGCGGATCGGTACGCCGAGGCCGAGTGCGTCCTGTGATTTTGGTCTGTTTGTGAACGAACCGCCCCCGGCCGCAACCGCTGCCGGGGGCGGTTCTACGCTGGGGCGGACAAGTGGACAACCCAGCACGAAACACCAGCACGAAACAGGGGTCGGCGGATGGATCACAGCGGGCACGGCATGACGATGGATCTGCCGCCGTTCACGCTGGGGCGCGGGCTCGAGTACTCACCCGATCCGTACTTCCTCATCGGCTGTCTGCTGGGACTGGGGCTGTACGGGTGGGGTGTGGTGCGGCTGCGCAGGCGCGGCGACAGCTGGCCGGTCAGCCGTACGGTCCTGTTCACCGTGGGCGTGCTCACCATCGCCCTGGTGACGTGCACCGGGCTCAATGACTACGGCATGGTCATGTTCAGCGTGCACATGGTGCAGCACATGGTGATCAGCATGGTCTCGCCCATCCTGCTGCTGCTGGGCGCGCCGGTGACGCTGGCGCTGCGCGCGCTGCCGGTCGCCGCGCGGCGCGGCAGCAAGGGGCCGCGCGAGGTACTGCTCGCGCTGCTGCACAGCCGCTATCTGCGGATTGTCACGCACCCCGCGTTCACCATCCCGCTCTTCATCGCGAGCCTGTACGCGCTGTACTTCACGCCTCTCTTCGACTTCCTGATGGAGTCCACGGTCGGGCACGCGGCGATGATGACGCACTTCCTCGCCGTGGGACTGGTCTTCTTCTGGCCGATCATGGGCGTGGACCCGGGGCCGCACCGGCCGGGCTATGTGATGCGGATGCTGGAGCTCTTCGCGGGGATGCCGTTCCACGCCTTCTTCGGCATCGCGCTGATGATGGCGACCGAGCCGATGATCAAGGCGTACGAGAATCCGCCGGCCTCGCTCGGCATCGACGCGCTCAGCGACCAGAACGCGGCGGGCGGCATCGCCTGGGCGTTCAGTGAGATTCCCTCGGTGCTGGTGCTGATCGCGTTGGTCTTCCAGTGGTACCGCTCCGATCAGCGGCAGGCGAGGCGGTTGGACCGGGCGGCGGACCGCGACGGGGACAAGGAGCTGGCGGCGTACAACGCGTATCTGGCTTCACTCCAGGCGCGCGGACGGTAACCGGGCAGTAGCGCGAGGCCCTCCTTCCGGGTGACGATGAACCCGACGGCCGAGGCTGTCGGAGGAGGGCGGATGTCCGGATCCACGAAGGCGATGGGAGTGCTCACCGTCGGGACCCTGGTGGTCGTGACGGCCTATACGGCGGCACTGGGCAGCAATGGCTGGCTCTGGTTCGGCTGGGTGGTGCTGGGGGTGGTGACGTTGGGGGTGGTCGCTTCGCGCGGCAGCTGACGGGGCCGGAGGGCCCGAGGGCCGCTTTTCGTTGAGCTTTCCGATCAGAACCGGAAGACGGCTCCGGTCGCGGCGTCGAGCACGCAGGCATTCGCGTACGTGCGCTGCCAGGTGACGTCACGGCCGCGCCAGGTGCCGACGGCACGGGCCGTGACCGGGTCGTACTTCCGATGGCATGGACGCGGGGCACCGGGCAGCCGCTCAAGGTCGCCGCGTGCCGCGTAGAGCGCGCCGCAGGCGGCGAGGGCGTGGGGGTGCGGTGATCCGGGCATGGGCGGGCACCGCAGCAGGACGCCGCGCATCCAGGTGTTCCCGCCGCCGGCGAGGGTGAGGAGCAGGCCCCGGCCGGGCCTGGACGGCGACGCCTCCTCGGCGGAGGCGTGCGCGGGGCCGGCGGGGCCGACGGGGCCCGCTGCGGCGAGGGCGATCAGCGCGGCTGCGGTGAGGATGGCGCTGCGGTGCATCCGTACTCCTGCGGACTGGGAACCCGACGATCCCCAGAGCACCTGGCGGTGCGGGGCGGGGGCAAGGGGGCGCGCGGGTGCGGAGCACATACGGCCGCACGGAATCGCCCGTACGGCGGGCCCTGGTCGGGGCTCCGCCCCGAACCCCGCGCCTCAATCTCCCCCTACGCCCTGAGGGCGTAGGGGGAGTACCCCCAGCGGGGCTGAAAGCGTCGGGCCTCTGTCGGGGGCGCTGCCCCCGAACCCGCCCCCTACACCCTGCGGGCGTGGGGGGACCCCCAGCGCCTCAAACGCCGGCGAGGCTGGGTTTTCGCCGGCGAGGCTTGAGTTGCCGGGTTCGCCCGGCAACTCAAGCCCGTCCGGCGATTGAGGACACGACCGAAGGCCGTACCGGGGGTCCAGGGGGCGAAGCCCCTTAACAAGCCCCCGGCAGGCGAGTCAGCCGCCGAACGGCGTGCCCGCCACGCCCTCGCCCGCGTCCCGGAGGACCAGGACCGAGCCCGACAGCGGGTGCGGCCGTGTCAGGCCCACCCGGGCCGTCGTGATGTACAGGTCACGCAGCCCCTCGCCGCCGAAAGCGCACGCCGTGGGCCTCGGCACGGGCAACGCCACGACCCGGTCGAGCTCCCCGCCCGGCGCGTAGCGGCGGACCGCCGAGCCGTCCCACAGCGCGACCCAGACACACCCCTCCGCGTCGACCGTCAGGCCGTCCGGGCTGCCCTCCTCCGGGTCGATCTCCGCGAACAGGCGACGGTTCAGGATCTGGTCGCCGTCCACGTCGAAGACGTCGATACGCTGCGTGGACGTGTCGACGTAGTACATCAGCCGCCCGTCGGGGCTCCAGCCCGTGCCGTTGCTGATCGCCACCTCGGCGAGCTGTTCGCTGACCGTGCCGTCCGGCGTGATCCGGATCAGGTTTCCCCCGCCCGCCGCCTCGTCGTAGCGCATCGTCCCGGCCCACAGCGCCCCGTCCGGAGCCACCGCCGCGTCATTGCCGCGTCTGCCCGCCACCGGGTCGCGTACCAGCCAGGAGAACGCGCCGTCCGCGTCGTACAGGCCGATGCCGTCGCGGAGGTTGACCACCAGGCCGCCGTCCTTGCGCGGCTTCGCCGCGCCGACGTGCTGTTCGGTGGCCATGACCGTGCGGCGGCCGTCGGACGGGTCGTAGGTATGGACCCGTGAACCGAGGATGTCGACCCAGATCAGCCGCCCGGCCGCCGGGTCCCAGGTCGGTCCCTCGCCCAGCGCCGCCTGCTCGCGAAGGGCTACCTCCACCTCGTAGCTCATCGCGTACCCCGGTAGCCGAGCCGGGTCGAGAGGTCCGACGCGCCCTTGGCGGCGAGCTCGGACAGTTCCGTCTCGCGCTCCTCGCTCCAGCGGATCATCGGCACCGAGATGGACAGCGCCGCGACCACCCGGCCCGCGCTGTCCCGTACCGGCGCGGCCACACAGCTCACATCCGGGTTGGACTCCCGGTGCTCCACCGCGATGCCCCGCTCCCGGACTTCCGCGAGCGCCGCCCGCAACTGCTCCGCCCCAGTGATGCTGTTGGGCGTCATCGCCGTGAACTCGCGGTCCGCGATACGGGATTCGAGCTCCGTCTCGGACAGCGAGGCCAGCAGCATCTTGCCCACGGAGGTGCAGTGCGCGGGCAGCCTACGACCGGCGGCCGAGACCATGCGGACGGCGTGGGTGGAGTCCACCTTCGCGATATAGATGACGTCGGCTTCCTCAAGGATGGCGACATGCACCGTCTCGTCGCAGGTCTCCGCGACCTCGCGCGCGACCTGCTGCCCCTCCGCCGCCAGGTCGAGCTGCTCCGCGTACCGGCTGCCGAGCTGGTAGATACGTACGCCGAGCCGGTACCGTCCCGGCTGGTCGGGGACCGGCACCAGGTAGGAGCGTGCCGCCAGGGTGGTGAGCAGCTCGTGGACCGTGGTGCGGGGCAGCTGGAGTCTGCGGGTGACGTCCGGCGCCGTGAGCGTCCCGTCGCCCTCCAGGAACAGTTCGAGTATGTCCAGCGCCCTCGTCACCGCTGGTACCAGTCGACCCATGGCCGACCTCCGTTCCTGTTCGAAATTCCGACCGCTGACCGGTACTGCGAACACAGGCTAAGCATAGGCGGGTTCGCGGGGCAATGGCCCGGACGCGAATAACGACTCCGCACAACCCATTGACACCCTTCGTCCTGGCTGATTACCGTCACGCCAACATTTCGAACGTGTGACGAAATACCGAACGAACAACTCGAGGGGCAGACCGCCTTGCGTATTACGGGCATCAGCACGCACGTCGTCGGGACTCCCTGGCGTAACCTCACCTACGTCCAGGTGCATACCGACGAGGGTCTCACCGGTGTCGGCGAAACGCGCATGCTCGGCCGGACCGACGCGCTGATCGGGTATCTCCAGGAGGCCACGGCCAACCACATCGCCGGTTCCGACCCCTTCGCGGTCGAGGACCTGGTCCGCCGGATGAAGTACGGCGACTACGGCCGCGCCGGTGAAATCGTCATGTCGGGCATCGCCGTCATCGAGATGGCCTGCTGGGACATCAAGGGCAAGGCCCTCGGCGTACCGGTCTGGCAGCTGCTCGGCGGCAAGGTCACCGACAAGGTCAAGGCGTACGCCAACGGCTGGTACACCACCGAGCGCACCCCGGAGGCGTACCACAAGGCGGCCCAGGCAGTGGTCGCCCGCGGCTACCAGGCGCTCAAGATCGACCCGTTCGGCACCGGGCACTTCGAGCTCGACCGCGAGCAGACGCTGTACTCGGTGTCGCTGATCGAGGCCGTCCGCGACGCGATCGGCCCGCAGACCGAGCTGATGCTGGAGATGCACGGCCGGTTCTCCCCCGCCACGGCGGTACGGCTGGCCCGCGACCTGGCGCCGTTCAACCCCGCCTGGCTCGAGGAGCCGGTGCCGCCGGAGAACCTCAAGGCGCTGGAGAAGGTCGCGGCGAAGGTGGACATCCCCATCGCCACGGGTGAGCGCATCCACGACCGGATCGAGTTCCGCGAGCTGTTCGAATCGCAGGCCGCGGACATCATCCAGCCGGACCTGGGGCACATCGGCGGCATCCTGGAGACCCGCAAGCTGGCGGCGACCGCGGAGACGCACTACACGCTCATCGCGCCGCACAATGTCGGCGGGTCCGTGCTGACCGCCGCCTCGCTCCAGCTCGCCGCCTGCACGCCCAACTTCAAGATCCTTGAGCACTTCAACGACTTCGCCGACGCGGAGATCAAGAAGGTGGTCAAGGGGGCTCCCCAGGTGGTCGACGGCTACTTCGAGGTGTCCCACGCGCCGGGCCTGGGCGTCGAGCTCGACGTCGAGGCGGCGGCCGAGTTCCCCCAGCAGCGCGCCCGGTTCGACCTGTGGTCCGACGGCTGGGAGAAGAGGCAGCCCAAGTGAGCCGCGCCATCGTCGTCGAGCGGCCGGGCGAGCACCGGCTCGTGGACCGCGCGGTTCCGGCGCCGGGCCCCGGCGAGGTCGTGGTGCGGGTCGCCGCGGTCGGGGTCTGCATGAGCGACCGCGAGGTGTACGACGGCCACCGGGACGCCGCCTATGTGCGCTACCCGGTGACGCCCGGCCACGAGTGGTCCGGCACCGTCGAGGCGGTGGGCGAGGGCGTGGACCCGGCTCTCATCGGCCGTAAGACCGTCGCGGAGGGGTTCCGCGCCTGCGGCACCTGTGAGCGGTGCCGCGAGGGTCAGACGAGCCTGTGCACCAGCGGCTACGCCGAGACCGGCTTCACCGAGCCCGGCGCGTTCGCCGACCATGTGACCGTGCCGGCCCGGCTGCTGCACCCGCTGAACGCGGACGCGGATCTGCGGGCCGCCGCCCTGCTGGAGCCCGCCGCGGTGATCGCCGCGGCGGTACGGGCCGGAGCCCCGCGCGCCGGTGAGCGGATCGCGGTGGTCGGCGCGGGCACCCTGGGGCTGCTGGCCGTCCAGCTGCTGGCCGCGCATTCCCCCGCCGAACTGACCGTGATCGACCCCAGGGCCTCGCGGGGCGAGCAGGCGCTGCGGTTCGGGGCGACCGAGACGCACTCCCCGCAGGAGGGCGCGGCGCTCGCCGGGCACTTCGATCTGGTCGTGGAGACCGCGGGCGCGCCGACCACCGCCAACGACGCCTGTCTGCTGGCGCGCCGGGGCGGCCGGGTGGTACTCACCGGGATGTTTACCGAAGGCGCCGCCGGTATCGACCCGGTGCGCCTATCCCTGAACCAGCTCACCGTGCGGAGCGTCTTCGGCGCACCGTCCTCGGCCTGGTCCGATGCGGTACGGGCCTTCGGCCTCGGCCTGCTGGACCCGGCGCCGCTGATCACCCATGAGTTCCCGCTGGAGCGCTTCGGCGACGCGGTGGCTCTCGTGGGCAGCGGTGACCCGAAGGCGGGGAAGGTGCTCGTACTCCCCTAGAACGTACGCCGGTACGGGGCGTCCTGACCGTTTCGTACCGGCGTACCCCCACCACTTCGAACCACAGCCGACACAGAGAACACGCACCGCATGCGCAGCATGCAGAGCTAGAGGAGTGCAGTGACCGCCCCCTCAGGAAACCGCCGTCCCGGCGCCGAAGCCTTTGCCCGCCTGGGCTATAACGCGCCGCTGGACAACCCTGCCGATTCATCCCCGCACACCTTCCCCGACGGCGGTACCTGGCGCACCGAGGTCCCGTCCGTGGAGGGCCCCGAGGCCCTCGGCGCCGTGCTCAAGGAGAGCGCCCGGCTCGACGTGCCCATCCACCGCATCAGCCAGGGCAGCGGCGTGTGGATGCTGTCGGACTCCGAGATCACCGAGATGGTCGAGTCGTGCGCGGAGCGCGACATCGAGCTCTGCCTGTTCACCGGGCCGCGCGGCACCTGGGACATCGGGGCAGGCACCCGCACCTCCTCCGGCGGCGCCGGCCTGCGCGCCCGTGGCCACGACGCGCTGGCGGGCTGTGTCGAGGACGCCTTGCGCGCCACGGAACTGGGCGTAAAGTGCCTGCTGGTCGCCGATGAGGGAGTGCTGTGGACGCTGCACCAGCTGCGCGCCCAGGGCGGCCTGCCCGCCGACACCACCTTCAAGCTCTCCGCGCTGATCGGTCCGGTCAACCCGGCCGCGTACGCCGTCTACGAACAGCTCGGCGCGGACTCCCTCAATATCCCCTCCGACCTGACGCTCGGCCATCTCACCGAGATCCGGCGCGTCAGCCGCGCCCCGATGGACTTCTACATCGAGGCGCCCGACGACCTCGGCGGCTACGTCCGCATGTACGAGGCGGCCGAACTGATACGGCGTGGCGCGCCGATCTACCTCAAGTTCGGCCTCAGCAAGGCACCCAGCATCTATCCGTACGGCGCGCAGCTGCGCGACGTGACGCTGGCCACGGCACGTGAGCGGGTACGGCGCGGACGCCTCGTCCTCGATCTGCTCGCCCGGCACGGCGCGGGCGGCGGGATGTCCCCGCTCGGCTCCCGTCTTCCCGGCCCCCTGAACCGCTTCCCCCTTCACGACCTTCACGACAAGGACTGATCACCATGCGTACTCGCCGAGCCGCCATATCCCTGACCGCAGTCGCCCTCGCCGTCTCGCTCGCCGCCTGTGGCCAGAGCAGCACCGGTGGCAGCGAAGAGAAGAAGTCCGCCGGGGACGCCACCATCGGCATCGCGATGCCGACCAAGTCGTCGGAGCGGTGGATCGCCGACGGCAACAACATGGTCGAGCAGTTCAAGAAGCTCGGCTACAAGACCAACCTGCAGTACGGCGAGGACGACGTCGACCAGCAGGTCTCGCAGATCGAGAACATGATCACCAAGGGCGTGGACGTCCTGGTGGTCGCGGCCATCGACGGCAAGGCCCTCAGCGACGTGCTGAAGCAGGCCGCCGACCAGAAGATCAAGGTCATCTCGTACGACCGCCTGATCCTCGGCACCCCGAACGTCGACTACTACGCCTCCTTCGACAACGAGAAGGTCGGCGCGCTCCAGGCCGGTTACCTCGTCGAGAAGCTGGGTCTCAAGGACAACAGCAAGCCGGGCCCGTTCAACATCGAGCTGTTCGCCGGCTCGCCCGACGACAACAACACGGGCTACTTCTTCGGCGGCGCGATGAAGGTCCTCCAGCCGTTCATCGACAGCAAGAAGCTGGTCGTCCGCTCCGGCCAGACCAAGCTGGACCAGGTCACCACCCTGCGCTGGGACGGTGGCAACGCCCAGCGGCGCATGGACGACCTGCTCACCAAGTCGTACGGATCGCAGAAGGTCGACGCGGTGCTCTCCCCGTACGACGGCATCTCGATCGGCATCCTGTCCGCCCTGAAGTCGGACGGCTACGGCACGGCCGCCAAGCCCTACCCGCTCATCTCCGGGCAGGACGCCGAGGTCGCCTCGATCAAGTCGATCATCGCCGGACAGCAGACGATGACCGTCTACAAGGACACCCGGGCGCTGGCCAAGCAGGCCGTGCAGATGGCCGACGCCGTCCTGAACGACAAGAAGCCCGAGGTCAACGACACCAAGACGTACAACAACGGCATCAAGGTCGTGCCGTCCTTCCTCCTCAACCCGGTCAGCGTCGACAAGACCAACTACCAGGCGGTCGTGGTCGACTCCGGCTACATCAAGGCGAGTGACCTGTCGTGACAAGTCCTGTCCTGGAGATGCGCTCCATCGTCAAGACCTTCCCCGGGGTCAAGGCGCTCTCCGATGTCAGTCTGAGTGTCGCGGAGGGCGAGGTGCATGCCATCTGCGGCGAGAACGGTGCGGGGAAGTCGACGCTGATGAAGGTCCTCAGTGGCGTTCATCCGCACGGCAGTTACGAAGGGGAGATCCTCTTCCAGGGAGAGAGCTGCGCCTTCAAGGACATCAACGCCAGCGAGGCGCGCGGCATCGTGATCATCCACCAGGAGCTCGCGCTGGTGCCGTACCTCTCCATCGCCGAGAACATCTTCCTGGGCAATGAGCACGCCACCCGGGGTGTCATCCGGTGGGGTCAGACGCTGCAGCACGCGTCGGAGCTGCTGAAGCGGGTGGGGCTCAAGGAGCACCCGCAGACCCGCGTCGCGGACATCGGGGTCGGCAAGCAGCAGCTGGTGGAGATCGCCAAGGCGCTCTCCAAGAAGGTGAAGCTGCTGATCCTCGATGAGCCGACGGCCGCGCTCAACGACGAGGACTCCGCCAAGCTCCTCACCCTGATCGGGGAGCTGAAGGAGCAGGGCATCACCTCGATCATCATCTCGCACAAGCTCAACGAGATTTCGAAGATCGCCGACACCGTCACCATCATCCGTGACGGCCAGACGATCGACTCGTTCGATGTGAAGGCCGAGGGGGCGAACGAGGACCGGATCATCCGGGCCATGGTCGGCCGCGACCTCGACCACCGGTTCCCTGAGCGGACCAAGTACGAGGGCGAGACCGGGGCGCACCCGGCCCTGGAGATCCGCGACTGGACGGTGCACCACCCCATCGACCAGCAGCGCAAGGTGGTCGACGGCGTCTCCGTCTCGGTTCGCCGGGGTGAGATCGTCGGCCTGGCCGGGCTGATGGGCGCAGGCCGTACGGAGCTGGCCATGAGTGTCTTCGGACGCTCCTACGGCCGCAACATCAGCGGGACCGTCTACAAGGACGGCAAGGAGATCCGTACCAAGACCGTCCCCGAGGCGGTCGACCACGGCATCGCCTATGTCACCGAGGACCGCAAGCAGTACGGGCTCAACCTCATCGAGTCCATCGGCCGGAACATCACGATGAGCGCGCTCTCCAAGGTGTCCAAGCGCGGCGTCGTGGACGAGCACGAGGAGACCCGGGTCGCCGAGGGCTTCCGCCGCTCGATGAACATCAAGGCGCCGACCGTCTTCGAGCAGGTCGGCCGGCTCTCCGGCGGCAATCAGCAGAAGGTCGTCCTCAGCAAGTGGATCTTCGCGGGTCCCGAGGTGCTGATCCTGGACGAGCCCACGCGTGGCATCGACATCGGTGCCAAGTATGAGATCTACACCGTCATCGATCAGCTCGCGGCGCAGGGCAAAGCGGTCATCTTCATCTCCTCCGAACTCCCCGAACTGCTCGGCATGTGCGACCGCATCTACACGATGTCCGCCGGCCGGCTCACCGGAGAGGTCCCCCGGGCCGAAGCGACCCAAGAAGTACTGATGCGCCACATGACCACGGACAAGAGGTAAGAACAATGAGCCCGGTCAAAACGGACACGCCGCGCGGCGCCCCGTCCGCCGCTGAACCGAAGCGGTCCGCTGTCAGCGCGATCCTGCTGGATGCGATGCGCCGCAACATGCGCCAGTACGGGATGCTCATCGCGCTCGCGCTGATCGTCGTGCTCTTCGCGATATGGACCGACGGAGTCCTGCTCCAGCCGAACAACGTCACCAACCTGGTCCTCCAGAACAGCTACATCCTGATCCTGGCCATCGGCATGATGATCGTCATCATCGCGGGCCATATCGACCTGTCGGTCGGCTCGCTGGCGGCCTTCGTCTCCGCGGCCAGCGCCGTGATGATGGTCGAACACGATATGCCGTGGGTGCTCGCCCTGGTCATCTCGCTGGGCATCGGCGCGGTGGCCGGCGCCTGGCAGGGCTTCTGGATCGCGTACGTCGGCATCCCGTCGTTCATCGTCACCCTCGCCGGGATGCTGCTCTTCCGCGGCGGCACGCAGATCCTGCTGGGTTCGCGCTCCATCGGCCCGTTCCCCGAGGGCTTCCAGAAGATCTCCACCGGTTACCTTCCGGAGTGGGGCCCGGACACCAACTACCACAACCTCACCATCCTGCTGGGCGTCGGGCTGCTGGCCCTGGCCGTCTTCCAGGAGCTGCGGGACCGCCGCCGCCAGAAGAGCTTCGACCTGGACGTGCTGCCGCGGAACCTGTTCATCGCGAAGCTGTTCGCCCTCGCCGCGGCGATTCTCGCCTTCACGATGACCCTTGCCAGCTACCGGGGCGCCCCCGTCGTCCTGCTGCTGCTCGCCGCCCTGCTCATCGGTTTCGGCTTCGTCATGCGGAACGCGGTCGTCGGACGGCATGTGTACGCGCTGGGCGGCAACCAGGCCGCGGCGAAGCTGTCCGGTGTCAAGGACAAGCGCGTCACCTTCCTGGTCTTCGTGAACATGGGCGTACTGGCCGCACTGGCCGGTGTCGTCTACGCGGCCCGGCTCAACGCCGGTGTCCCCCAGGCCGGAGTGAACTTCGAACTGGAGGCCATCGCGGCGGCGTTCATCGGCGGCGCGTCGATGAGCGGCGGCGTCGGCACGGTTCTCGGCGCGATCATCGGTGGTCTGGTGCTCGGCGTGCTCAACAACGGCATGTCGCTGGTGGGCATCGGCACCGACTACCAGCAGGTCATCAAGGGACTCGTCCTGCTGGCCGCGGTCGGGTTCGATGTGTACAACAAGCGCAAGGTCGGTTCCTGACGCTCATGACACCTATGACTCTCACGGTTCTCATGGAGGAATGCTGAGCGGCACCGGCGACGCGCCCCAGGCGGAAATGGCCTGGGGCGCGTCGCCGTCCAACGAGCTCTTCGGCCACCTGGCCGACGGCACGGAGGTCCACCGCTGGACCGTCACCAACGGTGGTACCCGCCTGCGGGTCCTCACCTACGGCGGCATCGTCCAGTCGCTGGAGGTGCCGGACCGGCAGGGGCGTACCGCCAACATCTCCTGCGGCTTCGGCAGCCTCGACGACTACGTCGACACGTCGCCGTACTTCGGCGCGCTCATCGGCCGGTACGGCAACCGGATCGCCAAGGGCCGCTTCACGCTCGACGGCACGACGTACCAGCTTCCCGTCAACGACGGCCCCAACAGCCTGCACGGCGGTGACAAGGGCTTCGACAAGCAGCTGTGGAAGACCGTGCCCTTCACCCGGGGCTCGGACCAGGGTCTGGTCCTGTCCCGGGTCAGCCCGGACGGCGAGATGGGCTTTCCCGGCAACCTCACGATGAAGGTCACGTACACCCTCACCGCGCGGGGCGAGTGGCGGATCGACTACGAGGCCGTCACCGACAAGGCGACGGTCGTCAACCTCACCAGCCACACCTACTTCAACCTCGCGGGCGAGGGCAGCGGCACCATCGAGAACCACACGCTGGAGCTGGCGGCCGACCGCTACACACCGGTCGACTCCACGCTCATACCGACCGGTGAGCTCGCGGGTGTGGCCGGCACGCCGTTCGACTTCCGGCACGCGACGCGGATCGGCACGCAGGTCCGCGTCCCGCACCAGCAGGTGGTGCACGCAAAGGGGCTCGATCACAACTGGGTGCTCGACAAGGGCGTCACCGCCACTCCGGACTACGCCCTCACCCTCGCCGATCCCGCATCGGGCCGGGTGATGAAGATGTACACCACCGAGCCCGGTATGCAGTTCTACAGCGGGAACTTCCTCGACGGGACGCTGGAAGGCTCCTCGGGCGGGCTGTACCGCCAGGGGGACGCGCTGTGCCTGGAGTCCCAGCATTTCCCGGACTCCCCGAACCAGCGGTCGTTCCCCTCGACGGTGCTCCGCCCGGGGCAGACCTACCGCTCGACGACGCTTCACACCTTCGCGGCTCGCTGAGCCGGTGCCACCGCCGTGCCCGTTCCTTGTGGTTCGGGTGCGGCGGTCGCGCGTGTGAGCGCGGGCGGCAGGGGTTTGAGCTGGGGCATGGGAAGTGCCGGTGCGGGTGTGGTGGTCAGGACGCGCTGTGCGGCCTTGACGCGGCGGCTGAACCAGATGACCTTGCCGGTGTCGGTGGCGCAGGTGCCCCAGCTGTCGCTGAGGGCCGCGACCGCGGCGAGACCGCCCCGTGCGGGGGCGGAGCTGGTGACCCGGGGCAGGCGGCGGTCCTTGTCCGCGACGGACGCGATGACGTGGCGGCCGGTCCAGCGCAGTTCGACCACGCAGGTTCTGTCCCCCTCCACGTGGGCGACCACATTGCCGACGAGTTCATCGACCGCGCGGCAGACCGGGGTGATGTGGGCCTCAAGGTTCCAGTAGCGAAGATGCGCCGCGAGAATGCGCCGGATCTGAGGAATCCGCTCGGGGGATGCCTGCACTTCCAGGGTGTAGCGGCAGGCGGCCTGGACATTCATGACCGTGGCTCCTCACCGCGACGGCTTCAGCTCTTCGCCTCCACGACCCCCGAGCACGAAGAGTGAGCACATGTCGCTTCTCAGTCACCCACCAGACTGACCCCCACCACCCACAACCGCAACACGTTGCCTTGGCAGTGCCTCGCGTTCCTGCGACAACCCCGCGAGGCGGCCCGGTGCGCTGCACCGCGCGCCGGGCCGCCTCGTCACGCCCTGAGGTGTCGGTGTCCTCACTCCTGGCGGCGTGTCGTCATGACGCGCTGGATCAGGATGAAGGCGCAGAGCAGCACGCCGGTGGCGATCTTCGTCCACCACGAACTGAGCGTTCCCTCGAACTGGATGATGCTCTTGATCAGGCCCAGGACGAGCACCCCGAACAGCGTGCCGATCACATAGCCGGACCCGCCCGTGAGCAGGGTGCCGCCGATGACCACCGCGGCGATCGCGTCGAGTTCCATACCGGTGGCGTGCAGCGGGTCCCCGGACTGGATGTACAGGGTGAACAGCAGGCCGGCCAGCGCCGAGCAGAAGCCGCTCACCGTGTACACGGCGATCTTCGTGCCGCCCATCGGAAGGCCCATCAGCAGCGCCGACTGCTCGTTCCCGCCGATGGCGTACACCCGGCGTCCGAAGCGCGTGTAGTGCAGTACGTAGAACGCGATGGCGAGGACGACGAGCGAGACCACAGCGGCGATCGACAGGAACGATCCACCGGGCAGCGCCACCTGAGTCTGGGCGAGATCCCCGACCGAGGGATCGCTGATGGAGATCGATTCCTTGCTGATGACCAGGCACAGGCCACGGAAGAGGAAGAGCCCGGCCAGAGTCACGATGAAGGGCTGGATCTCGAAGTTGTGGATCACATAGCCCATGAGGAAGCCGCCGAGCGCCCCCACGCCCAGCGCGATGGGTATCACGATGATCACCGGCACGCCCTGCTGTTCCACCAGCCACGCCGTCAGCATGGTGGTGAAGCCGATGACGGAGCCGACGGACAGGTCGATCCCGCCGGACATGATGACGAAGGTGGCACCGACGGCGGCGACCAGCAGATAGCCGTTGTCGATGAACAGGTTCATGAACACCTGCGGATCGGTGAACCCGTAGGCCTGGTACCGGCTCAGGCCGCCGATGTACATCGCGATGAACAGGGTTGCCGTCACCAGGACGGGCAGGCGCCGGTCGCCGAGCAGGCCCGAGGCCCGGGTCAGCCGGGGGGCGCTCTTACGGCTGTCGGTGGTCGTGCTCACTGCGACACCTCTATCTTGGGAGCGGTGTCGGTCACCGCGGCAGGATCCACCGGGGCCGCGGCCCGTCCGCGTGTCCGCGCGCCGAAGACCTTGGCGCGGAACTTCGGGGACTGCATCAGGCAGACGATGATGACGACGGCGGCCTTGAAGACCAGGTTGGTCTGGGTCGGCACGCCGATGGTGTAGATCGTGGTGGTCAGGGTCTGGATGACGAGCGCGCCGATGATCGTGCCGCCGATGTAGAACCGTCCGCCGTTGAGCGCGGTGCCGCCGATCACGACGGCGAGGATCGCGTCGAGTTCGATCCACAGTCCGGCGTTGTTGCCGTCCGCGGCCGACACGTTGGAGCTGATCATCAGCCCCGCGATACCGGCGCACAGCGCACAGAACATGTACACCATGATCTTGATACGGCGGGACCTGATGCCCACCAGGCGGCTCGCCTCGGCATTGCCGCCGACCGACTCGACCAGCAGCCCCAGCGCCGTACGACGGGTCAGCGCCGATGTCACGGCCACCACGACGGCCACCACGAAGATGGAGAAGGGCAGCGTCAGCCAGTAGCCGCCGCCGATGAGCTTGTACGGCTCGCTGTTGACGGTGATGATCTGGCCGTCGGTGATCAGCTGGGCGAGGCCGCGCCCCGCGACCATGATGATCAGGGTGGCGATGATCGGCTGGATGCCCATCCTGGCGACCAGGAAGCCGTTCCAGAGGCCGCAGACCAGCGCGGCCACCAGGGCGAGGCCCAGCGCGAGGAAGACCCCGGACAGGGCGCCCTGGTCGGACTGGTCGCTGATGACCGAACAGGCGAGTGCGCCCGAGATCGCGACCACCGCGCCTACGGAGAGGTCGATGCCGCCGGTGGCGATCACCAGCGTCATGCCCACGGCCACCAGGATGAGCGGCGATCCGAACAGCACGATCGAGACGAGGCTGCCGTAGAGGTGGCCGTCCTGCATGTGGATGGCGAAGAAGTCAGGCGTGAAGGGGACGTTGACGAGCAACAGTCCGATCAGCACCGCGACCGGCCAGAAGAGCCGGTGGTGCATCATCGCGCGCCATCGGGAAGTGGTCGTCACTGGTGCTCTCCGCTCGCGATGGTCTCCAGAATCCGGCCCGCGGTGATCTCGGGCCCGTTGGCCAGCTGCGCCACCAGCCGGCGGTCACGCAGCACTCCGATGGTGTGGCTCAGCCGGAGTACCTCCTCCAGCTCGGCGGCGATGTACAGCACGGCCATGCCGTCCTCGGAGAGCGAGACCACGAGTTTCTGGATCTCGGCCTTCGCGCCGATGTCGATACCACGCGTCGGCTCGTCCAGGATCAGCAGCTTCGGCTGGGTGATGAGCCACCGGGCCAGCAGCACCTTCTGCTGGTTTCCGCCGCTCAGCGCGCCGACCCTGGCCTCCGGGTTGGCGGGCCGGATGTCCAGCGCCTTGATGTACTTGGCGACGAGTTCGTCCCGCTGGGCAACCGGTATGGGCCGGACCCAGCCGCGCGCCGCCTGAAGGGCGAGGATGATGTTCTCCCGCACCGTCAGGTCGGGCACCAGACCCTCGGTCTTGCGGTTCTCGGAGCAGAACGCGACGCCGGCGCCGATGGCGTCGTTCGGGGCGCTCAGCGAGACCTGCTTTCCGCCGATGGTCAGCTTCCCGCTGTCCGCCTGATCGGCGCCGAAGAGCAGCCGGGCGAGCTCGGTACGGCCGGAGCCGAGCAGGCCCGCGAGTCCGATCACCTCGCCCGAGCGGACCTCCAGGTCGAAGGGCGCGATACCGCCGGTCCGGCCGAGGCCGTCCGCCTGGAGCAGCGGCTCGCCGACGGCGGACCGCAACTGGTGTTCGTGGAGCTCCTCCAGCTGGTCCAGGTCCTTGCCGATCATGAGCTTGACCAGACCGACCTGATCCAGGTCCGCGACCATGCGCTCGCCGACCAGGGTGCCGTTGCGCAGTACGGTCATGCGGTCGCAGACCTCGTAGATCTGGTCGAGGAAGTGCGATACGAACAGGATCGCCACGCCCTGCTCCTTGAGGCGCCGCATCAGGGCGAAGAGCTCCAGCACCTCGTCGCGGTCGAGGCTGGACGTCGGCTCGTCCAGGATGAGCACCTTGGTGCCCGCGCCCGCGCCCTTGCCCTCGCCGGTGCCGCTGCCCACGGCCCGTACGATCGCGACCAGTTGCTGCACGGCCAGCGGGTACGAACCCAGCGGCGCGGAGACGTCGATGTCGAGGCCGAGCCGGTCCACCAGCTCCGCCGCTTCCTGGCGCAGCCGCTGCCACTGGATCCGGCCCCTGCGGGTCGGTTCACGGCCGATGAAGACGTTCTCCGCCACCGACAGGTTGGGGCAGAGGTTGACCTCCTGGTAGACCGTGCTGATGCCGGCCTGCTGTGCCTGCAACGGGCCGGCGAACCGTACGGAACGCCCGTCGACGGTGATGGTGCCGGCGTCCAGGGAGTGAACCCCCGTCAGCACCTTGATGAGGGTGGACTTCCCGGCTCCGTTCTCGCCGAGCAGGGCGTGGATCTCGCCGGGGAAGAGCCGGAAGTCGACGCCCGACAGAGCCCGTACCCCCGGAAACTCCTTGAAAATGCCCGCCATCTCAAGGACGGGCAGCGGCTCTGCCATGGCAGCGCTCCTCGCAGAATTGGTCAGGTCCGCGGGGAGCCTCGGTCCGGTGTTCCGTGCCTGAGGCTCCCCGCCGCCTGTCCGGTCGGTCAGTACTTGCGGGTGGGAAGGGCGGCCTTGGCCTGGTCCATGGTGAAGTCACCCTCCTTGGTCTTGATCCACCGCTCGACCGTCTCACCGGCGTGGACCTTCTTCACGACCTCCATCAGCTGGTCTCCGAGGAGCGGGTTGCACTCGGCGATGGCGTTGATCTTGCCCTCGGACATGGCGACGAAGCCGTCCTTCACGCCGTCGATCGAGACGATCAGGATGTCCTTGCCGGGCTTCTTGCCCGCTGCCTCGATGGACTGGATTGCGCCGATGGCCATGTCGTCGTTGTGCGCGAACACCACGTTGATGTCCGGGTGGGCCTGGAGGAACGCCGCCATGACCTGCTTGCCGCCGGCGCGGGTGAAGTCACCGGTCTGGCTGGCCACGATCTTCCAGTCGGCGGCGTGCTTCTCGTCCATGACCTTCTTGAAGCCCTTGGCCCGCTCGATCGCCGGGGCGGCGCCGGTGGTGCCCTCCAGCTGCGCGATCTTCACGGCTCCCTTGTGGCCCGCCGTCGCGAGGACCTTCTCCAGCAGCACCGCGGCACGCTCGCCCTCGACGGTGAAGTCCGAGCCGACCAGCGTGACGTACAGGGACTCGTCGGAGGTCTCCACGGAGCGGTCGGTGAGGACGACCGGGATCTTGGCCGCCTTCGCCTCCTTGAGCACCGCGTCCCAGCCGGTGACGACCACCGGCGAGAAGGCTATGACGTCCACCTTCTGGGTGATGTAGCTGCGGATCGCCGAGATCTGGTTCTCCTGCTTCTGCTGGGCGTCGGAGAACTTGAGGTTGACGCCGGCCGTCTTGGCCGACGCCTTCACCGAGTCCGTGTTGGCGCTGCGCCAGCCGCTCTCCGAGCCGACCTGGGAGAAGCCGAGGACGATCGCCTTCTTGCCGTCGGCGCCGGTGGAGGCGGCGGGGCTGTCGTCCTTCTTGGCGCAGGCCGAGAGCGCGCCCACGGCCGCCACGCCGACTGCCGCCGAGAGGAAGTTGCGTCTGTTGAGCATGTGCTTCTCCTTTTGAGGAGCGGTCCAGGAGGGACCCGCCGGTACTGGTGAAGACGGGCTGGAATGCGTCCAGCCAGTCGATCATCGTTCGAGATGTCGGCCGTGTATCGCTGGCGATAACGGCCGGTCGGCGTCAGCGGGAGCTGAGGCCAAGTATCGAGGTGGGAGTGGATATCAAGGTGGCAGTGGCAAGGTGGAGGCGCGGACGACGAGTTGGGGCGCGATGACGGTCCGGGGCGTTACGGCCGGTTCGCGACCCTCGATCCGGTCCAGGAGCAGGGCGACGCTCCGCTTTCCCACCGCGGAAAAGTCCTGCCGGACCGTGGTCAGGGGCGGAGAGAAGAACTCCGACTCCGGGCTGTCGTCGAAGCCGGCCACCGCGACGTCCTCGGGTGTCCGCAGGCCCGCTTCGCGCAGGGCCCGCAGAACGCCGAGCGCCATCTGGTCGTTGGCCACGAAGACGGCGGTCAGACCGCGACCTGCCCGTTCGGCCAGTTCCCGGCCCGCCCGGTAGCCCGACCTCGGGCTCCAGTCCCCACTCAGCGGCGGAGGGGGCTCGATCCCCGCCGATTCGAGCGTCGCCCGCCACCCGGCGGCCCGGTCCTCCGCCTCCAGCCAGCCGTCGGATCCTGCGACGTGCCAGACCGTGCGGTGGCCGGCCGCCAGGAGGTGACCGGTGGCCAGCCGTGCGCCCAGACCCTGGTCCACGGTGACGCTGGGGATCCCCCTGGCCTCTCCGCTGCTCACGGTCACCACCGGGAAGGGGTGGCGGAGTTCAGCGAGAGCAGCGACCGCCGACCGGTGCGGGGCGACGGCGACCACTCCCTCCACCCCGCCCTCGCTGAGGTGGTCCAGGGCCTCTGCCAGCGTGTCCACGGTGAGCCTGCGCAAGCTCACCGCGGAGACGAGATACCCCTTGGCGCGTGCCGCCTCCTCCAGCGCGAACAGGGTGCTGGCCGGGCCGTAGAGGGTCGTGTCGGAGGCCACCACACCCAGGGTCCGGGTGCGCCGAGTGGCCAGGGCACGCGCCGAGAAGTTTCGGCGGTAACCCAACTCCTCGATCGCGCGGCGCACTCTGGTTCGTGTCTTGTCCCGCACGTTGGGGTGATCTCCCACAACGCGTGAAACGGTCTGGTGGGACACCCCCGCCAACAGTGCGACATCCGCCATGGTCGGCGGTCGCAGCGGTGATTCGGCCATGCCGCACCTCCTTGGCGGTTGCTGACGAGCGCGAAGGTCGTTGTGAGCGCTAACAAAACATGCCGGTCAAGATGTTGAACAGACAGGCAGGCGTCACATTTGCGTAACGCGAAGGAGACTGTGCGGAGGTATTGACGCACCTGGATCCCGGACGTATTTTCAGTCGATCGAAACTTCGAACTGCGTACGACCAACCGAACGTCACGGCTTCGGGGGTGCGAAGAGCGCCCAATTACGTGTGGGGGGCGGCTGTTGACATAGAGCGCACTTCAAGATCCAGACTCCCTTTCGGCACCCGCACCCGGCGGGTGGTACGAAGGGAATCCCGATGCGCTACCGAACGATCGGCACCGACCCGGGCACCCGGCGCGAGGTGAGCGTGCTCAGCCTCGGCGCCATGCTGTTCGGCACGGTGACCGACGAGGCGACCTCGTTCGCGATCCTCGACCGGTACGTCGAGGCTGGCGGCACCTTCATCGACACTTCCAACAACTACGCGTTCTGGATCAACGGCACCCAGGGCGGCGAGAGCGAGGCACTGCTCGGCCGCTGGCGGCGCAGCCGTGGCCCGGTGGACGAGCTCACCATCGCCACCAAGCTCGGCGGGCGTCCGCTCGCCCCCGGCACCAGCTTCACCGACAACGCCGAAGGGCTGTCGGCCAAGGTGATACGGGAGTCCTCGGAGCGCAGCCGCGAACGGCTCGGCGTGGACAAGCTCGACCTGCTGTACGCGCACATCCCGGACGACGCCGTACCGGTACGGGAGACCGTCGAGGGCTTTGCCGAACTGGTGGCCGAAGGCACTGTCGGACTGCTCGGCGTCTCCAACCACTGGGCCTGGCAGGTGGAACGCGCCCGGAGCCTCGCCGCGGCGGCCGGTCTGCCCGGCTACGAGGTCCTCCAGTACCACCACACCTATCTGCGGCGGCGCGCCGACCGGCCGACCCTGCGCTCCCCCGACGGCCAGCTGGGCGTGGTCAAAGGTGACCTGCTCAGTTATCTGCGGGCCGAACCCGGACTCGCGCTGGTCGCCTACACCCCGCTGCTGTCGGGAGCTTACGTACGCGACGACAGGCCGCTGGACGCCGACTTCGACCATGCGGGCACGCCCGCGCGCCTGGCGGCGCTGCGGGAGGTCGCCAAGGAGACCGGGGCGACGGTCAATCAGGTGGTACTCGCGTGGCTGATCAGCGGCGAGATTCCGGTGATTCCGCTGGTCGGCGCCTCCTCGGTGGCGCAGCTGGACGAGAGCCTGGCCGCCGTCGACCTGGAGCTGACGGTGGATCAGCGTGCGAGGCTGGACGCCCCGGTCTGATCACAGGCCGCCGGGGAGGGCTCGCAGCGTGAGGCCCAGACCGACCAGGACGATGAGGGTGGCGGTGGCCACAGGGCCGATGCGCGAGAGCCGCTTGCGCAGCGTCGGCAGCGGGCCACCGGAAGCACCGGGGGCGCCGGTGGCCGCCGCGATCCGGTCGCGGAGCCGGATCAGGAGCAGACCCGCCAGGGTGAGCGTCGCTGCCATGCCCAGGCCGTAGCCGATGACCAGGAGCACGCCGAACGCGGTCCGGCCCAGGGCAACGGCTCCGAGCAGGACCACCAGGGCGGAGGGGCTGGGGACCAGGCCGCCCGCGATGCCCATGCCGATCAGGCTGCCGCGTCGCGTACCGCCGTGATGGTGGTGGTCATGGTGTACGTGGGCGCGGCGGTGGAGGACGGCGGAGCGCAGCAGCCGGAGGCCGATCGCCGTGATCAGGAGACCGCTGGCCAGGCCGAGCCACAGCAGTACCGCCTCCCCGGCCAGCGCGGTGGCGACGGGCAGCAGAAGTCCGAGCACCAGCACGCCCGCGGTGTGCGTCAGCGTCACGGTCGCGCCCACGGTGACCGCGTCGCGGGGTGTGCCACGACGTCCCGCGAGATACGCGGCCATGACCGTCTTGCCGTGCCCCGGCATGGCCGCGTGGGAAGCGCCCAGTACCACCGCGAGCAGCAGCGCCAGCAGCCCTACGGGAACGGTCAGTCGGCGTGTTCCGACAAGTGAGTGGAAGACGCCCGCGACCTTGTCCAGCGCGGCGGTGACCGGGCCCGCACCCGGAAGGCCCGCCGGCCCCGGCGGCGGTGGGCCGCTGTCGCCGGCCTCCACACGCAGGGTGGCGGTTCGCTGGTTGAGGGGCGCGGCCAGCGGGTCCTGCGGATAGCGGCGCAGTTCGTCGGTGGCGGAAGCCGCGGGCACGGTGGAGCGCGTGAGCGTGACTCCCCTGCCGCGTGCGGTGATCTCGTGCCAGCCGACGCGCCCGCTGTCGTACGTGGTACGCACGGTGATGTCCGATGGTGACCGCGGACGCGCCCCGGCGGTGAGCGCGCACCGCAGTCGGCTGGTCCGCAGGCCCCCTTCGCCGGGCTGGTAGGTGAATTGGGCGGCGGAGAGTTTCCAGGCGACGCGGCTCGCGTCCATCTCCACCCGCAGGCCGCGCGCCAGCGCCGTACACCGGCCTCGGGCGTGGGACCGGCGTTCGGCCGCGTCGACGGCGCCGTTCTGGTCCCGGTCGACCGACGGCCGTTCCTGCGCGGTGGAGATCTCCGCGCGGTCGACGACGGCGACGGCGTCGATCCGGTCGGGGCGCACGGTCAGGCCGGTGTAGTGGTTGACGGTGAAGTTGCCCAGCGGATGCGCGGCGACCGCGGGCGGCTCGATGAACGCGGTCGCGGACAGCACCGCGAGAAGAGCGAGCGTGAGGGTCATCGGTGTGCCTTGCCGAGGGCGGCTTTCGCCTTCGGCGCGTGCAGCGGCGAGAAGTGCGGGTTGAGGCGCAGCGCCCGGCCGATGTGCTCACGGCCGGGCCCGGCCATGCCCAGGGCCTGTTCGATCCGGCCGCGGTGGTAGGCGAATTCGGCGCGGTGGCCGTCCAGTTCGGTGGCCTGGCGGGCGTACGGCAGGGCATGCGCGTGGTGACCCGCCCGGTGCAGTGCCCAGCCGAGCGCGTCGGCCCTCTCCGCGGTGCGGCCTCTGGCCCACTCCGCGCGCAGCAGGCGTACGGCTGTCGCGGGGTCGCCGTGCTCGCTCTCGTACCGCCCGGCGAGCAGGCCGTCGGCGACCCCACTGGCGCGGAACAGCTTCTGTACATCCTCGAAGAGCATGAACTGCCGCTCGGCCTGCGCCTGGCGGCCCAGCGAGAGGTACAGCTCGCCGAGTTCGACGAGTACGGCGGGATGCGGGGCGTGCTTCAGGGAAGCGGTGTAGTCGCGCAGTGCCTCCTCGGTCCGGCCGAGGGCCGCCTTGGCCCGGCCGCGGCCGGCCAGCGCGGCGGCGTGGTGCGGGTCGGCGGCCAGCGCGCGGTCGTAGGCGGCCAGCGCCGTGCGGGGCCGGCCGGTGTGCCACGCCAGCTCGCCCTTGCGCTCGTGGCAGAAGGCGAGTTCGGCGGCGGCGGCAGGGGCGGCAGCAGGGGCGGCGGCGGAGATGGCCAGGTCCAGGGCTTCGGCGGCGCGTTCCGGGCGGCCGGTGAGGGTGAAGTAGTGCGCGGCCCGGGTGTAGGAGGCCACGCCGGGCCGCAGGTTCATCATGGTCCGCAAGGCTTCCTCGGCCGACCGGCGCTCACCGAGCTGGAGCCGGGCGTCGGCCAGTACGCCGTAGAGCATCCAGTGGTCCGGGTCGAGTTGGAGCGCCTGCTCGGCCCACCGTTCCGCGTCCCGGAACTCGTGGCGTGCGTTGGCGAGTGTGCCCAAGCCGGTCTGGGCGCGGGCGCGGTCCTCGGGGCTCCGGTGGCGGAGCGTGAGCGCCTTGCGCAGCGCCTGTTCCGCCTTGGTGTAGTACGTGGGGTCGGCGGCGACCCGGGCCTGTTCGACGTAAGCGGTGCCGAGTTCGGCCCACAGCCTGGCCTCGTCCGGGGCCCGCTTCAGCCGCGCGCGGGCCTGCTCGATCATGGCGGACACGCTGTGCGGCGACACGGCCGGCGGGAACACGCCGGCCCGCTCGCCGCTACCGCTACCGCTGCCGCTGCCCAGCCGGCCGTCGCCGTGATCCGTACGGTCCTGGCCCGGGCCGTACACGATCAGCGCTCCGGCACCCACGACCGCGGCCAGGACCAGTCCGAGGGCTCGTCTCATCCGGTTCTCCTCAGCGGACACAACACAACGGCGTGGGTGCCCCGGGAGACCGGGGCACCCACAAGCGGGACCGGCTTGTACTAAAGACCCGGGCGGATGGCGTCCGCGAGGGACTGCAGACCTGCCGCGCCGACGCTCGGGAAGTGCCCGATGTTCGGGAACGTCTTGCTCGGGACGCCCTTCCAGGCGATGTCGGTGTCGAACAGGTGCATACCGCTCTTGAAGTCGGTGGCCAGTTCCTTGTTCAGGTGGGTGGCCCACTGCGCGTCCATGTTCATGACGACGCGCTTGGGGCCGATGCCTCCGTTGTGCGGGACGAACTGGCCCGTCATGAACGCCTGCGGGACGCTGAAGTTGAGCATGGTGAGCTCACCGGCCGTGTTGCGTACGCCGTTGACCTCCGGCGTGGCAAGGAACTTGCTGTGGCCGAAGGCGGCGAACAGGACCCAGAAGTCCTCGACCTCGTAGATCTTGCCCGTGGCCTTCTGGGTGATGCGGAAGCCGCCCGGGTAGCAGACGCGGCCACTGGGGAACTCGATGTTGTCGTACTTCTCGCCGATCGGCATGGTCAGGGCGGTTCCGTTGTCGGTCAGCTTGACCGGGGCGATGCCGTCGATGGTGGCGCCCGACTTCTTCAGACCGTCGAGGAACTGCTTCGAGAGGGTGACCTTCGCCGTCCCTTCCTTCGAGAGGTAGACGCCGGTCTGTCCCGCCGGGACGCAGCCCTTGGCTGCGGCTGCGACGGGCTGCTGCTGCGGCGCCTGCTGGGGCGCGGCCCCTGCGAACGCCGGCTGGGCGGACAGCAGCAGTGCGGCACAGACGCCGCCGGTCAGGACGAGAGAGGAAGGGGTGAAACGCATGGGACATCTCCTGTGGTGGGGGTGTTCTCTGAGGTGTTCTGTGTACGCGTGGATTACGCGTGCAGCGGTGTCGGAAGGTAGGGGAAGGCCGTGGTGTTCGGCTTGGCCGGCCGCCCGCCCGTCACATCCGGGCCGATCGCGGGCGTGGCCTGTGTGGTCAGCGCGCCCATGAGCAGGGACAGGACGGACGCGCTGACGTCGTCGTCGAGCCGCCTGCCGTTGGGGAAGCCCTGCGGGTCACCCGCGATGTAGCCGAGGCGGTCCGCTCGCCGGGTGGGCGGCGTGCTCATGTTGAGGCGCAGCTCCTCCGCCGGAACGATGGCCGCGGGGTCGGCGTCCCTGTTGGTCCGTGGGGAGTTGATCCCGTCGCTGAGCCCGGTCAGCCAGGCGCTTTCGAGGTCGCGGCGGGGTTCGGCCGGTGCCTTGACACCGGTGGCCGACTGGATCAGCTTCGGCTTGAGCGGGTGCAGTACGCCGTTGTAGATCTCCGCGGTGCCCCGGTCCTTGTCCGGTGCCGAGGCGTTGTACCGATCGTTCGCCGTGCACGGCAGGACGGCGGGGCAGCGTACGAACACTTCGTTGAACGTCGGGTTTCCCACCCGGGAGACCTGACGGTAGGTGTCCGCGCCGCCGCCTCTCAGATCCAGTGCCTTGCGCGCCGCCGTGGCCCATACGCCGACCACCGGATTGCGCTCGGCGTCGCCGCGCAGCGCCACCTCGGACTTGGGCACCTGGAGCACCATGGTCGAGACATTGAGCGGGGTGGGCGTCCGCAGCGACGGGGTCGGGGTGCCGAACCTGATCAGGGCGGTGGCCTTGAGGTTCGTATAGAAGGGGTCCGCGGCCTGGCCCGCGTAGGTCTGCCCGCCGCCGGGCAGTTGCTCGGTCGCCTCGCGGCGCAGCTTGCCGTAGTCCGGCATGACGAGCCGGCCGAAGTGTGTGGGGGCGGCGGTTCCGTCGCGTACGAGGGTCTGGGCGGCGGCGCCCGGCCGCAGCTTCTGGAGGGTGTAGCGCTGGCGGAAACGGAGGTTGCCGCTGTCGAGAGAGTCCACGACCCCGGTGACGTACGCGGGGATGAGTCCCCGGTTGTCCTCGTCGCGGAAGGTCCACCGGTAGGTGACGTCGGCCTTTCCGTCGCCTGTGCTGTCGAAGTGGACGTCGTAGCGGGTGTCGGTGGCGAAGCGGTACGGGACCGGGGTGCCGGGGGCCTGGAACGGGTGGTAGTTGACCGCGACGGTCATGGTGTCGGGCGCGTCCGGGCTGGTGAACGCGTACATGTCCGTCGCGTCGAGCTGCGGGTCGGGGACCACCATCGGGGCGTCCCAGTGGCTGGAGGCCCGGGACTCCGTCAGACCCGGCCCGAACGCGATTCCCCCCGCGAGAATGGCGCCCGCGAGGAAGGCGGCCCCCATCCAGGATCGTCTCTTGGCCATGCGTGTTCCTTTCAGAACCTTTGATTACCTTTGATTCAGGAACCCTTGAGGAGACTGGCGAGACATATGCGAGGTATCTGCCATTTTTCTCCATGCCCGCTCCCTGGCCGGAGTTCTCCGCCCGGCCGCGGTGCTCACCTCGAACGGCCGACCGGGATCAGTCGGACGGCTTACGCGCGGTGGCGCCGGGCGCGCCGCCCCCTGCATGACCCCTGCACGGCTCTGTCACCCACCGGCGGCCCGCACCTACACTGAGCCTCCCCCGGCGCGCCCGTGACCTGGCACTACTGACCTGGCACTACGCAGTCCGGGAGCCGGTCCCGCGGAGTGAGGAGCAGCCCTGGTGTTCTATTACGTGCTCAAATACGTCGTTCTCGGGCCGGTGCTGAAACTGTTGTTCCGGCCCAGGATCGAGGGCCTGGAGCACATCCCCGCCGAGGGCGCGGCGATCGTCGCGGGCAATCATCTGTCGTTCTCGGACCACTTCCTGATGCCGGCGATCATCAAGCGGCGTATCACTTTCCTCGCCAAGGCCGAGTACTTCACCGGGCCGGGCGTCAAGGGCCGGCTGACCGCCGCGTTCTTCCGCAGCGCCGGGCAGATCCCGGTGGACCGCTCGGGCAAGAACGCCGGGCAGGCGGCGATCCGCGAGGGCCTCGGGGTGCTCAACAAGGGAGAGCTGCTGGGCATCTACCCCGAGGGCACCCGCTCGCACGACGGCCGCCTCTACAAGGGCAAGGTGGGCGTCGCGGTGATGGCGCTCAAGGCGGGGGTGCCGGTGGTGCCGTGCGCGATGGTGGGTACGTTCGAGATCCAGCCGCCCGGACAGGTCCTGCCGAAGGTCAAGCGGGTCACGGTCCGCTTCGGTGAGCCGCTGGACTTCTCGCGGTACGCGGGCCTGGAGAACGAGAAGGCCGCGATCCGCGCCGTCACCGACGAGATCATGTACGCGATCCTTGAGCTGTCGGGCCAGGAGTACGTGGACCGCTACGCCGCCGACGTCAAGGCGGAGCTGGAGCCCGCGAAGAAGTTCCCCCGGCGCCGGGGCTGTTAGCGAATCCGCGCACGGCGTACTCCCTGGGCCCGGTGCCCACCGCGCGCTTAGCGTGGAGCACATGACCAAGGGGATCAAGGGAACCAAGGGAAGCGTGCTGGTGCTCGGTGCGACCGGGCAGGTGGGGCGGGCCGCGGTGACCGCGCTCGCGGCGGACGGCTGGGAGGTACGCGCGGTTTCGCGCGGCGGCGGCCGGGACGACACCTGGCCCGCGAAGGTACGGACGGTGTCGGCCGACCGGGAGGACGACGCGGCGCTGGCCGCCGCCCTCGGTGACGGCTGTGACGTGCTGGTGGACATGGTGGCGTACGGGCAGAACCACGCACGCCAGTTGCGAGGCTTCGCGGACCGGATCGGCTCGGCCGTCGTGATCTCCAGCGGCGCGGTGTACGAGGACGACCAGGGCCGCAGTTTCGACACCCAGGACGAGCCCGACGGCTTTCCGCGCTACCCGGTGCCGATCTTGGAGACACAGCGGACCGTCGCCCCGAGCGATGCGACGTACGGCACCCGCAAGGTGGCGCTGGAGCGGGAACTGCTCGCGGCGGGCGACGAGTTGCCGGTGACACTGCTGCGCGCGGGCGCGATCCACGGGCCGTACTGCCCGGGTCCGCGCGAGCTGTACTTCGTGAAGCGGGCGCTGGACCGGCGGCCGGTGCGCATCCTCGCGTACAACGGGGAGTCCCGCTTCCACCCCGTCCATGTCTCCAATATCGCCGAGCTGATCCGCCTGGCGGCGGCCAAGCCGGGGTCGCGGGTGCTCAACGCGGGTGATCCGGAGGTGCCGACGGTCGCGGAGATCAGCGCGGGCGTGGACGCGGCGCTCGGCGTGCCGAGCGAGACCGTACTCGTCGACGGACCGGCGCCGGTGGGTGCGGTGGGCCTCACCCCGTGGGGTGAGGACCGTCCGATCGTGTTCGACATGAGCGCGGCGGAGCGGGAGTTGGGCTACCGGGCTGTCACGAGCTACGCCGCGTCGCTGCCCGCGACCGTCGAGTGGCTCGCCCGGCGGATCGAGGGCCGGGACATTCGCGAGTGGCGCGACTGGGCGGAGATCTTCAGGAACCTCGCGAACTACGAAGACGACTGGTTCGACTACGCGGCCGAGGACTCCTGGCTCAAACAGCGCTGATACCGCGGGGAGCTACCGCGGGGAGCTACCGCGGGGAGGGGCGGCCGTGACCGGCCGCCCCTCCCCCTCACTACGGCTACGCGGCTAGGGCGTGTTTTAGAAGTAGCGCCGTCCGCCCGGTAGGGCGGGCCCTGCGGCGTCTGGTGCGTGCAATCGCAAGGCGGAGGATCGCCCTCGTACTGGACGTACTTGGGCGACTCCGACAACACCGCGAGTGTGCGTGCCAGGCGTCGCGGGGCAGGCGGGACTTCTAAAACACGCCCTAGGGCTTCGGCGTGGCGTGCGGAGCGCACGTCACATCGCTGCTGTCCAGCTTGCCGTTGAGCAGATAGGCGTCCACCCGCTCATTGACACACGGGTTGACCAGCCCGGTCACACCGTGCGAACCGGCGTCCTTCTCGGTGATCAGACGCGAGCCCTTGAGCCGCTTGTGCAGCTCGACCGCGCCCGGGAAGGGAGTGGCGGCATCGCGGGTGGCCTGCACGATGAGCACCGGCGGCAGGCCCTTGCCCGAGGTGACATACAGCGGGGTGTGCTGTTTGGACGGCCAGGTGGCGCACGGCAGGTTCATCCAGGCGTTGGCCCATGTCATGAAGGGATAGTCCCGGTGGAGCCGGGTGTTGTCCCGGTCCCAGGTCTTCCAGTTGGTCGGCCACTTGGCGTCCGCGCACTCGACGGCCGTGTAGACCGCGTTGCCGTTCTCCGAGGAGATATTGCCCGCGGTGTCGCTCATATCGGGCGACGCGGCGTCGATCAGTGCCTGGGTGTCACCGGCGAGGTACTTGCTCCAGGTCTGCGCGATGGGCACCCAGGTGGAGTCGTAGTACGGCGCGCTCTGGAAGAAGAGAACGAGCTCCGCCGGTCCAACGACCCCGCCCAGCGGGTTCTTCTTGGCGGTGGCCCGCAGCTTCAGCCACTGCTGTTCGACCTTCTCGGGGGTGTCGCCGATGTGGAAGACGGCGTCGTTCTTGGCGACCCAGGCCTTCCAGTCGTCCCAGCGCAACTGGAAGGCGACGTCCTGGTCCAGGTTGGCCTGGTACCAGATCTTCTCCCGCGAGGGGTTGACCACACTGTCCACGATCATCCGCCGGACGTGGCCGGGGAAGAGCGTCGCGTAGACCGCGCCGAGGTAGGTGCCGTAGGAGACGCCCAGGAAGTTGAGCTTCTTCTCGCCGAGGGCGGCGCGCAGGACATCGAGGTCGCGGGCGCTGTTGGGGGTGGTCATATGCGGCAGCATCCAGCCGCTGCGCTCGGCGCACCCGTCCGCGTACTCGGCGGCGAGCTTGCGCTGGGCGCGTTTGTCGGCCTCGCTGTCGGGGACGGGGTCGGCCTTCGGAGCCTTCACGAACTCCTGCGGGTCGACGCACGAGATGGGGGCCGAGTGGCCGACACCCCGCGGGTCGAAGCCCACGAAGTCGTACGCCTTCGAGGTGTTGACCCAGAGCGGGTTCTTGTTGGTGACGCGGGTCGGGAAGCGCATGCCCGAAGCGCCGGGGCCACCCGGGTTGTAGACGAGAGCGCCCTGGCGCTCCGCCGCGGTGCCGGTGTTGCCGATGCGGTCGACGGCCAGTTTGATCTGCTTGCCATTCGGGCGGGCGTAGTCGAGCGGAACGCTCACCCAGCCGCACTGGATGGGCTTGGCGATGGCCCAGTCCGCCGGGCAGTCCGCCCAGTCGATGCCCTTCTTGGCGGCCCGCTCGGCGGCGATCTGAACCCCGCGCGCCTCGGACCAGCCCTGGTGGCGGCCGTCGGCGGTGGCCACCGGCGCGGCTATCGCCCCCGCCATGAGGGTGCCCGCGATCAGAGTGCCGGCCGAGCCGAGCGCTGCTGTGCGTCTCACGTTGAAGTCCCCCTTGAAGTCGTTGAGTTCTCCCGGGGATCCTTTCGTCTGCGGGGCAGCGGCGAACAGGGCGAACAGGCCGTACTCATGTTTCTTTGCCGAACCCATAGCCGGTACGCGGCTTCAGTTCGGCGGTTGGGGCTCCAGGACCTCGTGCAGCACGTCGTCCAGTGTGCGGCGCAGCCCGCGGGCGTCCGGCGCGACGGCGGTGACCAGCACGGCCGGACCGGCGAGCGGCATGAGCACCGCCGTATCGCCGAGCAGCCGGGACTCGGCGGGCTTCTCCCCGAAGTCTTCGAACGCGGGGTCCACGACGAGGAGTTGTCCCACCGCCCGGTGCCCGCCCAGCACGGCCCCGCCGTCCCAGCCGCCGGGCGCGTTCGGGCCGTAGCCCAGCTCCTGGTCGAGCAGGGGGCGTCCGGCGCGGTGGACGGTGAGGCGGGTGGCCAGCGTGCCGGGCTGCTCGCCGTACCGGCCGAGGACCTGTTCCTCGCGCAGCACCAGCCGTGCGGTGGCGGCGAGTTCGACGCGGGTGCGCATGCGCAGCTCGCTGCCGTACGCCGAGATGAGCTGCTCCGGCAGCCAGCGCAGCTCGGCGTGGTCGCCCACGGTCAACCGCACGTCGTAGTGGGCCCGTTCGCCGGTGGTTCCGGGCAGGGCGATGGTCGCGGCGGCGGAGTCGACAGTGAGCCGTGCCCGCTCGCGCACCTCCGCCTCGATGGCGAGCCGGTCGCCGCCGAGCGGCGCGCTCATCGCGCCGACGATGGTGACGCGGATGTACGGTCCGGTGGCGCGCGTACGGCGCAGGGCGAGGGGCCCGTCGCTCTCCAGCACCGGCAGGCCGTCGCGGGTGGCGACGATACGGGCGGTGGCGTGGACGCTCATGCGGTCCAGGCGGCGAGCCGCGCGCGCACCCAGTCGGTGACCGGGCCGATCCCGTTCTCGTCCTTGAGGGAGGTGAGGGCTACGGGGAGTGGGCCGCGTTGTTCCTTGGCGTCGCGGGCCATGCGGCCGAGGTCGGAGCCGACGTAGGGGGCGAGGTCGGTCTTGTTGATGACGAGGAGGTCGGCGGTGGTGACGCCGGGGCCGCCCTTGCGGGGGATGTCGTCGCCGCCCGCGACGTCGATGATGAAGATCTGGGCGTCGACCAGGCCCTTGGAGAAGGTGGCGGTGAGGTTGTCGCCGCCGGACTCGACCAGGATCAGGTCGAGCGGGCCGACGCTTTCCTCCAGGTCCTCGACGGCTTCGAGGTTGGCGGAGATGTCGTCGCGGATCGCGGTGTGCGGGCAGGCGCCCGTCTCCACCGCGGCGATGCGCTCGGGGGGAAGTACGGCGTTACGGAGCAGGAACTCGGCGTCCTCGCGGGTGTAGATGTCGTTGGTGACCACGGCGATGGACAGCTGATCGCGCAGGGCCCGGCACAGGGCGGCGACGGTGGCGGTCTTGCCCGAGCCGACAGGCCCGCCGAGGCCGATGCGCAGGGCACGCCGGGCACCGTCGGGGCGCACGGCGTCGGCGCTGACGGCGGTTGCGCCGTCGTGTGAATGATCCAGATGCATGGTGCGGCTCCAGTCGGCAGTTCAGGATGCGAAAAGGCGTACGGGCCAGGCGGCGTGCGCCTCCGCGGTGATCTCCAGCAGCGGGGCCGAGGCGGCGGGCAGCGCGTCAAGTCCTTCGACCGCTGCCTCCGCCGCTGCCCGCGCGGCCCGTTCGGCCACGGCGTCGAGTTCGGCCGCCAGCCGGGCCAGGACCGCCGTCGCCTCGAAGGGATCGAGGCTGAGCAGACGTACCGCCGCGGTCGCCGGTCCGCTGACCGCCTCGTACGCCGCCGCATACGCGGCATCCAGCGGCCCCAGCCCGGCCGACCGCGCGGCGAGCCCCAGCACGACCGGCTGGTGCGCGCCACGCGGCCGGGCCGCGGCCAGGGCGTCGAGCTCCTGGCTGGGCCAGGTGGAACGGGCGGCCCGCATCAGCTGCCGGCCGAGCTTGCGGGCGGTGGCCCGCTGCGCGGGCGAGGGCGTACGAGCGTCGGCGGCCTCGTCGAGCGCCGGCGGATCACAGCCCGCCGCGGACGCGGCGGCCAGCGCCGCCGCGACCAGACCCGTGGTGTGCAGCCGCCCCCGGCAGAAGGCCGCCAGGTCAGACGCATCGCGGATCCGGCCCGCTTTGACGGCCGGTTCCGCGCCGCCCGAGTGGGCGTGACCACCCGCGGGGAACCGGCCGTCCGCGAGGACGAGCAGCGCGGCTCTACTCATGTCGCGCGCCCATCAGAAGAGAAAGTAGCGCTGGGCCATGGGCAGTTCGGCGGCGGGCGCCGGTTCGACCGGCTCGCCGTCGATCCTCACCGCGAAGGTGTCGGCGTCGACCTCGACGCGCGGCAGGGCGTCGTTCTCCCGCATGTCCGCCTTGGTGAGGCGCCGGGTGTTCTTGATCGGTACGAACCGCTTGCCCAGGCCGAGCTGTTCGGGCAGCCCGTGCTCGATCGCCGCCTCGGCGACGAAGTTGAGCGAGTTGCCTGCCGGGGCCCTGCCGATCGCCCCGAACATGGGCCGCGGCATGACCGGCTGCGGGGTCGGGATGGAGGCGTTGGCGTCGCCCATCTGCGCGTACGCGATCTGCCCGCCCTTGATGACGAGCTTCGGCTTGACGCCGAAGAAGGCGGGCTCCCACAGCACCAGGTCGGCGAGTTTGCCGCTCTCGACCGAGCCGATCTCGTGGTCCAGGCCCTGAGCGACGGCCGGGTTGATCGTGTATTTGGCGACATAGCGACGTGCACGGTGATTGTCGGCGCGGCCGTCTCCGGGCAGTGCGCCACGGCGTTTCTTCATGACGTGCGCGGTCTGCCACGTACGCATGATCACCTCGCCGACGCGGCCCATGGCCTGGGAGTCGGAGGAGATGATCGAGATGGCTCCGAGGTCGTGCAGGATGTCCTCGGCCGCGATGGTGGAGGGCCGGATCCGGGATTCGGCGAAGGCGAGGTCCTCCGGCACGGACGGGTTGAGGTGGTGGCAGACCATCAGCATGTCGAGGTGTTCCTCGATGGTGTTGACGGTGTGCGGCCGGGTCGGGTTGGTGGAGCTGGGCAGGACGTACGGCTCGGAGACCACGGTGATGATGTCGGGCGCGTGCCCGCCGCCCGCGCCCTCGGTGTGGTACGCGTGGATGGTGCGTCCGGCGATGGCGGCGAGAGTGTCGCCGACGAAGCCGGCTTCGTTCAGGGTGTCCGTGTGGATGGCGAGCTGGGCGCCGGTCTCCTCGCAGACGCTCAGACAGGCGTCGATGACGGCGGGCGTGGACCCCCAGTCCTCATGGATTTTGAACCCGAGCGCACCGCCGCGCAGCTGGGAGTGCATCGCCTCGCGGGACATCGTGTTGCCCTTGCCGAGCAGTCCGATGTTGACGGGGAAGGTCTCCAGCGCCTCGAACATCCGGGCAAGGTGCCAGGGGCCGGGGGTGGTGGTGGTGGCCTTGGTGCCTTCGGCCGGTCCGGTGCCGCCGCCGATGATCGTGGTGATTCCGGTCGCGAGCGCCTGCTCGATGATGGTCGGAGAGATGAGGTGGACATGCGCGTCGATGGCGCCCGCGGTGAGGATCTTCCCGTTGCCCGCGATCACTTCGGTTTCGGGACCGATGACGAGGTCGGGGTGTACACCGTCCATGGTGTCGGGATTCCCGGCCTTGCCGATGCCGGTGATCCGGCCGTCGCGGATGCCGATGTCCGCCTTGACGATGCCCCAGTGGTCGATGACGACGGCGCCGGTGATGACGGTGTCGGGCGCGCCTTCGGCCCGTGTCGTACGGGACTGGCCCATCGACTCACGTATCACCTTGCCGCCGCCGAACACCGCCTCGTCGCCCGCGAGTCCGGGGCCGCCGGAGCGGTCCTCCTCGATCTCCACGAGCAGGTCGGTGTCGGCGAGACGGATCCGGTCGCCGGTGGTGGGGCCGAACAGGTCGGCGTATACAGCACGGTTCAGCTCAGGCACCTTCAACTCCGTTCGCTTCTCCGCCCGCTCGGCGCAGAGGTGCGGATTTCGCTGTCTCCCCCACAGCCTTCGGCGTGGGTGGGGGTGCCCCCGGCGAAGCCAGGGGGAGTGCCCCCAGCGGCCCGGCGGCCTCGCGTGCGTCGCTCACATCGAGCGCGCCTCCGGTCTCGCCGCGCAGACCCGGGACGACCCGGAGTCCTGCGAGGGGTACGAGTTCGACATCGAGGGGAATGCCGGGCTCGAAGCGCACGGCGGTTCCGGCGGCGATGTTCAGGCGCTTGCCGCGGGCTGCCGCGCGGTCGAAGTCCAGACCGGGGTTGGCCTCGGCGAAGTGGTAGTGGGAGCCGACCTGGACGGGCCGGTCGGCGGCGTTGACGACAGCGATACGGGTGACCTCACGGCCCTCGTTGATGACGAGGGGCCCGTCGGCGAAGAGTATTTCTCCGGGGATCATCTGCGGCGCCCCTCAGACGATCGGGTCGTGGACGGTGACGAGCTTCGTGCCGTCCGGGAAGGTCGCCTCGACCTGGACGTCGTGGATCATCTCGGGGATGCCCTCCATCACGTCCGCGCGGGTGAGGACCTTGCGGCCCGAGGCCATGAGCTCGGCGACGGTGCGGCCGTCGCGGGCGCCTTCGAGTATGTGGGAGGTGATCAGCGCGACGGACTCGGGGTGGTTGAGCTTCACCCCGCGCGCGCGGCGCTTCTCCGCCACGTCGGCGGCCACATGTATCAGCAGTCTTTCCTGCTCGTGCGGGGAGAGTTGCACGTGCCCACCTCACTGTCGTCCGGTCATGCCCGGATCGGATCCAGCCCCGCCGGATCGTATGGCGAGTGGTTGCACGTTAGGGCGGAAGTTTTTCCGGCGCGTTAACTGATCTTCAACTGATCTTCGGCTGCCCCCATGGACATCACCGCCCGCAGGCCGTCCTGGAGAACGCTGACGGGCACCTCGCCGAACAGCGCCTGCTGCGCGGCGAACCCCTGGGCGGTGGCGATCAGCGTCCGGGCGACATGCTCGGCCGGGATGTCGGACCGCATCAGACCGGCCTTCTGATACGCCTCCACGACCTTGACCCAGGCGGCGTGCACCTTGAGGAATCCCGCGCGCATCACCGCGGAGAGCTCCTCGTTGCGCAGGGTCTCGGTCCACACCTGGATCATCAGCCGCGGGAAGCCGGAATCCCCCTCCTCGTCGAACTGCCCGGACCGCATCCCGAGCACCTCGGTCATCACCCTGCCGATCAGCACATCGGGCGGCTCGGGCGGACTCTGCGCCGCGGCGGCCTCGAAGGCTGCCCCGATGGAGCCGAGCACCTCGGTCACGATCGCGCCGATCAGCTCCTCCTTGCCCGCGAAGTAGCGGTAGACGGCGCCGGCCGACAGGTCCACCTCGCGCAGGACGTCCTGCATGGAGGTGGCGTGGAAGCCATTGCGGGCGAAGCAGCGGGCCGCGCCGTCGAGGATCTGACGGCGGCGGGCGTCGAGGTGTTCCTGAGATACACGGGCCATGCGGCAAATCTAAAACGAACATTCATTCTTGACAAGGAGTCGGTCCGTCGTGACAGTGGAGAACAAGCAAAACGAACGATCCTTCTCTTTGAGCTGGGAGACCCCATGTCCGCCGCATCCGCTACCCCCGCCAACGCTCCCGGACCCCATCGCCGCATGATCGCGGTGATGGTCCTGATCCCCGTCCTGGTGGCGCTGGCCCTCTGGGCCTTCGCCTGGCCCGCGGCCCGTACCGCGCCCCGCGACGTACCCATCGGCATCGCCGGACCGGCGTCCGCCGCCGCCCAGCTGGAGCAGCGCTTCGAGCAGCGGAAGGGAGCGTTCGACATCCACCGCTACGACGACGAGGCCGCCGCACGCACGGCGGTCAAGGACCGGGTCGTATACGGAGCGGCGGTCGTCACCGACGAGGGGCCGCGGCTGCTGACCGCGTCGGCGGGCAGCCCGGCCGTCGCCCAGCTCCTGAGGGACGCCGTCACCGCTCAGGCGCCCGGCGGCGCCCAGGTGCCCGTGACGGATGTCGTGCCGACGCCCTCCGGCGATCCGCGCGGCAGCGCGCTCGGGGCGAGCATCCTGCCGCTCGCGCTGGCCGGGGTCGCCGCGGGGGCGGTCGTATCCCTCATGCGGCTGCGTGGGCTGCGGGCGGCGACCGCGCTGATCGGCGCTTCCGTCCTCGTCGGAATCACCGCCGCCGCTCTGGCCGACAGCTGGCTCGGTGTGCTCACCGGCTCGTGGTGGGCCGAGGCAGGGGTGCTGGGCCTGGCCGTCCTGGCTGTCGGCGCGACGGTCGCCGGGCTCGCCGCCCTGATCGGCACGCCGGGGCTGGGGATCGGGGGCCTGCTGGTGGTGCTGCTCGGCAACCCCTTCTCGGGGGCCGCCTCCGCTCCCGAACTGCTGCCGGAGCCGGTCGGGATGATCGGCCAGTGGCTGCCGCCGGGCGCGGCGGCGACGCTGCTGCGGTCGGTGGCGTACTTCGACGGAAATGGCGCGGGGGGCGCGATGCTCACCCTCTCGCTCTGGGCCGGGCTTGGACTGGTGGCCGTCCTGCTGGCCGGGCGCCGCGGCGGAAGGCCTACCGCCGCGGCTACGGAAGGCCGCGCGCCGGAGCCGATGCCCGTCGGCTGAGCCCTTTGGCCGAGCCCTTCGACCGGCCGCGTGTCCCCGCTGTAGCGGACGGGGGCACGCGGCCTTTTGCTTGCCCGCAGGTCAGTCGCGCCGGTCGGGGCGGTGGTGCTCAGCCGTGAGGCCGAAGCGGCCCCGTTCGCCCGAAGCGGACGCGACGGACCCCAGCGAGGAGACCGAGCTGATCACCTGCTCCTCCTCCGCCGGCACCGGGCCCGGCTTCTCGCTTTCGAGTCGTTCCAGGTCAGCGGCGGACACCAGGGCAACGAGCGGCTTCCCGTGCCGGGTCACGACCACTCGCTCGCCGCCGTAGACAACGCGGTTGATCAGTTCGGCGAGCTCTGCACGGGCTTGCGTCACCGGAATCTCGTAGGCCATGCTCGCCATATTACGACCTGTACGTCCTGTACATTTTTTACAGAGGCTGTACAGCCCGTCGCGAGGAGAGGTACGTCATGAACCGCCCTGCCGGCGCCGACGCCCGCTATGTCCTGCCCACGTTCACCGAGCGCACCAGCTCGGGTTCGCGCACCCTCGACCCGTACTCGAAGCTGCTTGAGGAGCGGATCATCTTCCTCGGCACCGAAGTGGACGACACCTCCGCCAACGACGTGATCGCGCAGTTCCTCCATCTGGAGTACGCCGCCCCGGACCGGGACATCTGCCTGTACATCAACTCCCCCGGCGGCTCGCTCAGCGCCATGACCGCGATCTACGACACCATGCAGGTGGTCACCTGCGATGTGGAGACGACCTGTCTGGGCCAGGCCGCTTCGACCGCCGCCCTGCTGCTCGCCGCCGGAGCCCCGGGCAAGCGGATGGCACTGCCCGGCGCCCGGATCGTCCTTCAGCAGCCCGCGCTCGACGAGCCGTTGCGCGGCCAGCCGTCCGATCTGGAGATCTACGCGGAGGAATTGCTGCGGCTGCGCGCCCAACTCGCCGACATGTTCGTACGCCACACCGGCCAGAGCGCCCAGCGGATCGCGGACGACCTGGAGCGCGACAAGATCTTCACCGCCGAGGAGGGCAAGGGCTACGGACTGGTGGACCACGTCATCCAGAACCGCAAGGCCTCGCTCGCCGGCTCTCGTTCGAGGTGAGCGCCCGATGCTGCTGCCCGAACTGCCGCCGCTGCCCGCGCTGACCCGTGCCGAGGCAGAGTTCATCGACAGTTATCTCGAAGTGGTCGATCTGCTGGGCCGGATCAATCCGGCCCGCTCCACGCACACCTATGGCGCACTCCGCGCGGCGCAGGCTCTGGTCGGGCGGGCCACCGCCCTGCGGGACGCCCTGACGCTAATGCATACGCGCGGCGAGAGCGAGGTGCACGCCGCGACCCTCACCGAAGCGCTGCGGGTGCTCGACGGCGAGCGCAGGGCGGGCCGGGTGACCATGCCGCCCCGCCCCACCGCCATGAGTTGACGGGTCATCCGTTCCTGCCCACCGCCCTGTCTACCGCCAAATGGGTATGAGAAAAGGTCCCCCGTTCGATGTAGTCACCGCACTCATCTCCGTACCGGACAACTTGCGCAACGCGGCTACCGGTCTGGCGGAATGCATTGTTCCGCCGCTGGTGCGGCCATGGTCAGGCGTCTCGGCCCGGGGGACAGAACGGCTTTGTCCACCCGAACAGATCAGGGGTGACGAGACTCACATACCACCGTTTCCACTCGGAAATCCGGCACGGAGTGAGTCAAGATCCCTGAGACGACAAGCCCCCGCCACCTCGGCGGGGCGGTCCGGGCGGACGCCGAGTCCTGCCGCCGCTCCGGATGTCTGGTCGACAGGAGTGGATCGGCAGGAGTGGAGGACCCAGCACGACGGGACGACCGGACAGTCCGACAATCCGGCCGTCTCTAGGGGTTAAGCCGCTTCGGCGGCCGGGCAACTTCGCCAGCCCGAACCCGACAGGTCATCCTTCACAGGCGGCTGACGAAGGGTTGCGCATGACTGCGCAGATTCATGTCCCGTCCTTGATGTCCCGGGCAGGCGCCGTATCGGCCCTGACCCTCGCCGCCGTCGGCGGCACGATACTGGCGCCAGGCGCCACTTCTGAGGCACACGCGGCCGCGGCGTACGCGAACAGGGCGCTTGAGGTGGCCGCCTCGAAGAAAGGATCGCCCTACGGGTACGGGGCCACTGGCCCGTCCCGGTTCGACTGCTCGGGGCTGACTCTCTACTCGTACAAGAAGGCCGGCAAGAAACTGCCCCGCACGGCCCAGCAGCAGTACAACCGGACCAGGCACATCCCGGCCTCCTCACGGCAGCGCGGAGACCTGGTTTTCTTCCACTCCGGATCCTACGTCTACCACGTGGGGATCTACGCGGGCAGCGGCAAGATCTGGCACTCCCCCAAGACCGGCTCCTGGGTGAAGCTGGAGAAGATCTGGACGAAGAAGGTCTGGTACGGCCGGGTGCGCTGACGGCCCGTCCAGGCTCTGGGTGTACCGGTGGAGCCGCCGCCGCTTCAGTGCGCCGGCGGCTCGACCGGCACGGTCCACGGCAACGCGATCCAGACGGTTTTGCCACCCTCGGCAGTGGGTGTGACGGACAGCTTCCCGCCGTACTGCGCGGTCAGGCTGCGGATGATGACCATCCCGCGGCCGTTGTCCTGGCGGACCGCGGCGGGCAGCCGCTGCGGCCAGCGCGGATGGCTGTCCGTGACGCCGATGCGCAGCAGCTCGTCCCGCTCCAGCCGGAGCTCCACGGTGAACGTCGGCGACTGGCCGAAAGTGTGCTGCACGGCGTTGGTGGCGAGCTCGGAGATGATCAGCCGTACCGTGTCGACGGCGTCGGTCCCGGCAGGCAGGCCCCATTCGGAGACGACATCTGTGGCGTATCTCCGGGCGGTGGAGACCGACGCGGGATCGCTCGGCAGAGTGAGGGAGGATTCCTGATGGTCTGCCATGGCGACGCTGTCCCTTTCCCAACGGGTCCGGGCTCCGACTCGTACCGGAACCGGACGAAAACGGAAGGCACTCATCGTGCCGTCCGGCGCGGTGATCCACCAGGATATGCGTGAATCTGTCGCTCGAAGCGGTGAACTCTGCTACTTGAGACCGCATTTGGCTGATGAACAGCGGTGCGATCCCGTATGGGACGGTCAGCCTGCCGGCGCGGTCCGAATGATCGTGGCGATCGCCGTCCCGACCTGTTGTTCCGTCAGGTCGGCCCGCGCCGTGAGGCGGATGCGGGAAATGCCGTCCGGCACAGACGGCGGACGGAAGCAGCCGACGGCAAGCCCGGCGGCCCGGCAGTCCGCGGCCCACCGCAGCGCGGCCTCCGGCGAGGGCGCGCGCACGGAGACGACGGCCGCGTCCGGACGTACGGCCGTCAGACCCGCCTCCGTCAGCCCGCGGTGCAGGGTCACGGCGACCGCGCGCGCCCTGCCCGCCAGCGCCGGTTCGCGGCCGAGCAGGCGCAGGCTCGCCAGTGCGGCGCCCGCGGCGGCGGGGGCCAGGCCCGTGTCGAAGATGAACGTACGGGCGGTGTTGACCAGATGGTCGATGACCCGGGCCGGGCCGAGGACCGCTCCGCCCTGGCTGCCCAGCGACTTGGAGAGGGTCAGCGTGGCGACGACGTCCGGGTCGCCCGCGATACCTGCCGCGTCCAGTGCTCCGCGACCGCCTTCGCCCAGTACGCCGAGCCCGTGCGCGTCGTCCACGAGCAGCGCGGCGCCGTGCGCGCGGCAGGCCTCCGCGAACCCGGGCAGCGGCGCGGCGTCGCCGTCCACCGAGAAGACCGAGTCGGTGACCGCGAGCGCCCGTTGCCCGGGGTGGGCGTCGAGCGTTTTTCGTACGGCCTCGACGTCGGCGTGCGGGACGATCGCCGTCTCGGCGCGCGAGAGCCGGCAGCCGTCGACGATCGAGGCGTGGTTGCCCGCGTCCGAGACGATCAGCGAGCCGCGACCGCTCAGCGTGGTGACGGCGGCGAGGTTGGCGGCATAGCCGGAGGACAGGACCAGGGCGGCCTCGAAGCCGCAGAAGGCGGCGAGTTCGCGCTCCAGCTCGGCGTGGAGCGCGGTGCTGCCCGTGACCAGCCGGGAGCCGGTCGACCCCGCGCCCCAGCGGCGGGCCGCCGCTGCCGCGGCCTCGGTGATCTCCGGGCGACGGGTCAGCCCCAGATAGTCGTTGCCGGCGAGATCCAGCAGCTCGCTCTCGGCGGCGCGCGGCCGGAGCGTACGCACCAGCCCGGCGTGGGCACGGCGGCGTGCCTCGTCGTCGATCCAGTCGAAAGGATCCTGGGGCATGGCGGTCCGGTCCTTTTGTAGGCAGCGAACAGACCCTAACCGGGCGCGATCAGGGAACTGGTGTGGCCATGCACACACCTCGAACCCTCTCTCTTGTGCGGTTCCTCCTTTGCCGTGGCCTGCGCCGTACGTCAGGATCGGCGCCATGGATCTGCTGACCACGCTGGTGGAGAAGGGGTTGCGGCGCGAGCTGCCGACCCGTGAAGAAGCGCTCGCCGTGCTGGCGACCTCCGACGACGATCTGCTCGAAGTGGTGGCCGCGGCGGGCCGCGTGCGCCGCCAGTGGTTCGGGCGACGAGTGAAGCTGAACTATCTGGTCAATCTGAAGTCCGGGCTGTGTCCCGAGGACTGCTCGTACTGCTCCCAGCGGCTCGGGTCCAAGGCGGAGATCCTCAAGTACACCTGGCTGAAGCCCGACGAGGCGTCACGGGCGGCGGCGGCCGGTGTGGCGGGCGGGGCGAAGCGGGTCTGTCTGGTGGCGAGCGGGCGGGGGCCCACGGACCGCGATGTGGACCGGGTCTCGAAGACCATCGAGGCGATCAAGGGCGAGAACGAGGGCGTCGAGGTGTGCGCGTGCCTCGGGCTGCTCTCCGCGGGGCAGGCCGAACGGCTGCGGAGCGCGGGCGCGGACGCGTACAACCACAACCTCAATACGTCCGAGGGGACATACGGGGACATCACCACCACGCACACGTACGCCGACCGGGTGGACACGGTGCGGCAGGCGCAGTCGGCGGGTCTTTCGGCGTGCTCCGGGCTGATCGCGGGCATGGGCGAGAGCGATGACGACCTGATCGATGTCGTCTTCTCGCTGCGTGAGCTCGACCCCGACTCGGTACCGGTGAACTTCCTGATCCCCTTCGAGGGGACGCCGCTGGCGAAGGAGTGGAACCTCACGCCGCAGCGGTGTCTGCGGATTCTCGCGATGGTGCGGTTCGTCTGCCCGGACGTGGAGGTACGGCTCGCGGGCGGGCGCGAGGTGCATCTGCGGTCGATGCAGCCGCTCGCGCTGCACCTGGTCAACTCGATCTTCCTCGGGGACTATCTGACGAGCGAGGGCCAGGAGGGGCAGACGGACCTGGACATGATCGCGGACGCGGGGTTCGAGGTGGAGGGCGCGGGCACGACGACGCTGCCGGAGCACCGGGGTGGGGGGTGCGCCTCGGTGTGCGGAGGTTCCGCCGAGTCGGGCGCGGCGGAGGTGCCGGCGGAGGTCCCGGCGGCCCGTACGGACCTGGTGGCCGTACGCCGCCGTGGTGCGGGCACGGATCTCGCCCCCAATGCCTGAGCTTTCCGTGCGTGACCTCGTGGCGCTGGACCGGGCGCATGTCTGGCATCCGTACGGTCCGATGCCGGGGCGTACGGACCCGCTGGTCGTCGAGTCCGCGTCCGGCGTACGGCTGCGGCTGGCCGAGCCCGTCCACGGGCAGCGCGAGCTGGTGGACGGCATGTCGTCCTGGTGGTCGGCGATCCACGGCTACAACCACCCCGTGCTCAACGCGGCGGCCCACGGCCAGCTGGAGAAGATGAGCCATGTGATGTTCGGCGGCCTCACCCATGAGCCCGCCGTGCGGCTGGCCACGCGGCTGGTCGAGATCACGCCGGAGCCGCTCCGGCATGTCTTCCTCTGCGATTCGGGGTCTGTCTCGGTCGAGGTCGCGGTGAAGATGTCCCTGCAGTACTGGCGCTCGCTGGGCCGCCCGGCCAAGCAGCGCCTGCTGACCTGGCGGGGCGGCTACCACGGGGACACCTGGCAGCCGATGTCGGTGTGCGACCCGGAGGGCGGGATGCACGGGCTGTGGTCGGGGGTGCTGCCGCGGCAGATCTTCGCGGAGGCGCCGCCGGCCGAGTTCGACGAGTCGTACGCGGACGGGCTGCGCGAACTGATCGAGCGCCACGCGGACGAACTGGCGGCGGTGATCGTGGAGCCGGTGGTGCAGGGCGCGGGCGGGATGCGGTTCCACTCCCCCGCGTATCTGCGGGTACTGCGGGAGGCGTGCGACGAGCACGGGGTGCTGCTGATCTTCGACGAGATCGCGACGGGTTTCGGGCGTACGGGCACGCTGTTCGCGACGGAGCACGCGGGCGCGGGGGTCTCGCCGGATGTGATGTGCCTGGGCAAGGCGCTGACGGGCGGCTACCTCACGATGGCGGCGACGCTCTGCACCTCGCGGGTGGCCGAGGGCATCTCCCGGGGCGAGGTCCCGGTCCTGGCGCACGGCCCGACGTTCATGGGCAACCCGCTGGCGGCGGCGGTGGCGTGCGCGTCGATCGAACTGCTGCTGGGCCAGGACTGGCAGCAGGACGTCAAGCGGCTGGAGACGGGCCTGCGGGAAGGGCTTGCGGGGGCGAGGGAGCTGCCGGGCGTGAAGGACGTACGGGTGCTGGGCGGGATCGGCGTCGTACAGCTGGACCACGAGGTGGACATGGCGGCGGCGACGGAGGCGGCGGTCCGGGAGGGGGTGTGGCTGCGGCCGTTCAGGGACCTGGTGTACACGATGCCCCCGTTTGTGACGGGGGTGGAGGATGTGGCGCGGGTGTGCGGGGCGGTGCGGGCGGCGGCGGCGTCGGGGTGAGTGTTCTTGTCCCCCACCCCGCCCCACCCCGCCCTCCCCCTACGCCCTGAGGGCGTGGGGGGACCCCCAGCGCGGCGTGGGTGGGGGCACCTCCCACGCCGCTAGGCGTAGGGGGAGTAGCCCCATCCCTTAACTGGGGGCTGCGCCCCCAGACCCCCGTACGGCCTTCGGCCGTGTCCTCAATCGCCGGACGGGCTTGAGTTGCCGGGCGAACCCGGCAACTCAAGCCTCGCCGGCGATTGAGGCGCCGGGGTTCGGGGGCAGCGCCCCCGACAAGGGCCCGACACTTCGCAAGGCCGCAGCCCAACCCTCCGGGCCCGGTACCGGAGAGGTCCAGGGCTGCCAGGCCCGGGGACGCGGCGGCTTCGCCGCGCGGGGGCGGGTAGCCTGCGGGCGACCAAGACCGGCAGGTCCGGCACGCGGCAGCGCGAGCGCGCCTGCTGGGCGGGCAAGGGGCCCCCGCACGTACGTCACACGAAAGGGCAGGCATGGCAATCATCGTCGTCACCGGTACCGGGACCGAGGTCGGGAAAACCATCGTCACCGCCGCCGTTGCGTCCCTCGCGCGGGCGCAGGCGCGGTCCGTTGCCGTCGTGAAGCCCGCGCAGACCGGGGTCGGGCCCGATGACGCGGGGGACGTGGCCGAGGTCGTGCGGCTCGCCGGGGAGGTTACCGGTGTTGAGCTCGGCCGGTATCCCGAGCCGCTGGCTCCCGCGACCGCCGCGCGGCGGGGTGGGGTGGAGCCGGTGCGGGTTCATCGGGTGGCCGAGGTTGCCGAGAAGCTCGCGAGTGAGCACGATCTCGTACTCGTCGAAGGCGCCGGTGGGCTTCTCGTACGCCTCGATGACACCGGTGCGACGCTCGCCGATGCGGCCAGGCTGCTGGGCGCGCCCGTGCTCCTCGTCGCTCCGGCCGGGCTCGGGACGCTCAATGCGACCGCGCTGACCGGTGAGGCCCTGCGGGCCCGGGAGTTGGAGCTGCTCGGGGTGGTGATCGGGAGCTGGCCCGCCGCGCCCGGTCTGGCCGCCCGGTGCAACCTCGTGGACCTGCCCGAGGCCGCGGGCGCGCCCCTGCTCGGCGCGGTGGCAGAGGGCGCGGGCGGGCTGGCCGCGGCGGAGTTCCGGGCGCGGGCCGGAGGTTGGCTCGCGCCGCGGCTCGGGGGCTGGTGGGATGCCGCGGCGTTCACCGCCGCCAACCCCGCCTGAGTTCTGGCCGGCCTGTTCCGGGGGACAATGGCCGTGGCCGGTCTGTCTGTCCGGTCTGTCTGTCTGTCCGGTCCGTCCGTCCGTCCCGAGGAGGCCCCCGATGTTGTCGCGCAGCACCTCAGTGCCCCGGGACGCTTTCCACCATCCCGTCTTCGCGCGGTTCTACGCCAGATTCAGCGTGAAGGCCGACGTCCAGGCGGGTATCGCCGCCCATCGCAAGGAGCTGCTGACCGGCCTCTCCGGCCGGGTGATCGAGATCGGCGCGGGCAACGGTCTGAATTTCGCGCACTATCCGTCGACCGTCTCCGAGGTCGTGGCGATCGAACCGGAGCGCCTTCTGCGGCAGTTGGCCGTGCAGGCCGCCCAGCGCTGCGAGGTCCCGGTGGATGTGGTGCCGGGCGCGGCGGAGGCGCTGCCGGTCAAGAGCGAGGCGTTCGACGCGGTCGTGGCGTCTCTGGTCCTGTGCTCCGTACGGGATGTGCCGCGGGCGCTCTCCGAGATCAGGCGGGTGCTGCGGCCGGGCGGTGAGCTGCGGTTCTTCGAGCACGGGCGCGCGCAGGGCCGGGTCATGGCGACGACGCAGCGCGCCCTGGACCGTACGGTCTGGCCGTTGCTCTTCGGCGGCTGTCATACCGCCCGGGACACGCTCACCGCGATCGAGGCCGCCGGTTTCGAGCTCGGGACGTACCGCAGGCTGCGGGTGCCCGAGCGGGGAGTGCAGCTGCCGACCTCATCCTGTGTCCTGGGCGTGGCGCGGCGGCCCTCGGCCGTCCACGACTGACAGGACAGCGAGGGACCAGCCTCACTCGCTCCATCCCCGCAGCTCTTCCGCGATGGACGTGACATCCGCCCTGCCGTCCTTGATCAGGCGCGCCAGGTCCCGTACCCGCTCGGGTGAGGTGACCACCCGCAGCCCGCTGGCGATGAGATAGCCGTAGGCGACCGCGGAGGCGAACATCGCGTTGGAGTGCTGGAGCGCGGGCACATGGAGCAGCAGTTGGAGCAGCGCGGCGGCCCGGGTGTGCGGGTCGCTGTAGACGGGGATGCCGAAGATTTCCGCGTCATGACGGCTCACCGCGGCGACGAGTGCGCCCCAGTCGGTGACCGGCGGATCGCCGGGGGTCTTGTCCTCGGCGACCATGAGGAGCCAGGCAAGGTCGATCGAGAGATTCAACGCTTGCCTTCAGGACCGGTGCTGGTGCCCGTACCCGTGCCGGTGCCCGTGCTGGTGCCGGTGCCGGTGCCCGTGCTGGTGCCGGTGCCCGTACGGGGTTCGCCGAACTCCTCCGCGAACACCGCCTCGTACTGCTTCATGAAGTCGGACGCCGCCTCGACAAATGTGCGTCCCACCTCGCCCGCGTCCTGTTTGACGAGCTCCTCGATATAGCGGTTCACGCTCATCCCGCGCTGGAGCGCCCGTTGGCGGGCCGCCTCGGCGGTGGTCTCGTCCACTCGTACGTTCAGCTGTGTTTTGGCCACGCCCCTAAGCTAGCGCGCCACCGCTAGCATCAGCAAGAGGCACCCTTGGCGCCGCTTGGTGCCGCGTGCCGCTTGGTGCCCCTTACATGGACCCTGAGAACCGAACCTACGATGGATACCGACGTGTTCGAACCGGCTCTACTCTCACGTCCAGTACGGGAACCGGAACGGCCATGATCCGGGAGGCGGACTTGTCCACACCTGCCACTGCACGCACCCACGGCCTCGCCGCGGACGCGCCGCTCGCCGCCAGGGCACGAGCCCTGACCAAGGCGTACGGCACGGGCGAGACGACCGTGCGCGCCCTGGACGCCGTCGACGTCGACATCGCGCGCGGCCGGTTCACCGCGGTCATGGGTCCGTCCGGCTCGGGGAAATCCACGCTGATGCACTGCCTCGCGGGCCTCGACACCGTCTCGGCCGGTCAGGTCTGGCTCGGCGACACCGAGATCACCGGTCTGAAGGACCGCGAGCTCACCCGGCTGCGGCGGGACCGGATCGGCTTTATGTTCCAGGCTTTCAATCTGCTGCCGACGCTGACCGCCGCCGAGAACATCACGCTGCCCATGGACATCGCCGGGCACAAACCCGACCGGCAGTGGGTGGACCAGGTCATCGACACCCTCGGCCTGCGCGACCGGCTCAAACACCGGCCCGCCCAGCTCTCCGGCGGGCAGCAGCAGCGGGTGGCGTGTGCCCGGGCGCTGGCCTCCCGCCCCGAGCTGATATTCGCCGACGAACCGACCGGCAATCTCGATTCGCGGGCGGGCGCGGAGGTGCTCTCGTTCCTGCGCGAGGCCGTCGACCGGCTGGAGCAGACGGTGGTGATGGTGACGCACGACCCCGTCGCCGCCGCCTACTCCGACCTGGTGCTGTTCCTCGGAGACGGACGGATCGTGGACGTGATGCCGGACCCGACGGCCGAGTCGGTGCTGGAGCGTATGCGTCTGTTCACCGGCGGACACACCCAGACGTCCCGCTCCGACTCCCCGCGCGAGAGCTGAGGCGGCCACGATGCTGAAGGCGACGCTCCGGAGCTTCTTCGCCCACAAGGGACGGCTGCTGCTGTCGGCGCTCGCGGTGCTACTGTCCGTGGCCTTCGTCAGCGGCAGCCTGATCTTCTCGGACACCGTGTCCCGTACCTTCGACCGGCTCTTCGCCTCCACCTCGGCGGATGTGACGGTCGAGCCCAAGGAGGGCCTGGAGGGCAGCGTGCCCTCGGGTGTCGTACGCACCGTGCCCGCCGAGCTCGCCGACCGGATCCGTTCGGTCGACGGCGTCGAGAGCACGCACGTCGACGCGGCCGTGGAGAACCTCACCGTCGTCGACGAAGCGAACGAGCCCGTCGGACCGACGACCGGCGCGCCCACCATCGCCACCAACTGGTACGTCAGCGACCGCAGCCCGGTGGAGCTGACCAGCGGACACGAGCCGAGCGGCCCCGCTGAGGCGCTGCTTGACAAGGACACCGCGGACAAGAAGAACGTACGCATCGGGGACACGCTCACCGTCCAGGCGCCGCCCGGCTCGTTCAAGGTCGAGGTCGTCGGCATCGCGACCTTCACCACCACCAACCCCGGTGCCGCGCTGGTCTTCCTGGACACCCCCACCGCCCAGGCCAAGCTGCTGGGCAGCACCGATGTGGCCACCGCGATCTCGGTGGACGCGGCGGACGGGATCAGCGACGCGGCGCTCAAGCAGCGGATCGCGGCTGAGCTGGGCGGCACGTACGAGCTCAGGACGGCGGACGAGCAGGCCGAGTCGGCCGCCGCCGAGCTGGGCGGCTTCCTCGATGTCATCAAGTGGGTGATGCTCGGCTTCGCCGGTGTCGCCGTCCTCGTCGGGATCTTCCTGATCGTCAACACCTTCTCGATGCTGATCGCCCAGCGCACCCGGGAGCTCGGCCTGCTGCGGGCGCTCGGCGCGGACCGCCGCCAGGTGCGCCGCTCCGTCCTCACCGAGGCGCTGCTGCTGGGTCTGGTCGGCTCGACGCTCGGGCTGGCCGCCGGGGTCGGCCTCGCGGCCGGGCTGATCGAGCTGATGGGGCTACTCGGCATGAATCTCCGCGCCACCGAGATGGTGGTGGGCGTGGCGACGCCCGTGTCCGCGTACGCGGTCGGCGTGGGCGTCACCTTCGTCGCCGCGTATCTGCCCGCCCGGCGCGCGGCCCGCGTCTCCCCGATGGCCGCGCTCACCGACGCCGAGATCTCGGGCGTGGGGCGGCCGTTGAAGGTCCGGGCGATAGTGGGCTCGCTGATCGCCGCGGCGGGCGCGGCGGCGCTGGTCGGCTGCGCGGTGAACGAGCAGACCTCCACCGCCGCCTCCCTGCTGGGGCTGGGTGTGCTGCTGACCCTGATCGCCACGGTGGTGGCGGGGCCGCTGCTGGTGCGGCCGGTGATCCGGGTGCTGGGCGGGGCGTTCCCGCGGCTGTTCGGCCCGGTCGGCCGGATGAGCCAGCGCAACGCGCTGCGCAATCCACGGCGTACGGGAGCGACCGCGTCCGCCCTGATGGTGGGACTCGCGCTGGTGGGCGGGCTGTCGATCGCCAGCGCCTCGATGACCAAGTCCTTCGACGACCAGATCGACCGGACGCTGGGCGCCGACTTCGTCGTACAGAACGCCAATTTCATGCCGTTCCCGCAGGAGATCACGGAGAAGGTGCGGGACGTCGAGAGCGCGGGCACGGTCGTACGGCTGCGCTTCGCGCCCCTCGCGCTGACCCTGCCGGACGGGAAGCGGGTGGAGTCGACGGCCGCCGGGTACGACACGCGGCTGGACGCGGCCGCGCGGATCACGTACGCGAGCGGGGACACCGCGGCGGCGCTGGCGCCGGACTCCATCGCGATGGACCGCGAGTACGCCGCGGACCACCGGGTGCGGATCGGGTCCGTACTGCCCGCGGAGTTCGCGGGCGGGCAGCGGGCGCGGCTGACGGTGGGGGCGCTGACCGACATGGACCAGAGCGGCGGGCCTGGGATGGAGGGCGGGCTGTTCATGGGGCTCGGGACCGTGGAGAAGTATCTGCCGGGCGGGCAGGAGGCCGCGCTGTACGTCAACGCGGCGGACGGGAGCGATGCCGATCAGCTGCGCGAGGGACTGGAGACGGCGCTCGACCCGTATCCGCAGGTGCAGGTGCGGGACCAGGCCGACTACAAGGAACTGATCCGCGAGCAGATCGCCGTGATGCTGTATCTGGTGTACGCGCTGCTGGGTCTTGCGATCGTGATCGCGGTGCTGGGGGTGGTCAACACCCTGGCGCTGTCGGTGGTGGAGCGGACGCGCGAGATCGGGCTGCTGCGTGCCATCGGGCTCTCGCGGATCCAGCTGCGGCGCATGATCCGGCTGGAGTCGGTCGTGATCGCGGTGTTCGGGGCGCTGCTGGGGCTGGCGCTGGGCATGGTGTGGGGGGTGGCGGTGCAGCAGGTGCTGGCGCTGGAGGGGCTGACAGGGTTCGCCATTCCGTGGGGCACGGTCATCGCGGTGGTGGTGGGCTCGGTGGTCGTGGGTCTTGCAGCGGCGGTGCTGCCGGCGCTGCGCGCCTCGCGGATGAATGTGCTGGCCGCGATCGCCCACGAGTAAAACGCCCACGAGTAAGCGGAGGCCAGGGTTCCGAAAAGTCGGTGGCGGGCGCGCCCCTGCCCGTGCTTGGCTCCTGCCCATGATCGACGTGCGCATACAGATACGTACCGCGGCGGCGGGCGAAGCGGAAACCATCCTCGCCTTCTGGAAGGAAGCGGCCGAGGGCACGAGCATCACGGACGACGTGGACGGGGTCGGCCGGCTCATCGCGCGTGACCCCGAGGCCCTGATCGTGGCCGAGCTGGACGGGCAGGTGGTCGGCTCGGTGATCGCCGGGTACGACGGCTGGCGCTGCTCGCTGTACCGGCTCGCTGTCCTCCCTTCCTTCCGCCGCCAGGGGATTTCGACGGCACTGCTGGAAGCGGCCGAGAAGCGTTTCCTCGCCGTGGGCGGCAGGCGCGGCGACGCGATGGTGCTGGAGGCGAACGAGGGGGCTCAGCATGCATGGGGAGCGGCGGGGTACCACCGTGAGGACCACTGGCGCCGCTGGGTGAAGCCGTTCGCGTAGGAGCTCGGTTCCAGACTGCCTTTGCCGGGGCTTTACCATGGGCGCACCATTGAATCCCGTATGAACTTCGTACGAAAGGTGTGAGCGTCCGTCCATGGACGAGCCTCCCAGTAGCCGGCATCGCCGCTGCCGACATCGCGCAATCCTCCTGACCGTGTCCGATCATGGGACGGAGGTGAACCGATGACCGAAGTGCTCCTGCTGCTCGTGGCGGTGCTGCTCTCGCTCGCCTGCGGAGCCTTCGTCGCGGCGGAGTTCTCCCTCACCACGGTCGAGCGCGGTGACCTCGAACGGGCCGTCGAGCGCGGTGAGCGCGGCGCCGCGGGCGCGCTCAAGGCGGTACGCAGCCTCACCTTCCAGCTCTCCGGCGCCCAGCTTGGCATCACCGTCACCAACCTGGTCGTCGGCATGCTCGCCGAGCCGTCGATCGCCGAACTGATCCGGGGGCCCGCCGAGGGGATCGGGCTCTCCCCGTCGGTGGCCTCGTCGGTGGCCCTGGTTCTCGGTACCGCCCTGTCCACCGTCGTACTGATGGTCGTCGGCGAGCTGGTCCCGAAGAACTGGGCCATTTCCTCCCCGTTGGCCGTGGTGAAGGTCGTCGGCACCCCGCAGCGGATCTTCACCACCGCCTTCAGGCCCTTCATCAGCCACCTCAACAACACGGCGAACCGCATCCTGCTCCGCATGGGCATAGAGCCGACCGAGGAGCTGGCCTCCGCCCGCAGCCCCCAGGAACTGATCGCCCTGGCCCGCCACTCCGCGAAAGCGGGCGCGCTGGAGGCGGACACCGCCGAGCTGTTCGTCCGTACGCTCAATCTGGCCGAGCTGACCGCGGAGAACGTCATGACCCCACGGGTCCAGGTCATCGCCCTTGAGGTGCAGGCCACCGCCGAGGACGTCGCCAACGCCACCCGTGCCACCGGACTGTCCCGCTTCCCCGTCTACCGGGGAAGCCTCGACACCGTCGTCGGCATCGCCCACATCAAGGACGTCCTGGCGGTCCCGGCCCCGCTCCGCGCCCGCCACCGCGTCTCCGAGCTGCTGCGCGAGCCGCTGCTCGTACCCGAGACGCTGACCGTGGACCGGCTGCTCGACCAGCTGTCCGGCAAGAACACCATGGCCGTCGTCATCGACGAGTACGGCGGTACGGCCGGTGTCGTGACGCTGGAGGACATCGTCGAGGAGGTCGTCGGCGAGGTACGCGACGAGCACGATCCGCACGAGACGCCGGACCTGGCCGCGGCGGGCGAGGACGCCGACGGCCGGACGCTGTGGTCGGCGGACGGCGCGGCCCGCACGGACCAGTTGCAGCGAGTGGGACTGCGGGTGCCGGAAGGCCCGTACGAGACACTCGCCGGGCTCGTCGCCACCGAGCTGGGGCGCATCCCCGCCGAGGGCGACCGGATCGACCTCGCGGGCTGGCAGCTCGACGTCATCGACGCCTCGGGGCGGCGGGCGGCCCGCGTGCTCCTGCACGAGCCACCGCCGCTGCTGCCCCCCGACGAGACCAGAGGGAGGGCCGGACGATGATCGCGATTCAGCTGCTCATCGGCTTTCTGACCCTGGTGGTCAACGCCTTCTTCGTCGGTGCGGAGTTCGCCCTGATCTCCGTACGCCGCAGCCAGATCGAACCGGAGGCGGAGGCCGGGAACCGGCGGGCGCGCAGCGTGCTGTGGGGCCTGGAGCATGTCTCGGCGCTGCTGGCCGCGGCCCAGCTGGGCATCACGCTGTCCACCCTGGTGCTCGGCATCGTCGCCGAGCCCGCCATCGCGCATCTGCTGGAACCGCTGTTCGACGCGGTGGGTGTGCCCCACGGCGCGGTGCACCCCGTCGCGTTCGTGATCGCGCTGACCCTGGCGACGTATCTGCACATGCTGTTCGGCGAGATGGTGCCGAAGAACATCGCGCTGGCCGAGCCCCTGCGTACGGCGCTGCTGCTCGGCCCGCCGCTGGTCGCGCTGGCGCGGGCGGCGCGCCCGGTGATCTTCACGATCAACGCCTTCGCCAATGGGCTGCTGAAGCTGCTCCGGGTCAAGGTCAGGAACGAGGTGTCCGCGACGTTCTCGGACGACGAGCTGGCCCGGATGGTGCGGGACGCGGGCGACGCCGGTCTGCTGGACGACCGGGCGGCCGATCGGCTGCGGGACGCGCTGGAGCTGGGGCGCCGCCCGGTGCGGGACGTGGTGATGCCGGTGGAGCAGGTGGTGTACGCGCGAGCCGGGACCACCGCCGAGCAGCTGGAGCTGCTGTCCGCGGAGTCCGGGTTCTCCCGCTTCCCGGTGCTGGACGCGGGCGGCCGGATCCTGGGCTATCTCCATGTGAAGGACGCGTTGGACGCCACTCCGCGCGATCTTCCGTTCCCGGTCGCGGCGCTCCGTCCCATCGCGCGCGTACGGGCGGTGACACCGCTGGATGATGTGCTCACCGCGATGCGCCGCAGCCGTACGCACCTGGCGGCCGTCGTGGACGAGGACGGCACACCGGAGGGGCTGGTGACGATGGAGGACGTGCTGCGCGAGCTGGTCGGCCGGCCGCGCTAGGAGACTGGTGTGGTGGCGGCTCGTTCCGTGGTCTCGACGAGACCCGGACCGGGCCGCCCGGCCTTGGCGGTGCCGATGGCGGTGAGTACGGCGAGGAGGGTGGCCATGCCCGCGGTGGCGAGGGCCGCGCGCCAGTCGACGTCGAAGAGGTTCGTCGCACCGGCCGTCAGGACGGCGACGAGGGACTGGGCGAAGGTGCGGACGGCGCGTTCGGCCGTGGCCTTCCAGAAGTCTGCGGAGAACATGCTCTGGATGTACTGCGGAACGGGCCGTGGCGACAGCGCCGTGGCAGAACCGCAGCTCGATCGTGTCAGGACCGCGTCAAAACTGCGCCAGGACCGCGCCAGAACCGGGGCGCGTTACCGCGCGGTACGATCGCTCCGTCATGGAGATCAATGCCAACTACACCAGTTTCGTCGCGGTCGGTGATTCCTTTACGGAGGGCATGTCCGACCTGCGGCCGGACGGCTCGTACCGCGGCTGGGCCGATCTGCTCGCGGCCCGGCTGGCCGCTCGCACGCCCGGTTTCCGGTACGCCAACCTCGCCGTACGCGGAAAGCTCATCGGCCAGATCGTGCGGGAGCAGGTCGATGTCGCGGCCTCGATGCGGGGCGACGTGGTCACGCTCGTGGGCGGGCTCAACGACACGCTGCGCCCCGGGTGCGACATGGGACGGGTGCGCGGGTTCCTGGAGGAGGCCGTGGAGAAGCTGGCGCCCTCCTGCCGGCAGCTGGTGCTGATGCGCAGCCCCGGCCGCGACGGGCCGGTGATGGAACGGTTCCGCCCCCGCATGGAGGAGCTCCTCGCGTACGTCGATGAGCTGGCGTCCCGCCACGGCGCGCTGGTCGTGGACCTGTACGGGGCCGAGGTACTCGGGGACCAGCGAATGTGGGACGTCGACCGGCTGCACCTGACGCACGAGGGCCACCGGCGCGTCGCCGAGGCGGTGTGGCAGACCCTGGGCCTGGCGGCGGAGGACGACTGGCGGGCGCTGCTGCCCGCGGCCGTGCGGCCCGGGTGGGGGGCGCGTCGGGTGAGCGATGTGCGCTTCGCGCGCCGGCATCTGGGTCCGTGGATCGGGCGGCGGCTGGCGGGACGATCGTCCGGGGACGGCCGGGCGGCGAAGCGGCCGGAGCTGCTGCCGTACGAGGCCCCGCTCTCGTAGCGCCGCGAGGGCCTGCTCCCGTAGCCCGGCCCTCGTAGGCCTGCTCTCGTAGCCCCGCTCTCGTAGGCCTGCTCTCGTAGGCCTGCTCTCGTAGGCCTGCTCTCGTAGCAACGTACAACTGGACCGCGGCGTCGACCTGCGTAAACCGCCAGTAGAATCCCCTCACGTGACTGCTGTGTCTGCGAAGCCTCGCATCCCCAATGTCCTGGCCGGCCGCTACGCCTCCGCGGAGCTGGCCGTCCTCTGGTCCCCCGAGCAGAAGGTCAAGCTGGAGCGTCAGCTCTGGCTCGCGGTGCTGCGCGCGCAGAAGGACCTCGGCATCGAGGTGCCCGAGGCCGCGCTCGCCGACTACGAGCGGGTGCTCGACCAGATCGACCTCGCGTCCATCGCCGAGCGCGAGAAGGTCACCCGCCACGACGTGAAGGCGCGCATCGAGGAGTTCAACGCGCTGGCGGGCCATGAGCAGGTCCACAAGGGCATGACCTCCCGCGACCTGACCGAGAACGTCGAGCAGCTGCAGATCCGCCTCTCGCTGGAGCTGATGCGCGACCGTACGGTGGCGGTGCTGGCGCGCCTCGGCAAGCTGGCGGGCCAGTACGCCGAGCTCGTCATGGCCGGGCGCTCGCACAATGTCGCCGCGCAGGCGACCACGCTCGGCAAGCGTTTCGCGACCGCCGCCGACGAGCTGCTGGTGGCGTACGGACGTCTGGAAGACCTGCTGGGCCGCTATCCGCTGCGCGGTATCAAGGGCCCGGTCGGCACCTCTCAGGACATGCTCGACCTGCTGGGCGGGGACGCCGCGACGCTCGCCGAGCTGGAGCAGCGCATCGCCGGGCACCTGGGCTTCGCGCACGCCTTCACCTCGGTCGGCCAGGTCTACCCGCGCTCCCTCGACTACGACGTGGTCTCCGCGCTGGTGCAACTGGCCGCCGCACCGTCCTCGGTCGCCAAGACGGTCCGGCTGATGGCCGGGCACGAGCTGGTCACCGAGGGGTTCAAGGCCGGGCAGGTCGGCTCCTCGGCGATGCCGCACAAGATGAACACCCGCTCCTGCGAGCGCGTGAACGGCCTGATGGTCATCCTGCGCGGATACGCCTCGATGACGGCCGAGCTGGCGGGCGACCAGTGGAACGAGGGCGACGTCTCCTGCTCCGTGGTACGGCGGGTGGCGCTGCCGGACGCGTTCTTCGCGTTCGACGGTCTGCTGGAGACCTTCATGACGGTGCTCGACGAGTTCGGCGCGTTCCCGGCGGTGGTCGCGCGCGAACTGGACCGGTATCTTCCCTTCCTCGCCACGACCAAGGTCCTGATGGGCGCGGTGCGCGCCGGCGTGGGTCGCGAGGCCGCGCACGAGGCCATCAAGGAGCACGCGGTCGCCTCGGCGCTGGCGATGCGCGAACGGGGCGCCGAGCGTAATGAGCTGCTCGACAAGCTCGCCGCGGACGAGCGGATTCCGCTGGACCGGACTCAGCTGGACGAACTGATGGCGGACAAGCTGTCGTTCACCGGCGCGGCGGGCGATCAAGTGGCCGCGGTGCTCTCCCGTATCGAGGAACTCGTCAAACAGCACCCGGAGGCCGCCGGATACACCCCGGGGTCCATCCTCTGACGACCCCGAGCAGTCAGCAGTCAGCAGCCAGCCGGCGGGCCGCCCGCGATCACACCGTTCCGGTGTGATCGCGGGCGGCCTCTTTTTTACTACGGCGGATCCGTCTCCGTCACGACCGCGAGCAGCCACTCCTCCGAGCCGCCGACCCCTATCCACCGGTCTTCTATGCGCCACAGGCAGAGATACGTCAGCTGAGCACTGAGCCGCAGCCACGGTTCCGGAATGTCCTCGTCCGCGTCGGCGCGCAGCGCCGTACTGGCCAGGCTGAAAAGTTCGGGCTCGCCCCAGCGGTGGGTGAGGGCTCTGAGCAGGGCCTCATGCTCGGCCGCCAACTGTTCCGCGTCCACGTCCGCGTCCGCGCCCATATCCGACATCTGGGGCATCTGGGGTATCTGTCCGTTCAACTCCGCGATATGGAAGCCCGGCCCTTCGGTGCCCACGTCCGACGGGCCGAACTCCGCGGGGAACTCCCGGGAGCGCAGCAAGTCGATCGCGCGGAGGTGCTGTGCCGTGGTCATGCCCTCAGTAAACCTGCACCCACTGACAACTGGCTGTCCGTCAGACATCACACCGGCACCTCCCCCTGTGTCCGATTTCCGGCGAGCCCCTTGTGTCCCGTACGCCACTCGCCGCGCCCGCTGCCAGCGAGTACGATCCGGCTGACATGCGCTTGAGCTGGGAGGTAACACGGTGAGCGGGCTGACCGGAGGTGACCCGTCGTTGCTGCGGCGGATCAACTCCGCGGTGGTACTCCACGCGCTGCGGGACGCCGGCTCCCCCACGCTCACAGACCTGACCCGGCTCACCGCGCTGTCCCGCCCGACCGTCGAGGGCGTCATCGAGGGACTCATCGGCGCCGGACTGGTCGCCGAGAGCATCCCCGAGGAGGGTGTGGCACGCCGTCAGGGGCGTCCGGCCCGCAGATTCAGGTTCCGGGCCGAGGCCGGGTATCTGATGGGCGTCGAGATCGGCTCGCACCGCGTCGCCGCGCTGCTCTCGGGGCTCGACGGGCGCATCATCGGCGCCGGTTCGCGCGATGTGTCGGAGACTGCCTGCGAGGACGAGCGGCTCGAACGGGTGCGGCTGGTCGTCGCCGATGCGCTGCGGCGGGCCGGTGTCGCGCGCAGCAGCCTGCGCGCGGTCGGCGTCGGCTCGCCGGGAATCGTGGAGGCCGACGGCACCGTACGGCTGGGAACCGCGCTGCCCGGCTGGACAGGCCTGGCGCTGGGCGAGCGGCTGCGCAGGTCGTTCCGGTGCCCGGTGCTGGTGGAGAACGACGCCAATGCCGCCGCGGTCGCCGAGCACTGGAAGGGCGCGGCGCGCGACTCCGATGACATCGTTTTCGTACTGGCCGGCCTCAGCCCCGGAGCGGGATCCCTGATCGGCGGGCGGCTCCACCGCGGCTTCGGCGGCGCGGCGGGCGAAATCGGCGCGCTGCATCTGCTGGGCCGCGAAGTGACTCCGGAGAAGCTGCTGTCGACGACGGACGAGCCGCTGCACCCGCTGGACGAGCAGGCGGTGGCAGATGTCTTCGCGCTCGCCAACCAGGGCGATGTGCGGGCGAAGGAAGCCGTCGAGCGGTTCATCCAGCGGCTGGTGCACGATGTGGCCGCGCTGGTACTGGCGCTCGATCCGGAGCTGGTGGTGGTCGGGGGTTGGGCGGCCGGTCTGGACGGCGTACTCGATCCGCTGCGTGACGAGCTGTCCCGTTACTGCCTGCGCCCGCCGCGGGTGGCGCTCTCGCTGCTCGGCGAGGCGGCCGTGGCGACCGGCGCGCTGCGTCTCGCGCTGGACCATGTCGAGGAGCAGCTGTTCGCGGTCGAGGGTACGGTGACGGCCCGCCGCTGAGCGCGAGCTCGACGCGACGGGCCGACAGGCCGACGGACGCCGTCAGGGCAGGACGAAACGGCTGTGTTCAGGAAGCGCGGCGCTCCTGCTCGTCGTGGCTGATCTCCAGATCGCCGGAGTCCCCGAAGGTGAGCCGGCAGGTGTCGGCCCGGTAGGTGGCCATCGAAACGGCCGCGGTCCGGCCCCCGGCGAAGTAGCGTGTGGTGACGATCAGGACGGGCGCGCCCGGCAGCCGGTCGAGCTCCTTGGCGTCGTCGGCGCGCGCCGAGCCCAGCTCCACCGCGCGCTCCTGGCCCTCCAGGCCGAGGCGCTGCAGCTCGCGCAGTACGGCCCGGGCGCGAGCGGGCCCGGACGGCGCGTCGATGGCCGACAGCTCGGGCACGGACGAGGACGGCACATACAGCAGCTCGGTCGCGACGGACTGACCGTGGGTGACCCGCAGCCTGCGCACCGTATGCGCCTCTTCGCCGCTGCGCGTCTCCAGCAGCCGCGCCACCGCCGCGGGCGGCACCACCATCGAGGAGTCCACGGGCTGCCAGCTGTCCTGCCCGGCCGCCCCCGGCCAGGTGTGCTGGGTGGTGGAGACGTCGACGCCCATACGCGGTGGGGCGACGGTCGTGCCGACGCCCCTGCGTCGCTGCAACCGACCTTCCATCTCCAGTTGTTCGAGAGCCTGACGGAGCGTGGCGCGGGCAACTCCGAAGCGAGCGGCGAGATCACGCTCGTTCGGAAGGATCTCGCCGACCGAGAAGTCGGAGTCCAGTGCTTCGCCGATCACCGTCTTGAGTTGCCAGTACTTGGGCTCCGGCACTGTTGCCAGCCGCGTGGTCCCCACCCTGATCCTCCGCAATCGCCGTGTCAGCGGCGGCTCTTCCGCGCCTATTCCGCGCCCTTGTTTATTAAAGGTTCCTGCACTAACTCCGATCGACCATAAGTCGGCGCTCACCCTTGGTCAAGACCAATGCCGATCCAGTAACACAGCGAAGCCGCACGAATCCGCAGAGTGTTCACGGGATGTTCGCGGCGCCCGTCAGGCAGGGGTCAGGGCGGTGAGTTTGTCCGGGTTGCGCACAATGTTGATGCGCTGGATGCGGCCGTCCCGGACCTCCATCTGGAAGACACTGTCCAGTTTTCCGGCGGACAGGAACAACAGCGCCGGGGCGCCGTTGAGCTCGACAAACCGGATTCCGAGCTCCGGGATCGTCTCCTGCGTCACGGCGTGGAGGAAGCGCCCGACCTTGTCCGCGCCCTTGATGACGTGCATCGGGGCCTTCGCCTTGCCGCCACTGTCGCCGACCAGCTGTACATCGGGCGACAGCAGGGACAGCAGCTCCTCCAGGTCGCCCCCGGACGCCGCGGCCAGGAACCGCTCGGTCAGATCACGGCATTCGGCCGGATCGACGTCGTAGCGGGGCTTGCGCTCATCGACATGCCTGCGCGCCCGGCCCGCGAGCTGGCGGACGGCCGCCTCCGACCGGTCGAGCGTGGTGGCGATCTCGGCGTAGGGAAATCCGAAGGCCTCACGCAGGACGAAAACGGCCCGCTCCAGCGGCGACAGCGACTCCAGGACGACCAGCAGGGCAAACGACACGGACTCGGCGAGTACGGCACGCTCGGCCGCGTCGGGGGCGGTGCTCCCGAAGTCGGTGGCGATGGGCTCCGGCAGCCAGGGGCCGACATAGGCCTCGCGCCGCGACTGAAGCTGCCGCAGCCGGTCGATGGCGAGGCGGGTCGTTATCCGTACGAGATAGCCGCGGGGATCCAGCACATCGGCGCGTTCGGCGGCCGACCAGCGCAGCCACGCGTCCTGCACCACATCTTCGGCGTCGGCCACCCGGCCGAGCATGCGGTAGGCCACCCCGGTCAGGACGGGCCGGTGCTCTTCGAAAACGTCGGTTGCGATATCTGTTGCCACCCCTCCATCCCAGCCGACCGGGCACCGGCTGTCCAGGCGAGCCCGACGCGCCGATGTGCTGGAGACCCGCCTGCGCGCGTCGGCCCTTGAACTGGAAGCTACCGGACGGTAATTATTGCTGACAGGCTGTCTACAGCGGTTGGCCGGGCGACAACAGGGAGCAGCACCATGGCCGCAGAGATCTCATTCTCCATCACATCCCCACGGGGCGACCACCCGCTGTCCGTCGCGTACGAGCGGGTCGGCTCCGGTGAGCCGCTGCTGCTGCTCCACGGCATCGGGCACCACTGGCAGGCCTGGGAGCCGGTGCTGGACATCCTGGCCGCCGAACGCGATGTCATCGCCCTCGACCTGCCCGGCTTCGGCACCTCCCCCGCGCTGCCCGAGGGTGTGCCGTACGACCTCGCCACCGTCGCCTCGGTGCTCGCCGCGCTCTGCGAGTCGCTGGAGATCGAGCGCCCGCATGTCGCGGGGAACTCCCTCGGCGGGCTGCTCGCCCTGGAGTTGGGGCGCGAGAAGCTCGTACGGTCCGTGACGGCCCTGGCGCCCGCGGGTTTCTGGACGCAGGCCGAGCGGCGCTACGCCTTCGGGACGCTGCTCGCGATGCGGTTCGGGGCGGAGTCGATGCCGCTGCCGATGATCGAGCGGCTGTCCCGGTCGGTCGCCGGGCGCGCGGCGCTGACCAGCACCATTTACGCCCGGCCGGGGCGGCGGTCCCCCGAGGCGACCGTCGCCGAGACGCTGGCTCTCCGTGGGGCCGGTGGCTTTCATCAGACGCTCGCCGCGGGCCGCGACATCCTGTTCACCCACGACGTGCCCGGACTACCGGTCACCATCGCCTGGGGGATGCAGGACCGGCTGCTGCTGCGACGCCAGGGCATCAGGGCCAAGCACGCCATCCCCGGGGCGCGGCTCATCCGGCTGCCCGGTTGCGGGCATGTCCCCATGAACGACGACCCCGCGCTCGTGGCGCGCGTCATCCTGGACGGCAGCCGCTGACTCCGCAGACCGCCTGCTGAACACACCGGATCGGAGCCCGCCTGAGCGGAGCCCGCCCGAGCCGAGCATGCCCGAGCCGAGCACCGCGCCCGCTGCGACCAGCACACCGCCCGTGGCCTGGGCCGCGCCGAAGGTGCCCGTACCGACCAGGGGCGCGGTCAGCGCGGCGGTGACGGGGATCATGCCGGAGAACAGCGTGGCGCGCTCGGTGCCGATGCGCTGCACGCCCATGTACCACCAGACGAAGCCGACGACGGTGACGACAGCCGACTGCCACAGCAGGGCCAGCGTCTCCCCCTGGGTGGGCGTCCGCAGAAACCCCGCGCCGTCGAGGGCGAGTCCCAGGACGGTGGACTCGACGGCTGCGATGCCGCAGATGGTGGCGGAGAGCAGCTTGGGGCCGAGCGGTCGCAGCACCGGTACGGCTAGTACGGCGAAGCCGACCTCACCGGCCAGGGCGCCCACCGACCAGGCGATGCCCACCGCGTCCGTGCGACCCCACCCCTGGACGGTGAAGGCTCCGGCGGCGACGAGCAGGGCTCCGTACAGCACCGGGCGCATGGGGCGACGGCCGTCCAGCAGCGGTACGAGCACGGCGACGACGACGGGGGCGCAGCCGACGAACACGCCGGGAACGGCGGGCTCGGACGTACGTTCCGCGGCCAGGATCGCCAGATTGAAGCCGACCATGCCGACTGCCGCGAGGAGCGCGAGCCGTCCCCACTGCCGCCGGGTGAGAGCCCGCAGGGGAGCCAGGGCGCCCGCACGGCCGCCGAGCCGGGGCAGGACAAGCATGGGGAAGAGGAGCAGGCAGGCGAGGGCGTAGCGCACCGCCTGGCCGCCCGCGTAGGGGAAGTCGCCGAGGACGCTGTTGGCCGTGAAGGAAGCGCCGACGAGCATGTAGGCGAGGGTGACGAGCAGAGTCCCGCGCAGGAGGTTCGGGTTCACGCTCATGACGCTATGGATCGCGGCGGTCCGGTTTAAGGTCCACTTCCATGACGCCATCAGGGACCAATTCAGCAGCGGGCGAGGCTCATGACGTTTCCTGGAACGCAGCCTGGGAGTTGCTGCTGCCCGCCGCCTCCGCCCCGGCCAGGCAGCGCGGGCGCGCACTCCAGTCGGCGCTGCGAGAGGCGGTCAGATCGGGACGGCTGGTCGCGGGGACACGGCTCCCCGCGAGCCGTGAACTGGCCGCTGACCTGGGTGTTTCGCGTGGCCTGGTCACCGAGGCGTACGAGCAGCTGACGGCGGAGGGCTACCTGCGCAGCGGCCGGGGCGCCGGCACCTGGGTCGGGGACGCGGCCCGCGCCGCGGTGCCAGGGACGGCGCGGGACCTGGCACCGCGCGCTCCTGGTGCGCGCGTGGACTTCCGCCCCGGCACGCCCGACCTCTCCCTCTTCCCGCGTGGAGCCTGGGCCGCCGCGCACAAGTCGGTGCTCGCGCGGCTGCCGCACCGGGCGCTGGGCTATCCCGATCCGCGGGGCCTCCCGGAGCTGCGGACCGCGCTGGCGGCGCTGCTCACCCGGCGGCGCGGTGTGGTGGCCGATCCGGAGTGCCTGGTGGTGTGCTCGGGCGTCGCGCAGGCGATGACGCTGCTCGGCTTCGTACTGCACGGGCACGGCCTGCGGACGGTGGGGGCCGAGGATCCGGGCAGCCCCGAGCACGGATCGCTGTTCGCGGCGGCGGGGCTGGGGCTGACGGCGTTGCCGCTCGACGATGAAGGGCTCGCGACCGGGCCGCTGTACCGCTCGGGCGTACGGGCGGTCGCAACCACGCCGGCCCACCAGTTCCCGACCGGAATCGCCTACTCCGCGGCCCGTCGCGCCGAACTCCTCGACTGGGCGCGGGCGGTGGACGGGCTGGTCATCGAGGACGACTACGACGGGGATTTCCGTTATGACCGCGCGCCGGTGGGTGCTCTCCAGGGGCTCGATCCGGAACGCGTCGCCTATAGCGGTTCGGTGAGCAAGTCGCTGGCCCCTGGGCTGCGGCTGGGCTGGCTGCTCGTACCGGCCCGCCTGGTGGAGGACGTGGTCGAACGCAAACGCACGATGGATCTCGGCAACCCCGCACTCGACCAGGCGCTCCTTGCGGACTTCATCGAACGGGGCGGTTACGACCGGCAGCTGCGGCGCTGCCAGCGCGCCTACCGGGAGCGGCGGGACGCGCTGGTCGGCGCGCTGGCCGAGCACTTCCCCGGCACCGAGGTCAGCGGCATCGCGGCGGGTCTGCACATCATCGCGCGCGTGCCCGAGCGGTACGGTCCGCAGGCCCGCTTCCTGGAGCGGGTGGAGGGGGCAGGGGTGGCGGTGCGACCGCTGGCCGACTACTACGGGCCGGTCGACACCGGGTACGACAGGTACGACGGCGGCTGCGGCGGAGTGCGGCTGGTCCTGGGATACGCGCATCTGGCGCCGTCGGACATCGCACGCGGGGTGGGCCTGATGGCGCGGGCGGCGCGGGCGTAGCCCGGAACGACCCGGGCCAGTTGTTCACTCGGGGTTCGCGCGCCCGCCGCAGCCGGGCGTTAGGCATGGCACGGCACACCGGCCCGACCTGCCCTGTCACGCCCTGCCCTGGAGGCGCATCGATGTCGCACACCCCACGGATTCCGTCCCCCGACCGCCGTTCCGTCCTGCGCGGCACGGTCGCCGCCTCGGCGGCGCTCGCCCTGCCCGCACTGGGAGCGGCATCCGCACCCGCGCTGGCGCTGTCCGGCCGCCCGCGCGCCGAGTGGGGCGTACAGACGGGCGATGTCACCTCCTCGTCCGGCCTGGTGTGGGTCCGCTCCGACCGGCCCGCCCGGATGATCGTGGAGACCTCCGCCACAGAGTCGTTCCGGCGCGCGCACCGCTGGCACGGTCCGCTGATCGGGACCGGCACGGACCTCACCGGAACGACGGCGCTGAGTGGGCTGCCCGCCGGAGAGCAGATCCACTACCGGGTGACGCTCGCGGACCCCGCAGACCCCCGCCGTACGGGAGAGCCGGTCTACGGGACGTTCCGTACGGCTGCCGCGAAGCGCCGTGAGGGCGTGCGTTTTCTGTGGTCGGGCGATATCGCGGGGCAGGGCTGGGGCATCAACCCGGACATCGGCGGCTACCGCGCGTACGAGGAGATGCGCCGTCTGGACCCGGACTTCTTCCTGTGCAGCGGGGACACGATCTACGCGGACGGCGTGATCGCGCCGAGCGTGACGCTGCCGGACGGCCGGGTCTGGCGCAACATCACCACCGAGGAGAAGTCCAAGGTGGCCGAGACGCTGGCCGACTTCCGCGGGAACTTCCGGTACAACCTTCTCGACGAGAACGTACGGCGGTTCAACGCCCAGGTTCCGACGGTCGTGCAGTGGGACGACCACGAGGTCCGCAACAACTGGTATCCCGGCCAGATCCTCGACGATCCGCGCTACACCGAGAAGAACGTGGACGTGCTCGCGGAGCGCGGGCTGCGGGCCTTCGGCGAGTACTTCCCCGTATCGACACTCAACGCGCGCGTGGGCGAAGGCCAGGGCCAGGGCCAGGGCCAGAACCGCATGCACCGGGTGGTGCGGTACGGACCGTTGCTCGATGTGTTCGTGCTCGACATGCGTTCGTACCGCAACGCCAACTCTCCGGGCAGGCAGGCCGATGACACCGACGGCATCCTCGGCGCCGAGCAGCTCGCCTGGCTGAAGCGCGAGCTGTCGCGGTCGCGCGCGGTGTGGAAGGTGATCGCCGCGGACATGCCGCTCGGGCTGGTCGTGCCGGACGGCTCGGCGAACTTCGAGGCGGTCGCGCAGGGCGATCCCGGCGCGCCGCTGGGGCGTGAACTGCAGATCGCCGAGCTGCTGCGGTACATCAAGCACCGCCGTATCACGGGCACGGTGTGGCTGACGGCGGATGTGCACTACACCTCGGCCCAGCACTATGCCCCGGAGCGGGCCGCCTTTGCGGACTTCGCGCCCTTCTGGGAGTTCGTCTCGGGGCCGCTGGCGGCCGGTGGTTTCCCGGCCAACGCGCTCGACGCCACCTTCGGTCCGGAGCGGGTGTTCGTGCGGGCGCCGGAGCGCGCGAATGTCTCGCCGATGGAGTCGCCGCAGTACTTCGGCGAGGTCGACATCGACGGCGACAGCGGCGAGTTGACGGTCCGGCTGCGGGCGGAGGGCGGAACGGTCCTGTTCAGCAAGACGCTTCAGCCGGGGCGGGTGGGGCAGTAGCCCGAACCGCCCAGCCGGACCGCCCCGCCGGACCGCTGACCAGCCGTTCTCCCGCCACCGGGCGTGATTGTCAGTGGTGGGTTCTACGGTGTTTTCCATGACGCGATCAGTGCAGGCGCTCGCCTATTCCCGACCCTCCGCCCTGGAGTCCGTCCAGGGCGGATTCCACCTCGGCCTGGAGACTTCGGGCGGTCTCACACCGACGGGCGTCCAGGACCACCCTCACTTCTTCTCGGGCTTCCTGACCTCGCCTCAGACGGCGGCGCGGGGGCTGCTGGCGGTGGCCGATGTGGCCGCGGCCCGCTATTTCGACCGCAGTCCGCGCCCGCTGCTCGACCCGGTGGTGACGGGGAACGGCGACCGGCTGCGGTTCGAGTCCTTCTCCGGCTGCTGCGGGGTGTACGCACGGCTCGATGTGTTGCGGGAGGGGCTCGACGGCGCGGACACAGGTCATGGCACGACCAATGTGGATGTCAACAATCCGCTGCGCGAGGCCCTGTCCCGGCTGACCGGCGACGATCCGCTCCATCTGCGCGTGGGATCGGACGAGTTGGCGGTCACCACGCTCGAAGGGTCGGTGGTGGAGAAGAAAGTCGCGCTGCCGGACCGCTGGCTGCGCGGGTTCGCCGAGGCGCAGGTGGCGAGCGTGGGGTTCGAGCTGCGGGCGGAGTTGTCCGCCGCGGAGGCGGTGCGTTTCCTGCGCTCGCTCCCGCGCGGGTCGGGCAGTGCCTCCAGGGGCGCGATGTGGGTGGTGCCTGCCGGGAAGACACTGCGGCCGACGACCAGGCCGGTGCCGGGAGCCGTCTGTCTGCCGGGGCCCGAGCGGCTGGGGGCGCTCCAGCGGGTGCTGCGGCAGGCGACCGCGCTGAAGGTGTACGGACCAGTGGGTCACGGGGCCGCGACCGCGAGCGCCTGGGAGGCGGTACTGCCCGGGATGCGGCTCACTCTCACCCTCTCCCCCGAGGCGTCGCGCGGCTTCTCGGGCGAGGGCGGGGTGCTGGAGGCGCTGGCCACGGACGAGGCCGCTGAGGACGCCGAGCTGGTTTCGGTGCTGCTGGCATGGGAGCCGAGGATCGACCCCGCCGACCTGGCGGCGCAGGCCGGGCTGACGGTGGAGCGGGTGAGGGCGGCGCTGACCAGGCTCGGTACGGCGGGCCGGGTGGGGTACGACATCGCGGACGCCGCGTACTTCCACCGGGAGCTGCCGTACGACGCCGATCGCGCGGAACGGCACAATCCGCGCCTGGTGGCCGCCCGGAACCTCGTCGCGGCCGGGGCCGTCGAACTGGCCGGTGACCTGGCGTCGGTCACGTCGGGGCAGCGCCGGTACCGGGTACGGCAGTCGGGCGGGGTGCTGAGCTGCACCTGCACCTGGTGGGCGGACTACCAGGGGCGGCGCGGGCCGTGCAAACACGCGCTGGCCGTCCGCATGGTGCGGCGCGGCGCGGGCGCGGCAGGCGGCCCGCATGCCGACCTGACGACCGGCATAACGACTGATGTGACCACCGACCTGACGACCGACGAGATGACTGATCTGGCCGCCGGAGGCCCGCGATGACAGAGCTGCTCGACGCCGTCCGCAAGGGACGCGCCCAAGACGTACCAGGGCTGCTGAAGCCCCTCACACCGGCCGAACGCAAGGCATGTCTCGCGGAGTTGAAGGCCCTGCGTACGGAAGTGCGCGGCTGGGGCTGGGATCGCTGGCAGGAGCGCTCCCAGGTTCAGCGGGCGCTGCTGCCGGCGGGCGCGGGCTGCCACACGGGCGCCGCGGCCGTAGCCGCCTGGATCGGCGCCCGGGATCTTCGCGACGGCGGCCGTCCGCTGCACAAGGTGCTCATCGACCTGCTGGCGGACCGGGATCCCGACTGGCTCGCCGATGTGGCGCACCGGCTCGCCGGGCGGCCCTCGACCGTGCAGGAGGACTATCCCCTGATTCAGGAGCTGGTGCGGCTGTCGAAGTGCCCGGTGCCCACAACGGACGGCTATGTGTACGGGTGGGCGGAAGCGGTCTCCCTGGCGCGGGGCAAGGGGCTCGGCAGGCTGCGCGAGGACCCGGAAGTCCGGATCCTGGCACTGCGGCTGTTCGAGACCCCGGCCCTGGCCAATACGCTCACCTGGTACGCGGATCCTGACGCGCCGGACCACTGGCCGTCGGCGCTCAGCAACCTGGCCACGGAGGGGGTACTCGACCGGTCGGTGCTGGTGGACGCCTGTGTCCGCCGGATTCTGCGCGGCGGGCGGCCGGGCGAGATGCGGTTCTTCCTGATCGTGCTCCGCAGGCTCGGGCTCACTCCGGCGGAGGAGAGCGCCAGGATCTCCGACTGGATCGGTATGGCGTCCGACGGGACGTCGACGGTCGCCGCTCACGCGCAGAGCGTGCTGGCCCGGCTCGCCGAGAGCGGCGAGCTGCCCGCGCGGCGCCTGGCCGAGGTGTCGGCCGCCGTTCTCTTCCGTACCGAGAAGAAGCTGGTTCGGGCTCAACTGGTGCTGCTCGGGAAGGTGCTGCGGCGCGGCGACGCGGAGGTGGCCGGTGAGCTGCTGCCGGTGGTCGCCGAGGCGTTCGGCCACGAGGACGTGGAGGTACAGGAACGCGCGCTGAAGCTGGTGGGCCGGTATCTGCCCGAGGGACCCACCGAGGACGCGGCCAAAAGACCCGTCGAGTGGCCAGACGGCACGCTGCGGGAGCGACTGGCCGAGTCCGCCGCGATGCTGAGCCCGTCGCTCCGGGCAGCCGCCGCCGAAATCTTCCCCACCCTGCCGGACGATGGACCCCCCGATGCGTACGAGGAGTTCCTGCCGCCCGTCCCCGAGCTGAAGCGGCTGGCCCCGGCCGTGGATTCCGTCGCCGAACTCGTCGAGGACGTGGTGGTCCTGACCCGCGCCGGCGAGGAGGTGGGCGGCGGGGACGTGACCGATTCCGAACGCACCCTGGACGGTCTGGTCCGGCTCGCCCACCGGGAGCCAACGGCTCTCGCCGAGGCGCTGCGCGGCGCGCTGGCCACCCGCTGGTGGCTCAGCGACTCACTGTGCACCGACCCCGACCAGCGCTTCTCCGCGCATCCGTACGGAGTGGAGGTGGTGGCCGCCGCCCTGCTGGAGAGGGTGTCCGTCACGGCCCTCCACAACCTCCGGGTGCGCGGCACCTCGTCGGGGACCTGCGCCCACACGAGACTCATCGCCGTCGTCAACGCCCGGCTGTGGGAAATCGCCTTCCACGTCCGCACCCGGCCACTGCCGTTCCTGCTGGCCACCCCCACCTGGCACACCGGCGCGCTGGACCCGCAGGAGCTGGTCGAGCGCTGCGCGAGTACCAGCGGCTCGGGGTCGTCCCCGCGCCGGTGGACTTCGCGCAGGCGCTCCTGCGCGTGCCGCGGGGCGGGGCCGACTGCGTATGGGGCTCGGCGGCTACTGCTGCCGCCGAGCTCGGCACCGCGGAAGGCGACCGCCTCGCCGTGTGGCTCGCCGGAGAGGGTCCGGGCCTGCCTGGGCTGCGCGTCGTAGCCGAGACAGCGGCTGAGACAGCGGCTCAGGCCGAGGCTGAGGCCGAGACGCCGGAGCCCGCGCACGGACGGTGGCTCGGGTCTGCCGGCACCACGCGGCGGCTGCTGACCGAGGCCAGGCAACAGCTGGCGATACGGCGGGAGTTCCCGCGGTCACTCCACTGGCTGGGCCAGTCACAGGCCTCGTCGCACCGGGGCTGTTTCCACTGGGCGGCCGGGCAGCAGCACTGGCCGGCCGTCGTGCCGCACGACCGCGAGACGGTGGCCGCGTGGCTGCTGCCCAGTGCGCGGGGCTGCGCGGACAGCGATCTGCGCGGCGGCACCTGGTATCTGCCGCTGCTGGCGGAGGCCGCCGCACCAGCCGAGACGACCGGTACGGCCGAGACGAGCGGTACCGCCGGGCCCATGCTGCACCGGGGGCTGGCCATGGGCCTCGGAGCCGCGCACGCCGACGACCGGCTGGCCGCGGTGGACGCCCTGCTCGTGCTGGCCGCCCGTGGCCGGCTGGACGGCGGACTTCTCGGCCGGGAGCTGGCCGAGCTGGTCCGGCTGGGCACGGTGAAGCCCAGCCGGCTGGCCGAGTCCGTCCGTACGACGGCCGCGACCGGCGCGTACGCCACGACCTGGTCCGTGCTCGCCGACGCGCTGCCCGGTCTGCTCGCCGCGCAGACGCCACCACGCGGGCTCGGAGACGTACTGGCCGTGGCCGCCGACTGTGTCGAGCGCTGCGGGCCGGCACCGACAGAAGCGGAGATACCCGGGCTCGCGGCCCTCGCCGGGCGCGGCGGCTCGTCCCGGCTGGTCGCCGCCGCGTCCCGGCTGATGGCCGCATTGCAACAGGGAGGTGAACATTCCACGCCAAATACGGCAGAAAATATCCAATAACGGCCCAGATTTAGGCCTTAACCCGGCAGTCACAAAGCGTTCGTGATCACGCAACACCCTTCCGTCACAGTGAAGACATGACAGATGTGACTTCCGCGAAGAGTGCCCGTCGTCCGCACCACTGGCGGCGAGATCTCATCGAGCTGGCAGCCTTGTTCACCGCCGTCGCCGTGGCCGACGCCGTCGCGAACCTGATCGGGCACGGGCCCAACGGCCCGTTCCTGCTGGTCGCCTCGGCCGTGATCCTCGTCGCCACCGCGACCTTCCACACCTGGTGGGCACGCCACCACAGCCATGCCCCTCCGGCGGGCAGCCCGGATACCACCGATACGACTGGAGTTGACGCAACAGGAGATCAGAACGGCAACAGCGACGGCAGCGGCAACAGCAACCTCAACAGCACCCTGCTCGAAACCACGCTGTGGCGGATGCGTACCACCGTGCAGGACACGCCCGGCAGCCTCGCCGCGCTCTGCACCACGCTCGCCCGGCACCGGGTCGACATACTGACCCTCCAGACCCACCCGCTCGCCAACGGCACGGTCGACGAGTTCCTGCTGCGCGCCCCCGCGTCGCTCCAGGCCCAGCAGCTCACCAGGGAGGTCTCTGCGGCCGGTGGCAGCAGCACCTGGATCGAGCGCGCCGACGCCCACGATCTGGTCGACGCCCCCACTCGGATCCTCGGCCTCGCCACCCGTACGGCCCTGGACGCGGCCGAACTGCCGCTGGCGCTGCGCCAGCTGCTCGGCCGCTGCACCATCCACTCACTGCCCGCCGTCTCGCCGACCGGCCGGCCCAACGGCGACGCCCCGCCGGTGGAAGGCGTACTGGAAGACACAGTGATGCGGCTGCGCGACCCGAACGGCGGCGCCATCACCGTCGAGCGGCCGTATCTCCCCTTCACGCCCACCGAGTTCGCCCGGGCCCGTGCCCTGGTCGAGCTCGACGCCCGCCTCGGCCCCCGCGTCCCGCGCAGCCAGGACGTGCTCACCCTCCCCGAGGGCAATGCGATCACCGTGCGCCGCGCCGACCAGGGCGACGTCGACGCCGCGCTGGCCATGCACGAGCGCTGCTCCGAGCGCACCCTGAACCTGCGCTACCACGGCCCGGTCGGCGACGCCGACCGCTACCTCAACCACCTGCTCTCGCCGCGCTTCGGCCGCACCCTCGCCGTCCAGACCGCCTCCGGCCGGCTCGTCGCCCTCGGCCATCTGCTGTGGGACGGCGACGAGACCGAGGTGGCGCTGCTCGTCGAGGACGACTGGCAGCGCCGGGGCATCGGCTCGGAGCTGCTCAGCCGGCTGGTCGGCCTCGCCGGCGAGGCGGGCTGCGGCAGCGTCTACGCCGTCACCCACTCCTCCAACACCGCGATGGTGGCCGCCATGCGCGGCCTCGGGCTGCCCCTCGACTACCAGATAGAGGAAGGCACGCTGGTCGTCACCGCACGACTGGACGCGGCTCCCGCACGCCCGCTGCCGACTCCCGTACGCCCGCTCCCGGCTCCCGTACGCCCGCTGCCCCACCAGCGCGAGCAGGCTGAGCGCCGAGCCTGAGCGGCTCCAGCGGCTCCAGCGCCTCGGTCAGATCACGCCACAGGTCCTCGACGTCCTCCAGCCCGACCGACATCCGCAGCAGCCGGTCGCTGACGCCCGCCGAATGTCTGTCTCCCTCAGCCACAATGCGGTGGCTGATGGAGGCCGGATGCTGGATCAGGCTGTCGACACTGCCGAGACTGACCGCCGGCGTGATCAGCCGTACGGCCGAGATCACCCGGTGCGGGTCCCCGTACACCTCGAAGGACACCATCGCCCCGCCCAGCCGCGGATAGTGCACCCGGGCGACGCGCGGGTCGGCGGCCAGCCGCCGGGCCAGTTCGGCGGCGGAGGCTGACGCGGCCCGGACCCGTACCGGCAGCGTGGACAACCCGCGCAGCAGCAGATATCCGGCCATCGGATGCAGTACGCCGCCCGTCGCGAAGCGCACCTGCCGCAGTCGGCAGGCGAACTCCTCGTCGCAGGCCACCACCCCGCCCATCACATCGCCGTGCCCGCCGAGATACTTGGTCGCGCTGTGCAGCACGATCCGCGCCCCGTGCTCCACGGGGCGCTGGAGCACGGGAGTGGCGAAGGTGTTGTCGACCAGCAGCGGCACGGCCCCGCTGGCGTGGCGGACGGCGCGCAGATCGACCTCAGCGAGCGTCGGGTTGGCGGGCGTCTCCACCATCACCAGACCCGTGTCGGGCCGGATCGCGTCCGCGATGCCCGCCGGATCGGTCCAGGTCACCTCGGTCCCGAGCAGCCCGGTGTCGAGGAGATGGTCGCTGCATCCGTACATCGGCCGGACGGCGACCACATGGCGCAGTCCCATGCTCGCCCGTACCAGCAGTACGGCGGTGAGCGCCGCCATCCCGCTGGCGAAGGCCACCGCGCTCTCGGCCCCTTCGAGCCGGGCCAGGGCTGTCTCGAAACGTGCCGTGGTCGGGTTGTCGAGCCGGGCGTAGACGGGCGGTCCCTCCAGCCGCGCGCCGGTGGCGGCGAAGCCGTCGATGCGGGCGGCCTCCCCGGCGGAGTCGTACGACGGGTAGGTGGTGGACAGGTCCAGCGGCGGGGCATGCAGGCCGAGCTGCGCGAGGTCCTCGCGTCCGGCGTGTACGGCTTCGGTGGCCAGGGCCCGGGGTACGGGGGTGGCCGACGCTGCGTTCTCCATGCCCGGACTGTGAACAGTTTCCGGGAAGGGTTGGATGTGGCCCGTGTTACGTTCGGTAAATGGCTGAATCAATCGCACTGGACACGGTGGACCTGCACATACTCCGCCTTCTCCAGAACGATGCCCGGACCACTTATCGCGAGCTGGCGGCGGAGGTCGGAGTGGCTCCGTCTACCTGCCTCGACCGGGTGACGCGGCTGCGCCGCTCCGGTGTGATCCTCGGGCACCGGCTGTCCCTGGACCCCGCGCGGCTGGGGCGCGGGCTGCAAGCGCTCCTCTCGGTGCAGGTCCGGCCGCACCGGCGCGAACTGATCGGTCCGTTCGTGGAGCGGATCCGCGCGCTGCCCGAGTCCCGGGCGCTGTTCCATCTCACCGGCCCGGACGACTATCTGGTGCATGTGGCCGTGGCGGACACGGCCGATCTGCAGCGTCTTGTGGTGGACGAGTTCACTTCGCGGCGAGAAGTCGCCAGAGTCGAGACACGGCTGATCTTCCAGCAGTGGGACTGCGGTCCGCTGCTCCCTCCGTCGCTCCCTCGGTCGCCGAACAGCGCCGGATCCGATGAATCGTGACGCGCGAGGGCTCGCTCGTATCAGGATGTACGCATGCCAGTGAAACCCAGCTACGCGCTGCCCCGTCAGGTCGCCGACCGCTACGTCGACGCGCTCATCCAACTCGATCCGATCACCGGCACACATCTGGGCGTCAAGGAGAGCTCCGGCCTGCTGCCCGACTTCTCCCCCGCCGGGCGGGAGACCGTCGCCGAACTCGCCCGCGAGACACTCGCCAGTCTCGATGACGCCGAGAAACGGCCGGGCGGCGACAGCGACGCGGAACGGCGCTGCGGGCGGTTGCTGCGCGAGCGTCTGACGGCGGAACTCGCCGTCCACGACGCCGACGAGGGACTGCGTACGGTGAGCAATATTCACTCGCCCGTGCACGCGGTACGCGAGGTGTTCGCCGTGACGCCGACGAGCACCGATGAGGACTGGGCTGCCGTCGCGCAGCGGTTGCGGGCCGTGCCCGCGGCGCTGGAGGGGTACCGCGCGTCGCTGGCGCTGGGACTCGAACGGAAGCTGCTGGGCGGCCCGCGTGCCACCCGTACCCATATCGAGCAGCTGACGGACTGGCTCGGCACGGACCGCAGCTGGTTCGAGGATTTCGCGGCGGACGGCCCTGACGCCCTCCGCGCCGAGCTCGACGAGGCGGCCCGCAGCGCGACCGAGGCGCTGGCCGCGCTGCGGGACTGGATGCGCGAGGTCTACGCCCCGGCCGTGGCGGACGCGCCCGACACGGTCGGCCGCGAGCGGTACGCCCGCTGGTCGCGCTACTTCAACGGCACCGACTTCGACCTGAACGAGGCCTACGCGTACGGCTGGTCCGAATACCACCGGCTGCTGGCCGAGATGAAGACCGAGGCCCACAAGATCCTGCCGGGTGCCGGGCCCTGGGAAGCGCTGGCGCACCTCGATGTCCACGGTGAGCACATCGAGGGCGTCGAGGAGGTGCGGGTCTGGCTCCAGAACCTGATGGACGAGGCGATCGGGGCACTGGACGGCACGCACTTCGAACTCGCCGAGCGGGTACGGAAGGTGGAGTCCCGGATCGCTCCGCCGGGCGGCGCGGCGGCACCGTACTACACCGGCCCGTCCGAGGACTTCACCCGGCCCGGCCGCACCTGGCTGCCGACCATGGGCGAAACACGTTTCCCGGTGTACGACCTGGTGTCGACCTGGTACCACGAGGGCGTGCCGGGTCATCATCTCCAGATCGCGCAGTGGGTGCACGTCGCCGACCAGCTCTCCCGCTACCAGGCAACGGTCGGCATCGTCAGCGCCAACGCCGAGGGCTGGGCGCTGTACGCGGAGCGGCTGATGGACGAGCTGGGCTTTCTGCCCGACCCGGAGCGCCGGCTCGGGTATCTGGACGCGCAGATGATGCGGTCGACGCGGGTGATCGTGGATATCGGCATGCATCTGGAGCTGGAGATTCCGGCGGACTCGCCGTTCCACCCGGGCGAGCGCTGGACTCCCGCGCTGGCGCAGGAGTTCTTCGGCCGCCACAGCGGCCGGCCGGCGGACTTCGTGGAGAGCGAGCTGACGCGCTATCTGTCGATGCCCGCGCAGGCCATCGGCTACAAGCTGGGTGAACGGGCGTGGCTGCTCGGCCGGGAGAACGCGCGGAAGGCGCACGGCGACGCCTTCGACCCGAAGGCATGGCACATGGCGGCACTGTCGCAGGGGTCGCTGGGGCTGGACGATCTGGTGGACGAGCTTTCCAAGCTCTGACGCCGTCCGCGACGGGCGGTGCTTCTCTAAGGCGGTGACGCGCGGAGCCGCACCGAGGACCCGTGCCGGTCCTTGACGACCTCCAGCTGTGTGGGGATACGGCGGCGCAGGTCGGCGACATGGCTGACGATGCCGACGCTGCGGTCCCTCTCGCGCAGCGAGTCGAGCACATCGAGGACCTCGTCCAGCGTCTGTTCGTCCAGGCTGCCGAACCCTTCGTCGATGAAGAGCGTGTCCAGCTGTACGCCCCCGGCCTCGTCGGTCACCACATCGGCGAGGCCGAGGGCGAGCGCGAGCGAGGCGAAGAAGGTCTCACCCCCGGAGAGCGTCCCGGTGTCGCGCTCGCTGCCGGTCCAGGCGTCCACGACGTGCAGTCCGAGCCCGGAGCGCTTGCCGCCGACCCGGGCGTCGGAGTGGACCAGGGTGTAGCGGCCCGACGACATGCGCTGAAGCCGTACGGTGGCGGCGGCCGCGACCTGTTCGAGGCGGGCGGCCAGGACGTACGACTCAAGGCGCATCTTGCGTTCGTTGTCGGCGGAGGTGCCGGCGGTGAGCCCGGCGAGCCGTGCCACCCGGTCGTACTCCTCGCGCAGCGGCCCGAGCCGGTCCACCTCGGCGAGGGCGTGCCGGGACAGCCGCGCGAGCTCGGCGCACCGCTCACGGGCGGCGGCAAGCGCGGACGCCGCGTCGCGCAGGGCGCGCTCGGCGGCGTCATGGGCGGCGCGGGCCGCTTCGGGGTCGGCGGCCGGGCGCTCGGCCGCGCCGCGGGTGTCCGCTTCGGCCAGCCGGCCGGCCACCGCGGCGGCCTCGGTCTGCCAGAAGTCGATGCGGTGCTGGAGGTCGCGCTGCTCCGCGTCGCCGAGCAGCGCGGACGCCGCGGCTTGCGGCGTCTCGAACCCGGCGCGGAACGCCGCGTCGGCCAGCCGGTCGTCGGCCTCTTTCAGGCGCTGGGCGGTGACGTCGTACGACCGTACGGCTTCGGCGGCGCCGGTGAGGAGCCGCACCCGGCGCTCCAGCAGCTCGACGCGCTCGGCGACGCTGGCCGCGCCGCCCCGGGCCTGGGCCAGTTCGCGCTCCAGGGCGGTCTGTTCGCGATCGATGGCCTCCCGATGCGAGGTCCGCGCGGCGGCGCGGCGTTCGGCCTGCTGCTGGGCGGCGAGCCGCTCCTCGTACTCCCGCTCGGCGCGGGCGAGCGCTTCGCGGGCGGCGTGCATGCCGGAGGCGGTGGTGTGCGCGCGGGTGTGTTCGCGCTCCAACTGCTGGACGGCGGCGAGCAATTCGGCGACGTCGGGGTCGCGGTCGTCGCCGTCGGCAGCGCCTGTGCGCTGGGCCGCGCGGGCGACGGCGTCCGCCGTTTCGTCGCCGCTGCCGGGCGAGTACGCCCCCTGATCGGGGGCGCCGGCCCCCAACCCTCCCCCTACGCCCTGCGGGCGTGGGGGGAGCCCCAGCGCCTCAATCGCCAGCGGGGCCGGATTTTCCGCGGTCCCGGCACCTTCATGGTCGGGGGTGGCCGCTGCGCGGGGCCTTTCCCCTACCCGCCCTTCCCCGAAACTGGGGCTCCGCCCCAGGCCCCGCGCCTCAATCGCCGGCGAGGCTGGAAGTGCCGGGAGCTCCGGCCCCTCCGGAGCGAGCCGCGCCTCAAACTCCCCCATAGCCTTCGGCATGGGCGGTACCCCCAGCGAGGCCGGCAGGGCAGAAGCAAGCCGCGCCTCGTCACGCGCCGCCGTGAACGCCTCGCCCACCACCGCCAGTTCGCGTGCCGCCTCGGCCTTCGCCTCGCCCGCCCGTGCGTACTCCTCGTACGCCTCCTCCTCCGCCGTACGGTCCACATGCCCGTCCCCGGCTTGGGCGGGCGCAGGGTGCTCCGCCGAGCCGCAGACCGCGCAGGGCCGGCCCGGGACCAGGCCCTCCGCCAGCTCCGCCGCGATGCCCCGCAGTCGGCGTTCCTTGAGGTCGAGCCAGCTTTCGCGCGCGGTGTTGGCCCGCTCGTGGGCCGTACGCAGCAGTTCCCCGGCTTCCTCGGTGCGCGCCGCGAGGCGGTCCCGTTCGCGTGCGGACCGCAGCCTGCGGCGGGCCGGTTCGAGCCGTCCCGCCAGGTGTTCGGCACGGGTAGCGGCCTCCTGGGCGGCCACGATCCGGTCCTGGTGGCCGCGGCGGACGCCGTCCCAGCCCGCCAGCCAGGCCGCCGCCTCCTGGAGGAGGTCGTCGTCCGCGCGCGCCTGGCGGTCCAGGTTCGCGCGCTCGCGGGTGATGTCCGCGCTGCGCCGCTCCGACCGCCGCGCGGCGTCGAGCCCGCCCAGGTCCTGGCGCAGCTTGCGCTCCAGCTCCCCGAGCTGTTCCGCGCCGGCGTCGGCGAGGTCGCGCGGGAGCGAGGCCCTGGCGCGCTCGCGGTCCGCGGCGGCGGTCCTGTGCTCCCGTTCGGCGTCCTCGCGCAGTCTCAGCGCGGGCCCCACCAGTTCTGCCTTGCGGGCCCGCTCAAGTCTGGCCCGCAGCTGCTCCTGTTCGGGGCGGAGCGCCTGAAGCGCCTCGTACCGTTCGCGCGCGTCCTCGTAACGCCGCTGGAGCCTGGCCAGTTCACGTTCGTCGTCCAGGGCGTGGCGGGCGGCGGACTGCCTGTCCTCCGTGGCGGACAGCGCGGACGCGGCGATGTCCAGCGCCTCCCGCGCGCCGGACCGGGCGACGGCGGCCCAGGCGAGAACGGCGGCGGCGAGTCCGGGGTCGCCCGGCTGCTGTGGCGGCAGCGGCCAGTCCCCGGCCGCCGTCGACGCGGCCTGTTCCATCCGGTGGGCGACCGCGAGGAGCCGCTCGTCACCCGCCCGTACCTGCTGCTCGGCGGCGCGCCGCTGGTCGGCGAGGCGCTCTTCGACGGCGGCGAAGCGGCGCGTGTCGAAGAGGCGGCCGAGCAGCTTGCCGCGCGCCTCGGCGTCGGCGCGCAGGAACCGCGCGAAGTCGCCCTGCGGCAACAGCACCACCTGGCAGAACTGGTCGCGGCTCATCCCGAGGAGCTGGCTGATCTCCTCGCCGATCTCCTGGTGCGAGCGGCTCAGCGCCTGCCAGTCGCCGCTCCCGGAGTCGTACTCGCGCAGCCAGCTCTGCGCCTTCTCGGTCGTGAAGCCGCCGCCCCGCTTCTTGGGGCGCGGCTGGGCGGGCCGCCTGGTGAGCTCCAACCGCCGTCCGCCGACGGTCAGTTCCAGCGTGACCTCGGTGTACGTACCGGCCGGGGCGTGGTCGCTGCGCAGGGACGCGCCGGGGCTCTGGCGCGCGCCGGGCACCGCTCCGTACAGCGCGAAGCACACCGCGTCGAGCACGGAGGTCTTGCCCGCGCCGGTCGGGCCGTGGAGGAGGAAGATCCCGGCGGTGGAGAGCGCGTCGAAGTCGACTTCCTGGGCGGAGCCGAACGGGCCGAACGCGGTGACGGTCAGTCGGTGCAGTCTCACCTGGCCACCTCGCGTACGCCGTCGGCCACTCGTACGTCGTCCAAGGCGCCGCGCAGTACGGTGCGTTCCGGCTCGTCGGGGCCGCTGCCGCCGCGCACATGGGCCACGAAGTCCTCGGCGATCTGCTGGTCGCTGCGCCCCTTCAGCCGCTGCGCGTACGAGGCGGCCGGGTCCTCGGCGGAACGCTCGGGCTCGAAGACGAGACTCAGGGTGTACGGGAAACGCTGGGCGAGACGCGCCATCGGCTCGGCGGGGCGCACCGCGTCCGTGAGGGTCGCCTCGATGAAGGACTGCTCGTGTTTCTCCAGCGCCGCGTCGTCGAGCAGGGTGTCGAGGGTGCCGCGCAGCCGGGCGAGGGGCCGCGGCACGGGGCAGTCGACGCGCTCGGCGCTGATCTCGCCCGCCGGGCCGAGGTCGACGATCCAGACGGTCTTGCGGTGGTGGGTTTCCGAGAAGGAGTACGCGAGCGGCGAGCCGGAGTAGCGCACGCGCTCGGTGATGGTCTGGCAGCCGTGCAGATGCCCGAGGGCGGCGTAGTCGACGCCGTGGAACACGCCGGCGGGCACGGCGGAGACGCCGCCGACGGTGATGTCCCGCTCGCTGTCGCTCTCTTCGCCGCCCGCGACGAACGCGTGCGCCAGGACGACGGAACGGGTGCCCTCCGGACGGGTCGCGAGATCGGCCCGTACGCGGTCCATGGCCGCGCCGATGACGGTTTCGTGGCGCGCCTTCTCCGCCTTGAACTCGTCCTTGACCAGCGCGGGTTCGAGGTAGGGCAGCCCGTAACAGGCGACCTCGCCATGGGCGTCGCTGAGCAGTACGGGTATGGCGCACGCCGCCGGATCGGTGCGCAGATGTATTCCGGCGCGCTCGATCAGGCCCGCGCCGACGCCGAGTCTGCGCGCGGAGTCGTGGTTCCCGGAGATCATCACGGTCGGCACGCCCTCGGCGGCGAGCCGGTGCAGCGCCTGGTCGAAGAGCTCGACGGCCGCGAGCGGCGGCACGGCCCGGTCGTACACATCGCCTGCCACCAGCACCGCGTCCACGTCGCGCTCGCGCACCGTCGCCACCAGGTGGTCGAGGAACGCTGCCTGGGCATCGAGCAGGCCGACCCGGTGGAACGACCGTCCCAGGTGCCAGTCCGACGTATGCAGGAATCTCATGATCCCCGAGAGTATCGGTGGGGTCGGACATCACGGTCCGGTTCAGGCACTTCAGGCGCTTCAGGCGCTTCAGACGTCCCCATACGCCTCACCGCCGAGCTTCACCACCGCGGTCCCGGCCGTGGCGTCGGCCAGCCAGGCCCGGAAGGCGCCGAGGTCGGCGTCCGGCAGCCCGAGCTCGAAGGTCACGCCCTCCGCGTACCGCACGGCGCGTACGTCCCGCCCCATGGCCCGCAGATCGTTCTCCAGCTTTCCCGCCCGCAGGTGGTCGACGGTGATGTTGACCAGCCGGAAGCGCCGCCGGGTGAGGGTGCCGACCGCGTCCAGGGCTTCGCCGACCGCTCCGCCGTACGCTCTGATCAGGCCGCCCGCACCGAGTTTGACGCCGCCGTAGTAGCGGGTGACGACAGCGACGACATAACGAACATCGCGCCGCATCAGCATCTGGAGCATGGGCACACCGGCGGTGCCGCCGGGTTCGCCGTCGTCGCTCGCCTTCTGCACGGCCGCCTCGGCGCCGATGACGTACGCGAAGCAGTTGTGGGTGGCGGTGGGGTGCTCCTTGCGGACGCGGGCGACGAAGGCCTGCGCCTCGGCCTCGGTGGCGGCGGGGGCGAGCGCGCAGATGAAGCGCGATCTGCTGACCTCGGTCTCGTGCACGCCCGCGCGGGCGACCGTCCGGTACTGCTCCTGCATATCGGCCACCCTATGCGCTGACAGGAACGCCCCGGTGCGCAGTCGCGCACACCGGGGCGTTCTCGTCCGATCAGGAACGGGTCAGGACCCGGTCAGGACCGATCAGGAGCCAGTCAGGAAGCGGTCCCCGAACGACGGCGTGTGAAGAAGAAGACACCGCCGCCGATCGCCAGCAGCGCGGCCGCGCCGCCCGCGATCGGGACAACGCTGCCGCCACCGGTCTCGGCGAGGTTGCCGGGCGGGGTGGTGGCAGGCGCGGCGGGCGGAGTGGTGGACTCGGACGGAGTGGGGGTCGACGGCGGAGTCGTCGACGTGGAAGGAGTCGGGGTCGGCGACGCCGGAGGTGTCGGAGTGACGGTGGCCGGGGGCGTGGTCGTCGCCGGCGGAGTGGTGGTCGCCGGCGGAGTGGTGGTGGCGGGCGGAGTGGGATCAGTCGGGGGCAGCTTCGTGCAGTCCTTCGTCCCGCCGTTCCACGCCATGATCAGCTTGTCCTTGATGACGGGGCGGTCCGGCCCCTTGGGCAGCTCGCCGTGCTCGAAGCCGTCCTTCTCGTCGAGCTTGCCGTCGTACTTGACCTTGCCGCGGTAGAGGTCGATCTGCGCCCAGCAGCCCGCGTCGGGCACCGCGATGTCGAGCGAGTCGGTGGAGCCCCGCTTGACGGTGACGGTGTCGAAGTCGTGGAAGACCTGCTCACCCGAGGTCTCGAAGTTCGGACCGTACGTACGGTACGAGGCAAGCGAGGCGGTGCAGGTCTCGGCCTTACCGGCGGTACGGACCTTGATGTGGACCTTGCCGTCCTCGGTGGGCTTGAGGTTCTGGTCATCGAGCTTGACCCAGTCGGCGAACTTGACCCCGTCGAGGGAGAACTCGCACTTGTCGGGGGCGGTCGCGGTACCGGCGCCCTGCCCGGACTTGTAGCCGCCGCCCGACTTGCCCCAGCCCTCGCCGCCCGGCGTACCGGACGCCCAGGCGGTCCCCGTACCGGCGGCGGAGAGAGTGAGTGCTACCGCGCCCGCCCCCAGCAGGCTGCGCATGCTGACACGTCTCGCTATGGACATGAAATTCCCATCTTGGTGATGCAACCCGGTCGACGGCAGGCAGCACGGCATGACGAAGTCAGTCGCGGCCGGCCGGTCCGGGAAAATGGTCGAAGAAACACCAGGCGCATCGGTCACATAGGCCACGGTGTGAAACTCATCGTGGATCTACGGTGCGCAGCTGTCAACCAACAAGAGGGCCTAGAAACTTCACGCATCATCACATCTTCATCACAGGAGGAATCTCAAGCTCCAGCACTGCGGGTAAAGCCGGACAACCCCGTCCGCTTCGGCCCCGCCGAAGCGGGTCAGCTCGCACGAGGGGGCGGCCCGCGCAAGTGCGGGCCGCCCCCTGTCCGGACGTGACGAGACGTTGCGATCAGTCGGGGAGCTTGTCACCCACCAGTGCCAGGTTCTGGATCGCGGCGAGGCCGAAGAGAGCCGTCTCGTTCGTGTTGACCCGCAGGTTCTCGTAGCCGGGTTCGAGCACGTCAGGACCCTCCAGCTGCGTCTTGTCCCACACCATTGTCGACGTGTAGCCGTCGCTGTTGTGGAACTTCTGCCAGGCGCGCGCCGCCAGCTTGTCGTCCTTCGTCTGCGCCGCCGCGTACGCGTCCATGCGCGAATGGCCCTGGAACAGCAGCAGGTTGCCGAAGTTGGATCCGTACCGCGCCGCCTGCTCCGTCTTCGTGGCGTTGAAGTAGCGGCAGTAGTCCAGCCAGGCGGTCTTGAACTCCGGGACGTCGATCAGGTCGATCAGCTCCGCGCACATCTCCACCAGGCCGAACATCGCGGAGAGGTGGGAGACGCTGACCACCGGCTTGGGATCGACCGCGAACTTGCCGGTGTCCAGGTCGTAGAGTCCGGACCCCTGGACGAAGCCGTTGGGCTGCGCGCCGATGGTGGCCATCGTGGAGCGCAGTCGGGCCTCCGCCTTGGCCGCCTTCGGTCCCCTGCGTTCCCACTCGGTGAGCCAGGCCCCGGCGAGTCCGCTCCAGTCGGTGCCGAAGCCGATGGACAGGGCGTGCCGGTCGGGCGTGTACGGCTCGGTGCGGATCTTACGGAGCGGGTCGAGCACCAGGAACGTCTCGTCCGAGTCGACAAGAGCGTGCATGATGTCCCCGATCCGCTCGTCCGCGGTCAGGAAGTAGTAGCAGCGGCGGTACACAGCGGTGGAGATACGTTGCTGCTTCGCGCTGTCCGCGAAGTGCTGGACGCCGTGGCGCGTGCCGAGCCCCGCCCACTTGCCGAGGTGGTAGGCGTCGACCTCCCCCGTGTGCCGGGTCATCGCCTCGGCGAAGCGGAAGACGTCGGCCCGGCCAGAGCGCAGATACGCGTACCAGAGCCACAGGTCGGGCGAGAGCTCCGAGTTGTCCCAGGCGTAGCCGCCGACGTCGTACCGCCACTGGTGCCGGTCCGAGTCGTACGTGTGCATGATGTCGCCGTAGTCCCAGAAGCCGTACCAGCGGCGCTGATCGACCTGGTCCTTGTAGTAGGTGAAGAGGAAGTCGAGGTGGTCCTCGATCTTCGCCTTCGCCGGGGTGGAACGGTCGACCGGCGAGAACAGGCCACCGAAGACCCCCGCCCTGCTCAGGTCCTTGGGGCTCGCGGCCAGCTGCGGCAGCGTGCGCGTCGCCGCCGCCTGCTCGACCAGGGTGGCGGCCGTCGGCGTCGCGGCGTTGGCCCAGAACATCAGCTCGCTGGTACGCGCGATGCCGTACGGGGTGCCGAAGCCGGGCTCGTAGTCCTCATACGTGATGTTGAGGCCTTCGATCTGCTCCGGGAACGTGTCCTGGCCCATGCCGTCGTGGTAGAAGCGCAGGTCCATCGGCTGCGCCTCGGGCGACCACAGCCACAGCGTGACCTCGGCCTCGTCGCCCGCCGCGCCCCGGATGTCGAGCTGCGCGGGGTGCTTCTCCCAGAAGTCGCGGAGCCCGAAGGAGAGTCCGCCGCTGACCCCGCCGACGTATCCGAAGCCGCTCGCCCGGCCGCCGCCGCCCGCCGGGATCCAGCCATGGCCCGGCTTGGTGCGCTTGCGCAGGGCGAAGCCGTCGGCCGAGAGCTGGGACAGCGTGTAGTCGCCCCAGGTGGGGATGTACTGGAGCCGGGTGGTGACCCGCTGGTCCCAGGTGGCCGGGTCGGGCAGCTTCTCGCCCTTGACCTGGGCGGTGCGGACCGCCGCGCCGGGGTCGCGGCGCAGGCCTGTGATGCCCTTGACCGCCTCGGTCAGGAAGCCCTTGTCCTCGCCCGCGATGCGGATGTGCCGGTCGTAGGCCTCGTCGCGCATCGGGACGGTGAAGCGGACGCCGAGGCCGCGGATGAAGTCCTTGTTCTGGTCTCCGTCGTACGTGATGGTGTGGACCATACGGAAGGACTCAGCGCCCGCGTAGAAGTACAGGCGGACGCTGAACGGGAGCCAGCTGCGGCTGCCCTTGCGGTGCTTGCCGTCGATGCGCACCACGGCGCGCACCGGACCGGTCTGTTCGACCTTCACCGCGCTGATCTCGCCGTCGAACCGGTCCCACTTGGCGTTCCCGCGGTCGCCGTCGTCCAGATCGCTCTGGCGCAGCAGGACCAGCCGCCCATCCGTGGCGATCTTGGTGGCGCCCCGGGTCACGGACTCGACGAGTTTCTCCCCGTCCTTGGAGATGACCGCCTTGATGACGCCCGTGTCGACAGTGACCTTCCGGCCGGTCTCGGTGACGGTCACCTTCTTCGCCCCGGTGGTGGGCGCTCCGGCGCCGAGCGTGAACTTCTCGGCCCCGGCGGCCTCCGGGCCGACCGCGTGGGCGGTCCACTTGAGGGAGCCGTCCGGCCAGTAGGCGGTGGGCCAGGTCTGTACGGGAACGTCCTTGCCCTCGACGGTGGCGAGAGCGAACGCCGTGTCGGCCGCGTGGGCGCCCTTGGGCCACGGCACGCCGAAGGTGGAGCCGGGGGCCGCGCCGAGGCCGCCGTCCTCCAGCCAGTCGATCGTGACGGGGGCATCGGCGGCGGCGCTTCCGGTCTCCGCCGCGCGGGCGTCGCTCCGGCCGAGCACCCAGCTGAACTGGGAGGCGGCGCCGGCCACGGCCGCCGCCTTGAACAGAGACCTACGGGGGATCGCAGTCATTCTTGTCCCTTCCATGGTGGAGCATGGGCATGAGCATGGGCATGACAGAGCGGCTATTGAGCGGTTCTTGAATTCTTAAGAGGAGTCAAAACTTAAGAGGAGTCAAAAAGTGGGCACTCGGAGGAGGGTGCGGTGTCAGTGGTGCTCGTCGTACCGGCGCTCGACCGCCAGCGCCGCCGCCACCACCACCCCGAGCGCGGGAGCCGCCAGCGGCGCCGCGAACCACGCCGACGCCGCCACCACCGCGATACCGCAGACGAGCGCCAGCGACCCGGCCGGGTCCCGTACCGTACGGCGCACCGCGGCGGGCAGCAGCTCACGCCAGGAGGACCCCGGCCGCCACCGCACCGCCGCCCGCAGACCCGCGACGACAAGGCCGAGGAACGCCAGAACCCCGACCGCGCCGACGAACCGACCCCCGGGCAGCCCCGCCCGTACGACCGTGAGGTCGCCCCACAGCAGCGCGAGCGCCGCCCAGCCGGCCAGCCCGACAAGCCAGCCGCGCCGGACCGCGGCCCGCAGATCCGCCGTGAACTCCCGGCGGCCCGACGGCTCCTGGGCCAGATGGCGCCGCAGATGCGCGGCCCCGGCGGCGACGGCCGCGGGCAGGGTGACCAGCGGCAGCGCCGCCACGGCGATCCACACACCGGTGAGCAGACACTCGGCGAAGACGCCGAAACGCTCCAGGAACATGGATTCTTTACCGGGCTTGCGGGACTTGCGGGACTCCCGGCCCCTCCCCGTAGCGGCGGTGGCGCTCATATCAGCCTCAGCCCTTCAGTCCGGAGGTGGCCATTCCGTCGATCAAGTACCGCTGGAAGGCCAGAAAGAACGCCAGCACAGGCAGCAGCGCCACCAGCGACATCGCGATCATTCCGCCGTAGTTGGCCACACCCTCCTGGTCGACGAACATCTTCAGGCCGAGCGAGACCGTGTACTTCTCCGGTTCGTTGAGATAGATCAACGGGCCCATGAAGTCGTTCCAGGCGTTGATGAAGGTGAAGATCGCGCTGGTGATGAGCGCGGGACGGCACAGCGGGAGCACGATCGACCAGTAGATCCGCAGATGTCCGCAGCCGTCCAGCCGCGCCGCCTCGTCCAGTTCCTTCGGCAGCGTCCGCATGAACTGCATCATCAGAAAGACGAAGAAGGCGTCGATCGCCAGATACTTGCCGAGCAGCAACGGAACGTACGTGTTGATCAGATCCAGCTTCTGGAACAGCACATACTGCGGGATCAGCAGCACGTGGTACGGCAGCAGCAGCGTGCCGATCATCAGCGCGAAGAGGAGATTGCGCCCCGCGAACCTGATCCGGGAGAAGGCGTAGGCCGCCAGCGAGCAGGAGATGAGCACACCCGCCACCGAACCCAGCGCCAGCATGGCGGAGTTGGTGAAGAAGGTGGTGATCGGGATGTCCGCGATGCCCTCGGTCAGCTTGCTGTAGTTCTCTGTGACCGGGTCGGTCGGGAAGAGCTCCAGGCTGCCGATGATCTCGTTGTTCGGTTTGAACGAGCCACCGAGCACCCAGATGACCGGGTAGAGCACCACCGCGAGGACCGCGAGTGATCCGAGGTGCCAGGCGAGCGAACCGGCGGTGCGCCGACGGAAAGCCCCCGCCGTCGAGGACCCCTTGCCAGGGGTGATCGGCACGGTCGGCGCGGTCTTCGTGACGGGCGCGCCCGGTGTTGTCGACGTGCTCATCGCGCGTCCTCCTCATAGTGCACCCAGCGTTTCTGGGACCAGAACAGCACCGCGGTCACCAGGCCGACCGCCAGCAGCAGCATCCATGCCATGGCCGACGCGAAGCCCATCCGGCTGTTCTCGAAGCCCTGCACATAGAGGTAACACGTGTAGACGAGCGTGCCGTCGGCCGGACCGCAGGTGCCGCCCGCGCCGCCGAGGATGTACGCCGAGCCGAAGATCTGGAACGAGTGGATGGTCTCAAGCAGGACGTTGAAGAACAGCACCGGGGAGATCATCGGCAGGGTGATGTTCCAGAACCGCCGCAGCGGTCCGGCGCCGTCGACCTCGGCCGCCTCGTACAGCTCGCGCGGCACCTGCTTCAGACCGGCGAGGAAGATCACCATCGGCGCGCCGAACTGCCAGACGGTGAGCGCCACCAGACTGTAGATGATCCAGTCCGGGTCGCCGGTCCAGCCGCCGACGTCCATGCCGAAGATCTTCTGCGTACGGTCGACGATCGCCTCGTCCGAGAAGATGGCCTTCCAGACGATGGCGATGGAGACGCTCGCGCCGATCAGCGACGGAGCGTAGAACGCGGCGCGGTAGAAAGCCTGTCCCGCGCGGTTCTGGTTGAGCAGCAGGGCCACCGCCAGCGCGGCGGCGAGCTTGAGCGGGGTGCCCACGATCACGTACCACGACGTCAGCTCGACCGAGTGGCGCCACCGCTGGTCACCGAACATCTCGGTGAAGTTGTCGAAACCGATCCACTTCGGGGCGTCGAAGAGGTTGTAATCGGTGAAGGCGAAGTACAGGGACACGGCCATCGGTCCGGCTGTGAGCAGCAGGAACCCCGCGATCCAGGGGGACATGAAGAGATAGCCGGCCAGGTTCTCCCGACGGCGCCGCTGCTTGAGGGCAGGGCTGGGGGAGGAACCTGGGCTGCCGCCGAGCGGCGCCCCCGCCGACTTCGAGGGGGGCGCCGCCGGGGTCCGGACGGGCTGTGCTGGTGTCACCACTGGTCCCATCAGGATGCGAATGCCGTCTTGGACTCGGAGAAGAACTGCTTCACGGCGTCGGCCACCGGGCGCTTGCCGAGTGCCATTTCCTCAGCGATCCGCAGGAACGCCGACTCCGATACGTCCGCTCCGGCCGGGTGCGGAGTGATGGGCTCCAGTACGCCGGTGTCGACGAGCCCTGTCTCGTACGCGGCGATCTTCTTGGACATCTCGTCGGTCGGCTTGAACGCGTCGTACTGCTCGGTGGTGGACAGCACCCCGCGGTCGTAACCCATGATCTTGCCGACCTCGGGGTCGTGCACCATGAAGTTGATGAACTGCGCGACTTCCTTGGGGTGCTTGGTGCGCTTGGACCCGGAGAGCATGAGAGAGCCGAGGTACTGGCCGGTCTTCTTGCCGTCGGTGGTCGGGATGGGCGCCAGGCCGTAGGTGCTCTTGCCCTCGGAGCTGTAGCGGTACGTGAAGTTGTCCCAGGTGAACTCGCCGGCCGCGAGCTCCGCGGCCACCGCGGACTTGGGCTTGATCTGCGCGACCTTCTTCGGGTCCGAGTAATCGCCCGCCTTGACGCCGTCCAACGCCTTGCTCCACCACTCCGTCAGGTCGGCCTCGGCGAAGCCGAGGCCCTCCTCGTTGAAGAAGGCCTTGCCGTTCTGGCGGAGGAACAGGTCGTAGAGGTACATGACGCCGTAGTAGCCGCTGTCGCCCGCTCGGCCCTGCGTCGAGCGGATCTTCGCCATCGCGGCGTGGAAGTCGTCCCAGGTCCAGCCCGGCTTCGGGGTGACGCCGGCCTTGCGGAAGACGGGCTCGTCGATGACCAGGGCCATCGAGTTGGAGCCGACCGGGATGCCGAGGAGCTTGCCGTCGACCTCGCCGAACTTCTCCAGTCCCGCGCGGAAGTTCGACAGGCTGAGGTTGCCCGCCTTCACCTGGGCGTTCAGGTCCAGCAGGACGTTCTTGCTGTCGTACTTGCGCAGGAAGCCGATCGCGTTCTGGAACACATCGGGCGGGTTCCCGCCCGAGGCCTGGGTGTTGAACTTCTTCCAGAAGTCCAGGTATGGCTGGAAGTCGGTCTTGACCTTGATCTTCGGGAACTTCTTCTCGAAGAGCGCGATCGACTCGTTGATCCGCTTCGTGCGGTCCTCCGAGCCCCACCAGGCGTAACGGATCGTGACGTTCCCGCCGGACGACCCGCTGTCGGAGCCGCAACCCGCCGCCGTCAGGCCGAGACCGGCCAACGAGCCACCGGCGATCTTGAGCAAACCACGCCGGTCAACACTGCCAGGGTTACGCACAGTCGGCCTCCAGTCGTGCATTGAATCGTTTTAGGTAAGCGCTTGCCGCACAACGTAAAGACCATCTGCCGGTACGTCAACGGTACGGACGACAACAATCGAAGCGCTTCCCCCCGCCCGGCCGTGGCACAGGTGGGAGGACAGGTCAAGACACATAGAACGCGCTTGCATGAAGCATTGACGAAACATCTGCTGGGACCTACCTTCATCGCGTTGCACTTCATACGTCATATATGAGACGTGATACGCGAGATCCGAGAGCCCCGATGACCTTTGCTCCAGCCCCCATACCCTCCCGCACCCAGTACGTCCTCGAAGCTGTGAAACACGCCATCCTCACCGGGCAGCTGAGCCCCGGGCAGGCGTTGGTCGAGACGGAACTGGCCGCGCAGTTCGGGGTTTCCAAAACCCCCGTACGGGAGGCCCTGAAGACCCTCGCCGGCACCGGACTCGTGGTGATGAGTCAGTACAAGGGCACCACCGTGCGCACGGTCGACGCCGAGATGGCACGCGAGGTCTACGACGTACGGCTGCTGCTCGAACCGGAAGCGCTGCGGCGCACCGTCACGCGTCGCGCCTCACTGGAGGCCGCCCGGGAGGCCCTGGACCTCGCCCGGGACGCCCTGCTCAGGGCCGACCAGGCGGCCGACCAGGCCGAACGGTCCCTGGCCAACCGGGAGTTCCACCGATCCCTGTATCTCTCGTGCGGCAACCCGCTGCTCGCCCGGATGCTCGACGACGTACGCGATCAGGCCGCCCTGGTCTCGACCGTGGCGTGGGCCTCCCACCCCTCCTGGGAGCGGGAGGCGGACGAGCACCGGGAGATCCTGCGGCTCGCGCTCAGCGACGACGCCGACGGCGCCGCCCGCGCCCTGCGTGAGCACATCGCCTCCTTTGTGCAGCGAGCCTTCCCCGAAGGAGACACAGCATGACTGTTGATTCCAGTGATTCCAGTGCTGATTTCGCGGCTGACTTCACGTCGCTGCGGGACGCGCTCGCCGACATCGTGGCAATCCCCGTCACGCCGTTCACCACCGACGACACCATCGACACCGTCGCCCACCGGGCGCTGCTGCGGCGGCTGCTCGACAACGGCGTACGCACACTCACCCCCAACGGCAACACCGGGGAGTACTACGCGCTCAGCCCCCAGGAGCGGCGCACGGTCACGGAAATGACCATCGACGAGGCGGCGGGCCAGGCCACCATCGTCGTCGGTGTCGGTCTGGACCTCCCGACCGCCGTCGCCGACGCGCTGCACGCCCGCGACGCGGGAGCACAGCTGGTGATGGTCCATCAGCCGGTCAATCCGTATGTCTCCAAGGGCGGCTGGATCGACTACCACCGCGCCATCGCCGAGGCCGTGCCGGAACTCGGTGTCGTCCCGTACATCCGCAACCCGCAGCTGGGCGGCGAACAGCTCGCCGCGCTACGGGAGTTGTGCCCCAACATCATCGGCGTGAAGTACGCCGTCCCGGACGCGGCCCGGTTCGCGGCGTTCGCGCGCGACGCCGGTGGGGACCGCTTCGTCTGGGTCGCGGGACTCGCCGAGCTGTACGCGCCCTCCTACTGGTCCGCCGGAGCCACCGGCTTCACCTCCGGTCTGGTCAATGTGGCGCCGGAGGTCTCGCTCTCCATGCTGGCCGCGCTCCGTGCCGGGGACTACACCGCCGCCATGAAGGTGTGGGAGCTGATCAGGCCCTTCGAGGAACTGCGCGCCGCCGAGCAGTCCGCCAACAATGTGACCGTCGTCAAGGAGGCGCTCGCCTCGCTCGGCCTGTGCCGCCGCGATGTCCGCCCGCCGAGCCGCACACTGCCCGACGAGCAGCGCGCCCTGATAGCCGGCCAGGTCCAGGGATGGGCCATATGACTCCGCCGACGAGCCCCAGGATCGTCAAACGCCCGGAAGAGCTGCGCAGCCACCAGTGGTACGGAACGGACGGGCTGCGCTCCTTCAGCCACCGCGCCCGCACCCGCCAGCTCGGCTACCTCCCCGAGGAACACCTCGGCAAGCCCGTCATCGCGGTCCTCAACACCTGGTCCGACATCAACCCCTGCCATGTCCATCTGCGCGAGCGTGCGCAGGCGGTCAAGCGCGGGGTGTGGCAGGCGGGCGGCTTCCCGCTGGAGTTCCCGGTCTCCACCCTCTCCGAGACCTTCCAGAAGCCGACCCCGATGCTCTACCGCAATCTGCTGGCGATGGAGACCGAGGAGCTGCTGCGCTCCTATCCGGTGGACGGCGCGGTGCTGATGGGCGGCTGCGACAAGTCCACACCCGCGCTGCTGATGGGCGCCGCCAGCGCCGACCTGCCCGCTGTCTTCGTGCCGGCCGGACCGATGCTGCCGGGCCACTGGCGCAATGAAGTCCTGGGCTCCGGCACGGACATGTGGAAGTACTGGGACGACAAGCGGGCCGGGCTGATCGGCGACGCGGAGATGGCCGAGCTGGAGAACGGTCTGGCCCGCTCCCCCGGCACCTGTATGACCATGGGCACCGCCGCCACCCTGACCGCCGCGGCCGAGGCGCTCGGCGTCACCGTCCCCGGGGCCTCCTCCATACCGGCCGTCGACTCCGGGCACGAGCGGATGGCCGCCGCGTCCGGGCGGCGGATCGTCGACCTGGTGCACCAGGACCTGAAGCTGTCGAAAATCCTCACCCGCGAGGCGTACGAGGACGCGGTCGTCACCGTCCTGGCACTCGGCGGCTCGACCAACGCCGTGATCCATCTGATCGCGATGGCGGGCCGCTCGGGTGTGACACTCACGCTGGATGACTTCGACCGCATCGCGCGTACGGTGCCGGTGCTCGCCAACCTCCGCCCCGGCGGCCGGTATCTGATGGAGGACTTCCACTTCGCGGGCGGACTGCCCGCGTTCCTCTCCCAGTTGACCGACGTACTGCATCTGGACCGGCCCACCGTCGCGCACGACACACTGCGCGAGCAGCTCGACGGCGCCCTGGTGCACAACCCGGATGTCATCCGCCCGCGTGAGAACCCCCTGGCCGAGGAGGGTGGCGTGGCGGTGCTGCGGGGCAATCTCTGCCCGGACGGCGCGGTGATCAAACACATCGCCGCCGAGCCGCGCCTGCTCAAGCACACCGGTCCCGCCGTGGTCTTCCCCGACTACCGGACGATGCAGCGGACCATCAACGACCCCGAGCTCGGCATCACCGCCGACCATGTGCTCGTGCTCCAGGGCTCGGGCCCCAAGGGCGGCCCCGGCATGCCGGAGTACGGGATGCTGCCGCTGCCCGACCACCTCCTCAAGGAGGGCGTACGCGACATGGTGCGGCTCTCCGACGCCCGGATGAGCGGCACGAGTTACGGCACGTGTGTGCTGCACATCGCCCCCGAGTCGTACGTCGGCGGGCCGCTCGCGCTCGTCCGCAGCGGGGACCTGATCACGCTGGACGTCGCGGCGCGCACGCTGCGGCTGGAAGTCACCGACGAAGAGCTGGAGCGGCGCAGGGCGGCCTGGACGCCGCCGCCCGAGCGGTACGAACGCGGCTACGGCGCTCTCTACAACGAACACATCACCCAGGCGGACACCGGCTGCGACTTCACGTTCCTGGCCCGCCAAGGCACCACTCCCGAACCGTACGCGGGGTAGCACCACCCGACCCGCGACACTCCCCCGCCCGAGCTTTCGATCAACTCTGCGAAACACTTCACAGAGGAACGGAGACGCAGTCATGGCCTCAGCTGTGGCGCAGGACTCTTCAGGGGCCCCGCCCCGGGCACCCAAGTCGCCCAAGGCGCCCAAGCGCCGTACCGGATCAACGCCACGCCGTCTCCCGTACCTGCTGATCGCGCCCGCCGGACTGCTGATGCTGGGCTTCATCGCCTACCCCATGCTCAGCGTCTTTTACTACAGCCTGCAGAACTACAACCCCACCAAACCCTGGCGCAACGGTTTCGCGGGGTTCGACAACTTCACGAAGATCTTCACCGACGATCCGCTGTTCTGGGACAGCCTCATCTTCAGCGGCAAGTGGGTCGTCACCGAGGTCACGCTCCAACTGGCGCTCGGCCTGGTGCTCGCCCTGCTGGTCAATCAGACCTTCGTGGGCCGCGGCATCGCCCGCGCCCTGGTCTTCTCGCCCTGGGCCGTGTCCGGTGTGCTGACCACCACCATCTGGCTGCTGCTGTACAACCCCTCGACGGGCGTCGGCCGCTACCTCGCCGACGCGGGAATCGGTTCGTACGGATCGTCCGTGCTCTCCGACACCGGCACCGTCTTCTGGGCCGCCGTGCTCGCGGAACTGTGGCGCGGTGTGCCGTTCTTCGCGATCCTCATCCTCGCCGACCTCCAGTCCATACCCGGGGATCTGTACGAGGCGGCTTCGGTCGACGGCGCGGGACGGATGCGGCAGTTCGTCCACATCACGCTGCCGCACATCAAGGACGCGATCGTACTGGCCACACTGCTGCGGGCGGTGTGGGAGTTCAACAACGTCGACCTGCTCCTCACCCTCACCAACGGCGGACCGGCGGGCATGACCACCACACTGCCGCTGTATGTCGCGGTCACCGGCTTCGAGGGACACGACTTCGGCTATGCCACCGCGCTCACCACAGTTGCCTTCGTGATCCTCCTCTTCTGCTCGATTCTCTATCTGCGCCTGAGCAAGTTCGGAAAGGACGACAAGTGACTGCCGCACTCGCCGAGAAAGGCGCACACGCGGGGCCCGCGGCCGGCAACCCGAAGCGTCCGTCCGTACGGAGGGGGAGGCGCGAGCGCGCCTTCGACGAAGTGCCGCGCTGGCAGATCTATCTCCCGCTGGGGCTGTATCTGCTCTTCACCCTCATCCCGTTCTACTGGATGCTGCTGTTCGCGGTGCGGCCGGCGGGTTCCGACTCGCTGGTGCCGTGGCCCATGACCTTCGACAACTTCGAGAAGGTCTGGAACGAGCGCAGCTTCTCGCTCTTCTTCCAGAACAGCGCGCTGGTCGGCGTGTGCACGCTGATCACCACCACGACCGTCGCGCTGGCCGGCGGGTACGCGCTGGCCCGCTTCAACTTCCGTATCAAGAACGCGTTCATGCTGGCGCTGCTGTGCTCGCAGTTCATCCCGGGCGCGCTGATGCTGGTGCCCCTGTTCCAGATCTTCAAGAACCTCCAGCTGATCAACTCGCTGACCAGTGTCGTCATCGCGGAGACCGTCTTCCAGCTGCCGCTGTCGATCATCCTGATCAGCGGGTTCATCAAGAATGTGCCCTACACGCTGGAAGAGGCGGCCTGGGTGGACGGCTGCTCACGGATGCAGGCCTTCCGGATCGTCGTCCTGCCGATGCTGCGGCCCGGACTGATCGCCGTGGGCTCCTTCGCCTTCGTGCACAGCTGGAACCACTTCCTCTTCGCCCTGATGTTCCTCAGCGACCAGGACAAACAGACGATCCCGGTCGGTCTCTCCACCCTGATCGGTGCGGACAGCGTCGACTTCGGCGCGCTGGCGGCGGGCGGCGTCATCTCCGCCGTGCCGGTCGTCATCGTCTTCGCCTTCATCCAGAAATGGCTGATCACCGGCTTCAGCGCGGGGGCGGTGAAGGGATGAGCGTGCCCGACGCAGGCGTGCCCGTCGTACTGGCCGGTGCGCGCGGCCACGGCCGCTGGCATCTGCGCAATCTGCACCGTCTCCAGCAGGCCGGTCTGGTACGGCTCGCGGGGATCTGCGAGCTGAAGCCGCTGAGCGACGAGGAGCTGAGCGAGGACGGGGTGAGCTTCGGAAGACCCGAGCAGTCCGAGGACTTCGCCGGGCTGCTGGAGCGTACGGGCGCCCGGATCGCCGTCATCTGCACCCCCATCCACACCCACGCCGATCTCGCGCTGACGGCCGCCGCCCGCGGGGTGCACATCCTGCTGGAGAAGCCGACAGCACCGTCGTACGCGGAGTACGAACGGCTGCTGGCCGGTCTGGACGAGAGCGGCACGGTCTGCCAGATCGGTTTCCAGTCGCTGGGCTCCCATGCCGTCGAAGCGATACGGGAGCTGATCGCGGACGACGTGATCGGGCCCGTACGCGGCATCGGCGCGGCCGGAGCCTGGGTGCGCGACGAGGCGTACTACACCCGGGCCCCCTGGGCCGGGCGGCGCACCCTGGACGGGCGGGACGTCGTGGACGGGGTGCTCACCAACCCGCTCGCCCACGCCGTCGCGACCGCGCTGCGCATCGACGGCAGCGACCGGGCCGAGGACATCGCAGAACTGGAGGTGGAGCAGTTCCGGGCCAACGACATCGAAGCCGACGACACCACGTGTCTGCGGCTGCGGACCGCCCGCTCCACTCCGGTCACGGTCGCCGTCACCCTCTGCGCGCGTAAGTCGGCGGAGCCGTATCTGCTGATCCACGGGGCCAGGGGCCGGATCACCTTCTGGTACAAGGGCGACCGGGTGCTGGTGCAGCGCACCGACCAGGGGCCGGTGGAAACCGTGCACGGGCGCACCGACCTGCTGGAGAACCTCGTCGCGCATCTGGACGGGCGCGCGGAGCTCCTCGTACCGCCGCGGCGCACCGGCGCCTTCATGCGGATCGTCGAACACGTCAGGACGGCGCCCTTGCCCCGGCTGCTGCCCGCCGAAGCCTGGTACTCCGAGCCCGGCGCGAACGCGCCGCGCCGGATCGTCAAGGGCATCGACGGTCTGGTCGCGTCGAGCGCCGACACCCTCTCCACCTTTTCCGAGCTGGGCGCGAGCTGGGCCCTGCCCACAGCGGAGGTGTACTCCCGATGAGCGTCGCACAGCCTTCCCGAACCGACGGAGCCACGGTGCTGTCCTGTGGCGGCCGGCCCGTGGCCGGTTATGTACACAGGCCACAGCTGCCGGCGGTACTCTCGCCGCGCCCCTATCTGCATCCCGTACGTACGCTCGGCGGCGTCGTCGTCACCGAACTGCGGCCCGCCGACCACGGCCACCATCTGGGGGTGTCGATGGCGGTGCCGGACGTGTCGGGCGGCAACTTCTGGGGCGGACGCACCTTTGTCCGCGACCGCGGCTCCGTCGAGGTCGACAACCACGGCACACAGGAACACACGGGGTGGCTGTTGCGGGACCCCGACGGCTGTGTGGAGGAGCTGTCCTGGAGCCGCGAAGGACGCGTACTCCTCCAGGAGCGGCGCACGATCAGTACGTTCACGCTCTCCGGCACCTGGGCGCTCGACTTCTCGTCGGCGCTGACCAATGTGTCCGGCGAGGACCTGTCCATCGGCAGCCCGGCGACCAATGGCCGGCCCGGCGCGGGATACGGCGGATTCTTCTGGCGCGCGCCGAAGGAGGACGTGGCCACGGTCGCGTTCACCGAGGCGGCGGAGGGCGAGGACGCGGTGCACGGCCACCGGGCCGACTGGCTGGCGCTCGCCGGACGGGACTGGACGCTGATCTTCGCAGGGGCCAACGAGGAGACCCGTAAGGACCCGTGGTTCGTGCGCACCTCCGAGTACCCGGGCGTCGGATCGTCGCTCGCCTGGCAGGAGCGGCTGCCGGTCCCGGCGGGCGGGACGGTGGCCCGCCGTATCGTCACCGTCGTCGCGGACGGCCGGCTGGACCGGCCCGCGGCGGCGGCACTGGCCCGTAAGGCGGTGGCGGCATGAGCGATACGCCGGGTTTCCCCTGGGCCGCGGACCTCGGGGACGGCACCTACCGCAACCCCGTACTGAACGCCGACTGGTCCGACCCGGACGTGGTCCGCGTCGGCGACGACTACTACCTCACCGCCTCCAGCTTCGGCCGCGTACCCGGGCTGCCGCTGCTGCACTCCCGCGACCTCGTCAACTGGTCACTCGTCGGGCACGCGCTCCAACGCCTCGAACCGGCGGAGGACTTCGCCGCGCCCCGTCACGACTGCGGGGTATGGGCCCCTTCGTTCCGCCACCACGACAACCGGTTCTGGATCTTCTGGGGCGACCCCGACCACGGTGTCTACCAGATCAACACACCCTCGATCGGCGGCCCGTGGAGCACCCCTCATCTCCTCAAGGCGGGCAAGGGACTGATCGACGCCTGCCCGCTGTGGGACGAGGAGACGGGCGAGGCGTATCTCGTCCACGCCTGGGCCAAGTCCCGGTCGGGCGTCAAGAACCGGCTGACCGGTCACCGGATGAGCACGGACGGCCGGGAGCTGCTCGACGCCGGGCGGATCATCATCGACGCGGACCGGCTGCCCGGCTGGTTCACGCTGGAAGGCCCCAAGCTCTATCTGCGGGACGGCTGGTTCTGGATCCTCGCCCCCGCCGGTGGGGTGGAGCACGGCTGGCAGGGCGCGTTCCGGTCACGGGAGTTCTTCGGCCCGTACAAGGAGCGAGTCGTGCTCGCCCAGGGCCGTACGGAGGTCAACGGGCCGCACCAGGGGGCCTGGGTCTCCTCGGCCGCCGGCGAGGACTGGTTCGTACACTTCCAGGCGCGCGGCGCGTACGGGCGGGTGGTGCACCTCCAGCCGATGCGCTGGGGCGCGGACGGCTGGCCGGTCATCGGGAACGACGGCGAGCCCGTCCTCGTACACACCAAGCCGAAGGCGGCGGAGCAGCCACCCGCGGCACCGGCGACCGACGACGACTTCCCCGGCGGGCACTTCGGGCCCCAGTGGCAGTGGACCGCCAACCCCCAGCCCGGCTGGTCGGTCCGCCACCCGGGCGAGGGGCTGCGGCTGGCCTGCCGGCGCACGACCGACGCGCACGATCTGCGCAAGCTGCCCAGCGCGCTGGTCCAGCGGCTGCCCGCCGAGACGTTCACGGTGACCGTCGAACTCGCCCTGACGGGCGAGGACAAGGGCGCCAAGGCGGGCCTGGCCGTGCTCGGGGACGCCTTCTCCTGGATCGGCCTGGAGCACGGCGCCGACGGCCGTACGCATCTGGTGCACCGCTTCGCCGAAACGGTCGCCGAGCTGGAGCGGGACGCGGCACATCCGCGCGAGGCCCCTGACGGGCGGGCGCTGCTGCGCATCGAGGTCGCGCCGGGAGCACGCTGCCGGTTCTTCGCCGACACCGGGGACGGAATGCGGCCCTCCGGTCCGGTCTTCGCGGCGACGCCCTGGCGGTGGGTCGGGGCGCTGCTCGGACTGTTCGCCACCGCGCCCACGGGGGAGGGCGACTCGGCCGGAACCGCGTCCTTCACCCGTTTTCGTATCACTGCCTGATCTGCCTGATCTGCCTGACTGCCTGACCTGCTGACCTGCTGACCTGCTGACCACACACTCCACACAAGAGAGAAGAGCCGACGATGAGAATCTCGAAGACCTACAGAGGGCGTATCGCACCAGCGATCTCCCTGGTCGCGGCGCTCGCCCTGACGGCGACCGCGTGCGGTGACGACGGAAGCGGCGGGAGCGGCGACGAGGGCTCCGGCAAGGGTGAGATCACCTTCTGGGACAACAACACCGGTGACCGCCGTGAGATCTGGACGGAGATCATCAAGGACTTCACCAAGGAAAACCCGGACATCAAGGTCAAGTACGTCGGCATCCCGATCGACCAGGTCCAGGCGAAGTACGACACCGCGATCGACGGCGGCGGGCTGCCGGACGTCGGCGGCGTCGGCACCGCCTACCTGTCCAACCTGGTGATCCGGGACGTCCTGGAGCCGGTCGGCGACCGCATCGAGAAGAGCAGCCTCAAGGGCAAGCTGGTCGCGGGCATGGTCGACAGCGTCAAGGGGGCGGGCAGCTCCACCGATGAGATGTACTCCGTGCCGACCTCGGCGAACAACGGCACGCTGTGGTACCGGACTGATCTGTTCACCCAGGCGGGACTTGAGCCGCCGACCACCTGGTCAAAGTTCTACGCGGCGGCCGAGAAGCTCACCGACGCGGACAAGAACAAGTTCGGCTACACCATCCGCGGTGGCGGGGGCTCCATCGCGCAGGCGCTGGACGCGATGTACGGACAGTCCGGCATCACCTCGTTCTGGAAGGATCACAAGACCACGGTCAACGATCCGAAGAACGTGGAGGCGCTGGAGAAGTACGTCGCTCTGTACAAGAAGGCGACGCCGTCCGCGGACGTCAACAATGACTTCATCAAGATGGTCGCCCAGTGGGACAAGGGCCAGATCGGGATGCTGAGCCACAACCTTGGCTCGTACCAGGATCATGTGAAGGCGCTCGGCGAGGACAAGTTCAAGGGCATACCCAACCCCTCGATGGACGACGGCAAGCGCGTCCAGATCTCGTCGCCGGTGGACGGGCTCGGGCTGTTCAAGAACAGCAAGAACAAGGCCGCTGCCTGGAAGTTCATCGAGTTCGCCGCCTCGCACCAGTCGAACAGCAAGTGGAACGAGTCGGCCGGCTCCATCCCGGCGAACACCGACGCGGCCGGGGACGCCTGGATCCAGAAGGCCGAGCCGACGAGCGCGGCCATGAAGGCGCTGAGCGACGGCACCACCACGATCGTCAACCTGCCGTACTACCTGCCCGACTGGAACACGCTCAGCAAGAAGGGCAACGAGCCGAACTTCCAGAAGGTGCTGCTGGGCCAGATGACGGCGAAGGAGTTCGCGGACAAGCTCGCGGAGGGCCTCAACGCGGCCGAGACGGAGTGGGAGGAGCAGAAAAACAAGTAGGCGCCCCTCCCGCCCCCGCCTCCTCCTCCCCCGCCTCTCCCGCCTCTCCCGCCTCTCCCGCCTCTCCCGCCTCTCCCGCCTCTCCCGCCTCTCCCGCCTCTCCCGCCGCGTACGAAAGAGAGCACACCGTCATGTCGTCCCTCACCAGAACGCTGTATCTGGCCGGTGACTCCACAGCCGCGAACAAGTTCCTCACGGCGACCCCGGAGAGCGGCTGGGGCATGGCCCTTCCCTTCTTCCTCGGAGAGGGCCTCTGGTTCTCCAACCACGCGGTGAACGGCCGCAGCACGAAGAGCTTCATCGATGAGGGGCGGCTCACCCCGATTCTCGAGGCCATCGAGCCCGGGGACCTGCTGCTGATCCAGTTCGGGCACAACGACGAGAAGAGCGACGACCCGACGCGCTACACCGAGCCGTGGAGCGGCTACCGGGACCATCTGCTGCAGTACGTGAAGGGTGCGCGGGACAGCGGCGCGCACCCGGTGCTGCTGACCCCGGTGGAGCGCCGCGAGTTCGACACCGCGGGCAACGCCGTACCGACGCACGGCGAGTACCCGGCGGCGATGCGGGCACTGGCCGCCGAACACGAGGTGCCCCTGCTGGACATCCAGGCGGCGTCCCTGGCGGAGTGGCAGCGGCTCGGGCCGGAGAAGACGCTGGCGTACTTCCACTGGCTGCGGCCGGGCGAGTCGCCCAACTACCCCGACGGTGTGCAGGACAACACGCACTTCCATCCCCCGGGGGCCGTCGCGGTCGCCCGGATGGTGGCTCGTGCGCTGGTGGACGAGGGGGTGCTGGTCCCGCAGGACCTGCACGGTCTCGATGAGGAGGTTCAGCTTTCCTTGCTCAGCTGGCTCGAAGACTGAGGAGCGAACGACATGCACAGAGACAGATACAGATTCAGTAACCACGTCACGGGTGCGGTGGCGGTGGCCGTGGTGTGCGGTACGGCGCTGGCGCTGACGGCCGTACCCGCGTCGGCGCAGGGGAGCTTCGTACCGCCGTCCCTGGAGCGGGCGGTGCTCGCCGCGAACGACGGCTGGGCCTCCGCGAACGGCGGCACCACCGGCGGCTCGGCGGCGGACCGCAGCCATGTCCACACCGTCACCACGTGGGCAGAGCTCAGGACGGCACTGGCCGCGGCGGCGGCCACCTCCCCCGCCCCCTCGATCATCCGGGTCAAGGGAACACTCGACGCCCTGTCGGACGGCGCGGGCAACGAACTCGCCTGCACCGACTACGCGGCGGAGGGCTACTCCTTCGACAAGTACCTCGCCGACTACGATCCCGCGGTCTGGGGTTACGAGAACGAGGTGAGCGGCGAACAGGAGGACCTGCGGGCCGCGTCCGCCAAGCGCCAGGCGGCGCAGATCACGGCGTTCGTCCCGTCGAACACCACCATCGTGGGCGTGGGCAGAAGCGCGCGCATCCTCGGCGGCAGCCTCCAGGTCAAGAACGTCGACAACGTCATCGTCCGCAACCTCACGTTCGAGGACGCCTTCGACTGCTTCCCGCAGTGGGACCCGACGGACGGTGTCGGCGGCGCGTGGAACTCCGAGTACGACAACATGGTGGTGTACGGCTCGACACATGTGTGGGTGGACCACAACACCTTCACCGACGGGCGCCGCCCGGACAGCGAACAGCCGCTGCACTTCGGCCAGTTGTACCAGCAGCACGACGGCGAACTGGACATCGTGCGCGGCGCGGACCTGGTCACCGCGTCCTGGAATGTGTTCGCCGACCACGACAAGACGCTGATGATCGGCAACAGCGACAGCGCGGGCGCGAGCGACCGCGGCAAGCTGAATGTCACCCTGCACCACAACCAGTTCAAGAACATTATCGAACGCGCGCCGCGAGTCCGCTTCGGCAAGGTGGACACGTACAACAACCACTATGTCGTCCCGAAGGCCGGCTTCGCCTACTCGCTCGGCATCGGCATCGAGTCGCAGCTCGTGGCCGAGAAGAACGCGTTCACGGTGCCCACGGGCGTGAGCGCCGCGGCGATCCTCAAGAAGTGGAAGGACGCGCCGGTCACCACCGCGGGCAACTACGTCAACGGGAAGTACGTCGACCTGCTGGCCGTACACAACGCGGAGATCCCGGAGGAGACCCTGCGACCGGATGCGGGCTGGACCCCGGCCTTGCGCACGAAGGTCAACGACCCGCGATCGGTCCCGTACCTGGTGACCGCCCTCGCGGGCGCGGGCAAGGTCTGCTGACCGCCCACACATAATGGCCGGTGGCGGCCCCCCGCACGGTGCCCACCATCCCAGGGCCCTTCCGCCCCGGCCTTTCCCGGCTGCCTCCTGCCCTTCCTGCCCTTCCTGCCCCAGACGCCTACAGGATGTTCCACCTCTGGTTGAGGTCCCCTGCTCGGAGGCCCGTGATACGCCCCACGACTTCGGCAACCTTTGCGGGCGCGGCCGAAGTGATGCTGGACAAGGTCCTGACCGTTGCCCGGCGGCCGGTGGGGTGCCAGGACCCGGCTCTGGTTCTTTCTGCGGCTCAGGCAACCCGGGGTTGCGGTGAGCGAGGAATTCACAGGACTGCGCCAAGCCGGCGACTTGCACGCCGCCGGCCTGGGCTGGGGCTACTGCTGATTCGGGTCCGGCGCTGCGGTGCTGAACCGGGTTATCGTTGCGTCGCTGCTCCAGCGGTGCAAACCGGCTTTCTTCAGTACGCGGATCGAGGCCTGGTTCGACAGTTCCGCATCTGCGTACACCGTGTGGACGTCCGGCGAGGTCAGGGCGAACTCCACAAGGGCCCGGGTGGCCTCAGGGGCGTAGCCGTGGCCTCGTCGCGATGGCACGATGCCGTATCCGCATTCGAGTGCTCCGTCCCTCGGCGGCCAGAGCAGGCTGATGGTGCCGACCACCAGGCCGCTCGCCCGCTCGATGATCTGTCGGTGGCCGTACTCTCCTGCGGGATCCAGCTGTTCGGCAATGACACCGGCGATGACGCGGTCACCCTCGGCGGGGAAGTCCTCCGCCCAATGCGCCAACTGGCCATCGCCCACGACGGCGGCGACGTCATCGGTGGGCCACTCCCGCAGCACAAGGCGGTCCCAAGACGCCGCCCGGATACAGGCCTCCGCCAAACCTCCTGACGTAACGTCAGATGTGGCCGAAGTGCCACCATTTCCGGCACGTTCCAGCCACGTAAAGGGGCACGTGGCCAACGCCGGCCGCGCCGAGGTCCGCCAAAGTCCAAGATCGAGTTCCGGTCAACCATTTGTTCAACCGATGACAATAAGCACACTCCCCTGGCAATATCTTCACACCGCACGGCAGCAGCCCTCTCATGTGACCGCCATCAGCGGTCAGAAGGAGACGTGGAGTGACGAGCACCTTTCGTGCCCGCAAGCCCCGATCCCCCCGCGAAAGACGCCTCACCGCGGCAAGCACCATCGTCGCCCTGAGCGCTCTGTTGACCGCCGGTCTCCCGGCCTCCGGCGCAAGCGCCGAGCCGGACCCGGCGGGGGCCTCACCGCAGATCACCGCCACCATGCGAGCGGGCGCGGCGCCCGTCGGCCTCACCCCCGCACAGCGCAACAAGCTCCTCAAGTCCGCCGCCACCGCCGGTGCCGCCACCGCCGCTTCCCTGGGCCTTGAAGCCAAGGAAAAGCTTGTGCCCAAGGACGTCATCCAGGACGCCGACGGCACCGTGCACACCCGTTACGAACGCACCTTCGCCGGAATGCCCGTCCTCGGCGGCGATCTGGTCGTCCACGCACGCGTCGGCAGCAAGACCGTCAGCAAGGCGACGAGCGCGCGGATCACGGTGCCCAGCACCAAGGCCGCCGTCCCCGCCGCAACCGCCCAGAAGTCCGCGCTGCGCACCGCGCAGGCCGAAGGCACCGAGAAGGCCACGGCCGATGGCGCGCCGCGGCTGGTCGTCTGGGCCGCCGACGGGACGCCGACTCTGGCCTGGGAGTCCGTGACCAGCGGCACCCAGGAGGGCGGCGGCCCCAGCAGGCTGCATGTGATCACCGACGCCACCTCCGGCAAGCAGCTCCAGAAGTTCGAGAGCATCCTCCCGGGCACCGGCCACGGCCAGTTCAACGGCACGGTGAATCTCGGCACCAACCGCAGCGACGCCCTCTACGAACTGAACGACACCCAGCGCAACAACAAGGTGTACGACGCGCACAACAGCGAAGTCGGCACCCCGACCCTCTTCACGGACGACAACGATGTCTGGGGCGACGGGCTGCAGAGCAACCGCCAGAGCGCGGCCGTGGACGCCGCCTATGGCGCGCAGCAGACCTGGAACTTCTACCACGACCAGTTCGGCCGCAACGGCATATCGGGTGACGGCAGGGAGGCGAAGTCCGTCGTCCACTACGGCGATGAGGTCATCAACGCCTACTGGGACGACGACTGCTTCTGCATGCTCTACGGTGACGGCGCGGACAACCTCAACCCACTCACCGCGCTGGATGTGGCCGCCCATGAGATGTCGCACGGCGTCACATCCGCCACCGCGAACCTCATCTACCGCGGCGAGTCCGGCGGCCTCAACGAGGGATCCAGCGACATCATGGCCGCCGCCGTGGAGTTCTTCACCAACAACCCCAACGACACCCCCGACTACGACCTCGGCGAGCTGATCGACATCCGTGGCGACGGCACACCGCTGCGCTACATGGACAAGCCGTCGAAGGACGGCGTCTCGCAGGACTACTGGACCCCCACGACCGCCGGTCTCGACCCGCACTTCAACTCCGGTATCGCGAACCACTTCTTCTACCTGCTCGCCGAGGGCAGCGGGAAGAAGACCGTCAACGGCGTGGCCTACGACAGCCCCACCTACGACGGCCTCCCCGTGCCCGGCATGGGCATACACAACGCACAGAACGTCTGGTACCGCGCGCTGACCACCTATATGACATCGACCACCAACTACGCGGGCGCCCGCGCGGCGACCCTGCAGGCCGCCACCGACCTGTTCGGCCGGTCCAGTGAGGCGTACGAGGCCGTCGGCAACGCCTGGGCGGCCGTGAACGTCGGCCCGCGCTTCGTCAACCACATCGCGATGACCGAGCCCGAGGCGCAGACCTCGGCCGTCGGCCAGCCGGCCACCATGCGCCTCGAAGCGTCGACCAGCCGGCCGGGAAGTCTTTCGTTCTCCGCCACCGGTCTGCCGGACGGGCTGACCATCGACTCGGCCACGGGCGTGATCTCCGGTCTCCCGACCAAGGCGGGCGACTACACGACGACGCTCAAGGCAACCACTTCCGCCGCGGAGTCAACGGAAAAGACCATTCCCTGGACCGTCGTACAGTCCGGCGGTGACTTCTTCGTCAATCCGGGAAACGTGACCATCCCCGACGCGGGGCCCGCCGCCGAGTCGGCGCTCATCGTGACGGGTCGTAGCGGCAACGCCCCGAGCGCGCTCCAGGTTTCGGTAGACATCGTCCACACCTACCGCGGTGACCTGGTCATCGACCTGGTCGGGCCCAGCGGCGCCACGTTCCGGCTGAAGGAGTCGAGTTTCTCGGACTCGGCCAACGACGTGCACGCCACCTACACCACTGACGCGTCCGCCGAAACGGCCGACGGCACCTGGAAGCTCCGCGTCCGGGACGTCTACTCCGCTGACGTCGGATACATCGACAACTGGAAGCTCAGTTTCTGACGAGTCCCGCCACCACCACACGTCAGGTGACATGAGCGCGGCACGGCGGGGGAGAGCCCGCCGTGCCGTACCGCTCAAGGCCGGCCGCCGTTGGACGGCGGCCAGCCAGTCGCCGCGTCGGCGGACGACACCATGGAGCTGGTGAAGAGCGCACCGCCCGTCAGCGCGATCGCTGCGGTCAGGGCCACGATGAAGCGTGCCCGCGACGCTCGCCTCTTGTGTCGGCTCATCTGTCCCGTTCCCTCGGTGGGGGTACCTTGCGCCTACTGGTCGTCACCGACTCAGAAAACGTTGCCGCCCCCACCGAAGAAACTCCGAGAGACTTGCGGAGGACTATTCAAGCAGCTCCGCGTACGAGCCCATCGCCAGCGCGATGTCCGCCTGCGCCCAGAACCGGTGGTACGTGAAGACCGGCACCGTGCCGCTCGTCAGGTACGCCTCGATCTTCGACCAGGCCGGGTCGTCCTCGTAGAAGGACCGGATCGACTCGAACGTCGACGAGGAGTTCACCGCGTCACCGTTCGGCATCTTGCCGGTCCAGCCGCCCGGTACGTACACCGAGTCGTCGAAGCGGTTGTAGTCCGCACGGGTCTCCTGGACCGCGACGCCCAGCGGGTCCTGGTGGTGCTGCCACATACCGTCCAGCAGCGCCTTCGCCGTGGTCTTCGCCGCCGCGTTCCCGGACTTGGCCGCGTAGTACGACAAGGTCTTGGCGTAGGCCGCGGCCACGCCCACGTCGTTGGTGTAGTCGGCGACGGTGACATGCAGTCCCGTGTTGCCCCCGGGGCTCGACGCGTTCCAGGTGTCGGGCTTGCCGGTCCACTGCAGTGTGGACGGGATGCGGTAGGTGCCGTCCGGGTTGACGGTGGTCTTGGACAGCGCCCAGGAGACCCACTTGTCGAGCACCGCCTTGGCCTCCGCGTTGCCCGTCTCGTGGTAGTACTCCGCGACGCGCTCCATCGACCACGCCTGGAAGCCGAACCACTGGTTGGACGGCGGGTCGTGGTAGACGGGCTTCTCGTCGTAGAACATGCCGTAGAAGGTGGGTGTGCCGGAGGGCGGGGTGGCATGGTTGCCCTGCCAGCTGTTGGTCGCGCCGCCCGCGATGGCGCCCTCGCTCGACTGGAGCCAGCGGTAGAACTCCAGCTGCCGGTCCAGGCTGGCAGCCCAGTCCGCCTGTCCTGTCGTCGACTTGGGCTTCAGCGGCGCGTACTCGCTCAGCGCGTACGCGGCCAGCGGATTCTGATATCCGCCGTGCGCGTGGCTCGATCCGATACGCCAGGCCCAGCCGGCCGACGTGTCAGTGGCGCCGCCCCAGGCGTAGTACCAGGACATCAGGTAGTGCGAGCTGTTCTTGCCACTGCCCGCCGGGCAGGTGGACGGGCCCACACAGTTGCCCACCTTCTTGAAGTACTTGTCGAACATGGCATACCGCAGATAGTCGCCCATCTTGGCTGCCTTGCCGACGGTCGCGGTGACCTCTCCGCCCTTGCCCTGCTCCTTGGCCCAGATGTCCGCCCAGTACGCGGCCTGGACGGCGCGCGCGTCGGCGTCGGGGGCGTTGGTGTACTTCCACTGCTTGGCGTACGAGACGTCCTTGGTGAACAGGTCCAGGTAGCCGTTCGTCCCGCCGTAGCCGAACTTGTCGCAGGTCGGGTGGGGGACGGTCTCCCAGACGGACTCCTGCGGGCCGCGCTGGAAGGTGTTGATGTACGACGGTCCGGTGTCGGCGGGCCCTGCCGAGCACTTGCCCGGTGAGTTGCCGAAGCCGTAGACGTTGTCGACATCCTGCAGCCAGTGCATGCCGTATATGTCGTCCGTGCCGTACGCGCTCTTCAGCTCGCCTGCGATCGGGTCGGCGCCCGCGGTGACGCCGGTGTCGAGCTGCGACGGGTACTGCGAGGGCAGATCATACTCGGGCGCGTAAGTGGCGGGCTTTGAGGCGTTGTAGTACGAGTTGGTGGGCTGGTCGGCGTGGGTGGGGATCATGAACTTCTCCATGATGTCCCAGGCGCCGTTGAACTTGGTCCAGTCACCGGTGATCTTGCCGTACATCGCCTGGAGCCAGATCAGATAGCTGTACGCCTCCGAGGTCGTCTCATGCCCATGGTCCGGGGCCTCGACGATCAGGGTCTCGACGGAGTGGTACGGGATGCCCTCGGGCGAGAAATAGCCGTTGGCGGGGTTGGTGATCTTCCCGTAGAGGTCGAGGAACCGGGCGTCGTACGTCTTCGCCGCGGCCAGCTGGGTCACGTTCACGTCCGCCTTCGCGTGACCGGCGGCGGTCGCGGAGAAGGTGGCGGACCCGGTGCCGGTGGCGTTGGCGCTGATGGTGACCGGCTGGGCGGTGTTCCAGTTCTGCGTGGTGAAGGTCAGGCTCGCGCCGCCGGTGACCGTGAGGCCGGTATTGCCCGCGGTACGGGCGACGGCGACCGTCGTGGTGGCGGTCGGCTGCGTGGAGAGCTTGACGTCGAAAGTCCCCGACTTGCCCTGCTGTACGGCGAGTTGGGCGGGGGTGGCGACCAGCGCGGGACCGGCGGCGACATGGATGCCGACGGGCGCCGACTCGGCCGACGCGCCCTGGCTGTCGTACGCCTTGGCGTAGAGGGAGTAGTCGCCCGCCGCGATGCCGGTGCGGTTGAAGGTGTACGGCGAGGTGGTGTCCGTGGCCAGCAGCGTGGTGTCGCTGTAGAACTCCACCTTGCTGATGGTGGCGCCGTCGGCGGCGGCCGCGGTGGCCGCCATCGGTACGGTGGCGCCCGCGGTGAAGACCGCGCCGGGGGCCGGGCTGGTCAGCAGGGCGACGGGCGGCTGATGGGCGCCCGCGCAGCTGACGCCGTTGACCGCGAAGGAGGTGGGGGCGGCGTTCGCCCCGCTGTAGGTGAACTGCGCCCCGGTCGTGACAGCGGCCCCTGCGGCGACCGTCCCGTTCCAGCCGGCGCTCTTGGCGGTGACGGTCTTGCCCGACTGCGACCAGGTGCCGTTCCAGCCGTTGGTCAGCTGCTGATTGCCCGCGTAGGCGTAGGTCAGCGTCCAGCCGTTGATCGGCTCGGTGCCACGGTTGGTCAGGGTGAGGTCGGCCGTGAAACCCGACCCCCAGTCATTGGTCTTGTAGTCGACACTGCACTGGACTGCGGCAGCTTGGGCGGCGGGGACGGTGCCCGTCGTGGCTATGGCTATGGCCATGGAGATGGTCGCGGCCAGTCCTGCTATGAGGTGCGGCGGGTGTCGCATGAGCGGTGTGCCTCCTCGCGGCTCGGCGTGGGGGTGGAGTTAACACAACTCTTGAACCAGTGGGAGCGCTCCCACGGTGCTGGAGGTACTGACTGGCTGTCAAGACCCGTGCCAAGACCATCGAAGGAATCCCTCCGATGGACTTCGATTGATGAATTTGACGCCACCCCTGTGCACTTCGACTGCTGGGCGCTAACGTCTGAACACACCAGTGGGAGCGGTTCCATCAGTCGACGCGTCGTTCATGGCGCGTCTGAGCTGTAAGGACTCGCTTCATGCGACACCCCCCACGCTTACTCGCCGTGCTGGCCGGAGCCGCTGTCCTAGCGTCCGGCACGGCCCTGACTTCGCTCGACATGGCCTCCGGGGCCGCGCCCGTCTGCACCGTGGAGTACTCCTCCTCGAACCAGTGGGACAGCGGTTTCCAGGGCTCCGTCAAGATCACCAACAACAGTACGCCGCTGAGCAGTTGGTCCCTGACCTTCGATTTCACCGGCGGCCAGAAGGTCACCCAGGGCTGGAACGCGAAATGGACCCAGTCCGGGACGACCGTCACCGGTGCCAGTGAGGGCTGGAACGGTTCGCTCGCCACGGGCGCGAGCATCACCGCCGGCTTCCTCGCGTCCTGGTCCGGATCGAATCTCGCGCCCACCGCCTTCAAACTCAACGGCGTCCTCTGCAACGCCGATCCCGGCCCGGGACCGACCGATCCGACCGACCCGCCACCGGACCCGGTGGACGGGGCGCCCACCCTGCACGCACAGGGCAACAAGCTCGTCGACGAGAACGGCACCACCCGCCGCATGCTGGGCGTCAACCGCTCCGGCGGTGAATTCATGTGCGTACAGGGCCACGGCATCTTCGACGGTCCTGTCGATGACGCGTCCGTGCGCGCCATAGCCGGCTGGGAGGCCAATACCGTACGTATCCCGCTCAACGAAGAGTGCTGGCTCGGCCTGGACAACATCGAGCCGGAGTACCGCGGCACGAACTACATCAACGCGATCAAGGGGCTGGTGCAGCGGGTCGAGGCGAACGGGATGACGCCGATGATCGAACTGCACTGGTCGTACGGGCAGTACACGGGCAACTCCGCGGGCTGCGCCGACGTCCATGCCAGCTGCCAGAAACCGATGCCCAACGCGCAGTACACCCCTGCCTTCTGGACCTCGGTGGCGAACACCTTCAAGGCCGACCGCAAGGTCGTCTTCGACCTCTTCAACGAGCCCTATCCGGACCGGGCCACCTCCACCGCCGCGCAGGCCTGGTCCTGCTGGCGGGACGGCGGCACCTGCCAGGGAATCGGCTATGAGGTCGCCGGGATGCAGGATCTGCTCGACGCGGTACGGGCGACGGGCGCGACCAATCTGGTGCTGATCCCGGGCATCGCGTACTCGAACGATCTGAGCCAGTGGCTGCGGCACAAGCCTGTCGACCCGGCGAGCAATCTCGCCGCCGCCTGGCACATCTACAACTTCAACTCCTGCAACAACGAGAGCTGCTGGGACGCGCAGCTCGGTCCGGTCGCCGCCCAACTCCCGCTCGTCGCGGGCGAGATCGGCGAAAACACCTGCTCGCACTCCTTCATCGACCGGGTCATGAAGTGGTTCGACGACCACAACCAGTCGTATCTCGGCTGGACGTGGAACACCTGGGACTGCTCCTCGGGACCGTCCCTGATCAGCGACTACAACGGCACACCCACCGCATTTGGCACTGGGCTGCGCAACCACCTGCGCGCCCTGAACTGAGAGGAACGACCGAATGAGCCGCACGACCACCTCACCACCGCGCCGTCGAGCGCGTACCGCCCTGCTGGCGGCAGCCTCGCTGCTGGTCGCAGGCGCGGGCGCGATCACCGCGATGCAGCTGCCCGCATCGGCGGCGGCGTTCGCGTGCAGTGTCGACTACAAGGCGAACGACTGGGGCTCGGGCTTCACCACCGACCTCACGCTCACCAACCGTGGCACCGACGTGATCAACGGCTGGACGGTGACGTACTCCTACGCGGGCAACCAGCAGCTGGGCAACGGCTGGAACGGGACCTGGTCGCAGTCGGGCAAGACGGTGACGGTCAAGAACGCCGGCCACAACGGGACGGTCGCGGCGGGCGCCGCGGTCACGACCGGGGCTCAGTTCTCCTACAGTGGGTCGAACGCGGCCCCGACCTCCTTCGCGGTCAACGGCATCACCTGCACCGGCGCGGGCGGCCCGACCACACCGCCGCCGACCACCCCGCCCCCGGCCGGTAACAAGGCGGACAACCCGTTCGCCGGCGCCAAGCTCTATGTGAACCCGGAGTGGAAGGCGAAGGCCACCGCCGAGGCAGGCGGCAGCCGGATCGCGAACAACTCGACCTCCGTCTGGCTCGACCGCATCGCCGCGATCGAGGGCGTCGGCGCCGGCATGGGCATACGGGACCACCTCGACGAGGCGCTGCGGCAGGCGGGCGGGCAGCAGCTCGCGATCAACTTCGTCGTCTACGACCTCCCGGGCCGTGACTGCTCCGCGCTCGCGTCCAACGGGGAACTCGGCCCGACAGAGCTGCCGCGCTACAAGAGCGAGTTCATCGACCCGATCGCCGCGATCTTCGCCGACCCGAAGTACGCGTCGCTGCGGATCACCACGATCGTCGAGATCGACTCCCTGCCCAACCTGGTCACCAACGCCGGCGGCCGTCCGACCGCCACCCCGCAGTGCGATGTGATGAAGGCGAACGGCAACTACGTCGCCGGCGTCGGCTACGCACTGTCGAAGCTGGGCCCCATCGCCAACGTCTACAACTACATCGACGCCGGCCACCACGGCTGGCTCGGCTGGGACGACAACCTCGGCCCGTCGGCCGAACTGATCGCGCAGGCGGCCCAGGCCTCCGGCTCCAAGCTGGAGTACGTCACCGGCTTCATCACCAACACGGCGAACTACGGCATCCTGAAGGAGCCGTACTACACCATCAACGACAGTGTGGGCAACGTCTCGGTCCGTACCTCCAAGTGGATCGACTGGAACCGCTACGTCGATGAGCAGTCGTACGCCCAGGCGTTCCGCGAGAGGGCCGTCCAGGCCGGGTTCCGCTCGGACGTCGGCATGCTGATCGACACCTCCCGCAATGGCTGGGGCGGCGCCGCACGGCCCACCGGTGCCGGCCCGCAGACGAACGTCGACACCTATGTCAACGGTGGTCGCCTGGACCGCCGTATCCACCTCGGCAACTGGTGCAACCAGTCCGGCGCCGGCATCGGCGAGCGTCCCCAGGCCGCTCCGGCCGCGGGCATCGACGCCTACCTGTGGGTGAAGCCTCCGGGCGAGTCGGACGGGGCCAGCTCGGTGATCCCGAACGACGAGGGCAAGGGCTTCGACGGGATGTGCGACCCGACGTACAAGGGCAACGCGCGCAACGGGTTCAACATGTCCGGTGCGCTGGGGAACGCTCCGCTGGCGGGCCACTGGTTCCCGGCACAGTTCCAGGAGCTCATGAAGAACGCCTACCCGGCGCTCTAAGCGAATGACGGACACCGTCCGGCGGCACCCTCGGGTGTCGCCGGACGGTGGCGTGCGCGGGCACCATGTGGCGCACTTGATCGCGGGGCGAGCTACGCGGAAGCCACCTCGTCCCGTAATTTGTTCGGGAGCAAGCACAATTCCGCCACAGTCCGCCGGCGAAGGCCGTCCACGCCCGCACCCATCCGAGGATCCCGATGAAGTTCACCGACGGCTTCTGGCTCATGCGCGACGGCGTCCACGCCTCGTACGCGACCGAAGTGCGCGACCTCCACGTCAGCGACGACCATGTCACCGCGTACGCCGCCGTGAAGCACGTCGCGGCCCGCGGAGACACTCTCAACTCCCCGCTGATCACCGTCGAGTGTTTCTCCCCCGCCGAGGGGGTGATCGGCGTCCGGTTCACCCACCACGCGGGCAAGGCCCAGCACGGCCCCGACTTCCAGCTGCCGGGCGCCGACACCTCAACCGCCGCGCGCACCCGCCGCGAGGGCACCGTCACCGAGCTGGCCAGCGGACCGCTGACGCTGCGCCTTGACACATCCAAGCCCTGGGGCCTGGAGTTCCTGGACACCGACGGCCGGAGCCTGACCACGGTCGACCGCAAGGGCACGGCGTTCGCCACCACCGCGGACGGCGCGCACCACATGATCGCTCAGCTCTCGCTCGCCGTGGGTGAGCAGATCTACGGTCTTGGCGAGCGCTTCACTCCGTATGTGAAGAACGGCCAGTCCGTCGACATCTGGCAGTCCGACGGCGGCACCAGCAGCGAACAGTCCTACAAGAACATCCCGTTCTATCTCTCGTCGCGGGGCTACGGCGTCTTCGTCAACCACCCCGGCAAGGTCTCCTTCGAGCTGGGCACGGAGTCGGTCGGCCAAGTGCAGTTCAGCGTCGAGGACCAGTCGCTGGAGTACTACATCGTCGCGGGCCCCACGCCGAAGGACGTGCTGCGCCGCTACACCGCCCTGACGGGCCGCCCGGCGCTGCCGCCCGCCTGGTCGTTCGGGCTGTGGCTGACGACGTCCTTCTGCACCACGTACGACGAGAAGACCGTCACCTCTTTCGTGGACGGCATGGCGGAGCGGGACATCCCGCTCTCCGTCTTCCACTTCGACTGTTTCTGGATGCGCGAGTACCAGTGGTCGGACTTCCAGTGGGACCCGGAGGCCTTCCCGGACCCGCGCGGTATGCTGGCCCGGCTCAAGGAGCGAGGGCTGCGCGTCAGTATGTGGATCAATCCATACATCGCGCAGAAGTCGACCCTGTTCACGGAGGGCGCGGCAGGCGGTTTCCTGGTGAAGCGGCCGAATGGCGACATCTGGCAGTGGGACCTGTGGCAGCCGGGGATGGCTCTGGTGGACTTCACCAATCCGCGGGCGTGCGAGTGGTTCGCGGGCAAGCTGCGGGTGCTGCTCGACCAGGGCGCGGACTGCTTCAAGACCGACTTCGGCGAGCGCATCCCCATCGATGTGGTCTGGCACGACGGATCCGACCCGGAGCGGATGCACAACTACTACACGCATCTTTACAACCGGACGGTCTTCGACCTGCTGGAGAAGGAGCGGGGCGCGGGCGAGGCGGTGCTGTTCGCGCGGTCGGCGACGGCGGGCGGCCAGCAGTACCCGGTGCACTGGGGCGGCGACTGCTTCGCTTCCTTCACGGCGATGGCGGAGTCACTGCGCGGCGGGCTCTCGCTCTCCCTGTCGGGCTTCGGGTTCTGGAGCCATGACATCGGCGGTTTCGAGGGCACCCCGGATCCGGAGGTCTTCAAGCGCTGGCTGGCCTTCGGGCTGCTGTCCTCGCACAGCAGGCTGCACGGCAATGTGTCGTACCGGGTGCCGTGGGAGTTCGGCGAGGAGGCGGTGGCTGTGGCGCGGCAGTTCACGCTGCTCAAGCACCGTCTGATGCCGTATCTGTACGGGGCGGCGGTGGAGGCGCATGCCACGGGCGTGCCGGTGATGCGCCCGATGCTGCTGGAGTTCCCCGGCGACCCGGCGTGCCGCCCGCTGGACCGCCAGTACATGCTGGGCCCGGACCTGCTGGTGGCTCCGGTCTTCACGGCGGACGGCGAGGTGGAGTACTACGTCCCCGAGGGCGAGTGGACCCATCTGCTGACGGGCGAGACGGTCACCGGACCGGTCTGGCGCACCGAGGTCCACGGCTTCGACAGCTTGCCGCTGTTGGTGCGGCCGGGGGCGCTGCTGCCGTGGGGGGCGGATGATCAGCGGCCGGACGGGGACTGGCTGGACGGACTTACGCTGCGGGTGTTCGCTCCCGGGGACGTGTATGAGGCTGCCGTCACGGTGCCGGACCTGACGGGTGCCGTGGCGGCCGAGTTCCACGCGGTACGGGAGGGGGCGGAGCTCCGGGTTACGGCGCGGGGCACGGAGCGGCCGTACCGGGTGGAGGCGGGGGGCGGCGCGGCGGAGGGTACTGGAAAGGTCACGGTGCCGCTGCGCTAGCAGTACCCCACCCCGCCCCTTCCCGTAACTGGGGCTTCGCCCCAGACCCCGTACCGCCCTTCGGGCGGTGTCCTCAACCGCCGGACGGGCTTGAGTTGCCGGGCTCGCCCGGCAACTCAAGCCTCGCCGGCGAAAACCCAGCCTCGCCGGCGTTTGAGGCGCGGGGGTTCGGGGCGGAGCCCCCGACCAGGGCCCGAGGGCAAAGGTCAGCCCGAGAAACCGACCCGGGCCAGGCGCACCGCACCCCGCAAGGTGACCCGCAGGTCAGCGACGCCCGACGCGCGGATCGGCGCCTCGGCCGTCGCGTACTCGTATGGCCCTCCGGTCGCGGCGATGTCCACCGTGGCCAGCACCTCGCCCCCGTCCAGCGCCAGCTCGACCGTGCCCTCGCCCGCCGCCTCCACGGTGATCCGGGACGTGTGGTCGCCGAAGTCGCAGCTCCGGAAGACCAGCTCCCCCGCGGCATCACCCGCCGGAGTCACCGCGTCGCCCGAGACCTTCGTACGGTCCACGATCAGCGTCCCGCGCTGCTCGTCGTAGTCCGCCGCCGCGAGACCGCGGTCCCGCACCGGCCGGGGCGCCGCCGGCTCTCCCGCCAGCTCGATCCCGGCCACCAGCCGGATGTCCGCGCTGGACGCGCCCGCCAGGAGTTCGTGCGCGCCGGCCGGGACCGTCCAGCGGCCGTGCGCCACGTCCCAGTGGCCCAGTGTGGCTGCCGGAAGGGTGAACTCCACCCGCTCGGCACCGCGCGCCGCCAGCCGCAGCCGCCGGTGCGCGACGAGCTTGCGTACCGGCTGAGGAACCGGCTGAGGTACCGGCGAGCCGACCGCGCGCGTGTACAGCTGGGCGACCTCGTCCGCGTCCACCGAACCGGTGTTGGTGACTGTGAAGGCGACCCGTACGCTCTCGCCGTCCACCACCGCCGTCAGGTCCTCGTAGCGGAAGGACGAGTACGACAGGCCGTGGCCGAAGGGGTAGCGGGGCGTGCCCTCGTAGTAGAGGTACGTCTGGCGCGAGCCGATGATGTCGTAGTCGAACAGGTCGGGCAGGTCCGCGTCATCGGCGTACCACGTCTGCGGCAGCCGTCCCGCCGGGGACACGTCCCCGGCCAGGACACGGGCGAGGGCCCGGCCCGCCGCCTGGCCGCCGTGCGCGGTCCATGCCACGGCGGGCAGCTCCGTGTCGTCGATGGCGTACGGGTAGGCGGACACCAGCACCAGCGCGGTACGGGGGTTGGCCGCGAGGGCCGCCCGCCACAGCCTGTCCTGGTGCGGGGGCAGCGCCAGTGTGGTGCGGTCCTCGGTCTCGCGGCCGTTGATGTGCGGGTCGTTGCCCGCGACGACGATCACCACGTCGGCGGTCGCCGCGGCAGCCGCCACGGCGTCCTCGCCGCGCTCGGTGAATTCGATCCGGAAAAGTTCGCCTTCGTCGGCAACCTTCACGCCATCGGTGGCGACAGTGACATAGCGGCCTGTTCCGGTGTGCTTGAGGAGGTGGCCACCGTCGTGTTCTTCGAGGGTGAACGTCTCCTGGATGACCCAGCCGCCCGGCTGGTCCGCGGAGGCGCGGACAAAGCCGTCCTCGGCGACCGACAGATAGCGGCCGTCGGCGGCGCGCAGCGTCAGTACGCCGTCGCCCCAGTCGATGAGCCCGAAATCGTCCGGGTCGTCGCCGCAGGTCAGCGGTGCCAGGTCGGTGCGTCCGGCGAGCAGCGCCGGGTCCAGCGCGCCTTCGGTGCCACGCGCCGTACTGTCCGCTTCGGGAACCGCCACCGGCACCTGGAGCCAGCCGGCCGTGGCGCGCAGCCGGATACGGTCCACGCCCTCGGCGCAGACGACCTGGTCGGCGCCGAAGCGCGTCCGCAGCCCGTCCAGCGGGGTGGAGCGGTGCATGAGGGTGCCGCTGTACCAGTCGAGCTTGCACTCGTCGGCGAGGAGGCCGACGACGGCGATCCGCGCGCCGGGCGCGAGCGGCAGCAGCCCGTCGTTCTTGAGCAGCACCACGGCCTGTTCGGCGGCCTCCCCCGCGAGCGCGCGGTGGTACGGGGTGTCGAACCCTGTGGAGGCCTTGATTCCGGCGTACGGATCGAGCTCCGGGTCGAACTCGCCGAGCGCGAACCGCAGGGCGAGCAGTCGGCCTACGGCGGTGTCGATGTCGTCCTCGGCCAGCAGACCCTGGTCGAGGGCGCGGCGGATGCGGCCGGTCATCACCGAGGAGTCGGTGCCGTGGTCGGTGAAGCTGTCGACGCCCGCCTTGAGGGAGGCGGCCGTGGCCTCCTCGTGCGTGTCGAAATAGTGCTCCGAGTCGACCAGGTTGGAGGGCGCGCCCGCGTCGGAGCAGACGACCAGGGGGTGGTCGGTCCAGGACCTCAGCTGTTCGCCGAGATGGGGCGAGAGGTGGTTGGGGCGTCCGTTGACGAGGTTGTACGCGGGCATCACACCGGCCACGGCGCCCGCCTGGACCGCGCCGCGGAAGGCCGGCAGGTCGTACTCGTGCAGGACGCGCGGTCGCACGGAGGAGGACGCGGTGTCGCGGTCCGTCTCGTTGTTGTGCGCCAGCCAGTGTTTGAGTACGGGGGCCGTGCGCCAGTAGACGGGGTGGTCGCCGCGCAGTCCGCGGGTGTAGGCGGTGGCGATCGCGGAGGTGAGGTGCGGGTCCTCCGCGTACCCCTCTTCGCCGCGCCCCCACAGGGGGTGGCGGAGCAGGTTCACCGTGGGGGCCCAGACGTTGAGGCCGACCCGGTCGTCGCGGGCGCGCATGGCGCGTACTTCGGTGGACACCGCCTCGCCCACCTGGCGTACGAGGTCCTCGTTCCAGGTGGCGCCGAGGCCGACCGCCTGAGGGAAGACGGTCGCGGGGCCCATCCAGGCGACGCCGTGCAGAACTTCCTGGCCGGTGCGGAAGGCGTCGAGTCCCAGCCGTTCGACGGCGGGGGCGAACTGATGGAGCATCGCGATCCGCTCGTCGAGCGTGAGCCGCGCCAGCAGGTCGTCGACGCGTATGGCGAACGGCAACCGCGAGTCGCGGAAGGGGTACTGGTCCTCGGTCACGTACGGAGCCCCTCAAAGAGTATGAAGAGTGGGAAATCTGCTGGGAAGGTCGGAGCTTTGATCTTTCGAAGCGCTTCGATGCTCTGCGTCACCGGACCCGAGTGTCAAGACACAGCCCGGACACAATGGCCAAAGCCCATGTTCCGCCTGATGGCCGAAGGAGCCCCGAACAGCCCGGAATTAGCCACTCATCCGAGGAATCTTGAAATCGACTCTTGTGTGGCTGGAAGCGTTCACTTAACCTCACAGCAACATCGAAGCGCTTCAACATCCGCGAGGCCCCGGGAGCCGCCGGGACTGCCGCCTGCTCTCCAAGTCCGCTTCTGCTGTGCCCGTAATGCCGGTTTCCGCACGACCAGTTTCATCAACGCCAGTCTCATCTCAGACGCAGGAGCCGACCGACGGCTCCCGCCGTGTGTCCTGGCGCGCCACGAAGGGTTGACGCAATGACGCCGAACTCCCCCTCCGCACCCAGCCGGAGAAGCTTCCTCGCCTCCACGGCGGTCGCTACGGCCGCGGTAGCGGGCGGGATACCCCTGCTGGCCGCCTGCGGCGGCACGGACACCGCGAAGAAGGAGGGCACCACCTCCGAGAAGGACGCGAAGAAGCTCCTTCCCACCTTTGTGGCGCAGAACGTGGTGACACCGGACATTCCGTCGAAGAACGGCTCCTCGTCCGGCTTCACGGGCAAGCTCGACCTGGCGACGCTGAAGTCGGCTGTCCCCGAGAAACTCGGCAAGGGCAACACCGTCCGGATCATGTCTCCGTTCTGGGGCGCGCCGCCGAAGAGCGACAACCCGTACTACAAGGCGATGGACGAGGTCATCGGCGCGAAGATCCAGTGGCAGAACCAGGACGGCAACACCTATGACGAGAAGCTGGGCGCGGTCCTCGCCTCCAGCGACATCCCGGACATGGTGGTCGTCCCCGGCTGGAACATGGGCGGCAAGATACCCAGCGCGATCATCAACAAGTTCGCCGACCTGGGCCCGTACCTCTCCGGTGACAAGATCAAGGCCTACCCGAACCTCGCCGCCATCCCGACCGACGCGTGGAGCCGCTCGGTCTTCGGCGGCAAGCTGATGGGCCTGCCGATGCCCTCCGCGTACACACCCAACATCGTGCCGTACTACCGCAAGGACATCTTCGAGGCGAAGGGCTACCAGCTGCCGAAGACGGCGGACGAGTGGCTGGCACTGGCCAAGGAGATCACCAACGCCAAGGCCAAGATCTGGGCCTGCGACGACCTCAAGTGGACCGCGTTCAACATGTTCGGCTGCCTGGGCGGCGGCGAGAAGCCGCTCGGCTGGAACCTCGTCGACGGCAAGCTGATCTACCGCGTCGAGACCACCGAGTACCTGGAAGCACTGGAGTGGACGCGCAAGCTGTACGCGGCCAATGTGGTCCACCCGGACGCCAAGGCGAGCACGCAGACCGACCCCGCCACCCGCTTCGCCTCCGGTCAGACGCTCTTCTACAACCAGGACATCTCGCAGTGGTACGGCCGCACGGTCGAACAGGCCGCGCAGAACCCTGACTTCGAGATCGGCGGGATGGACATCTTCGACCACGCCGGCGGAGACCCCACCCTGTGGGCCGGATCCCCCGCCGGCATCTGGTCGTTCATCAGCAAGAAGGCCTCCAAGGCCGTGATCCTTGACGCCCTGGCCGCGGCCAATGCCGCCGCGTCCCCGTACGGCACCAAGGAGTACATGCTCACCAAATACGGGGTCGAGGGCACGCACTACACCCTCAAGGACGGCGCGCCGGTCAAGAACGACAAGGGCAACACCGAGGTCCTCAACGCCTACGAGATGCTGGCCAGCCCCGCCTCGACCATCGCGCACCCCGATGTCCCCGACGTCGCCAAGCTCCAGGTCGAGTGGCAGCAGCGGATGGGCGCCTTCACCAAGAAGACCTCCTTCTACGGGATGCAGATCACCGAGCCCGCCAAGTGGACCAACCTCTCGAACGACTTCGAGCAGTTGGAGGACGACGTCGTCCGCGGCCGGAAGAAGATCAGCGACATGCAGCAGGCAGTCTCGGACTGGAAGAGCAAGGGCGGCGACCAGTTGCGCGACTGGTACATGAAGCTGCTCGACGGCAAGGAGTAGAGAGCGTGTCGCACCACACGGTGCCGGACGCCGCGACGAGCCAGGCCGGCGACGGCCCGGCTCGCTCGGCGGAAGACTCCCCACCCGCACCGCCCACCCGGTCGAAAGCCGCCCGGTCGAAAGCCGCCCGCGCCAAGGCCGGGCAGCCCGCGAAGGTCCCGTTCCGGCGCCAGCTGCGGCAGGACCGGACGCTGATCCTGATGACCTTGCCGGCAGTGCTGCTGGTCCTGGTCTTCAACTACATCCCCATCCTCGGCAACATCGTCGCCTTCCAGGAGTACGACCCGTACATCAGCGAGAACGGCATCACGGCGATCCTGCACAGCCCCTGGGTCGGCCTGGAGCAGTTCAACCGGATCTTCGAGGACTCGGCCTTCTGGAGCGCGGTCCAGAACACCCTGGTCCTCTTCCTGCTCCAACTCGTCCTGTTCTTCCCCATCCCGATCCTGCTCGCGCTGCTCATCAACAGCGTGGTCCGTCCTCGCGTCCGGGCCGTCTCCCAGGCGATCCTGTACCTGCCACACTTCTTCTCCTGGGTGCTGGTCATCACCGTCTTCCAGCAGATCTTCGGCGGCGCGGGCATCATCGCGCAGACCCTGAGGGAACACGGCCACGAGGGCTTCGACATCATGACCGACCCGGGAATCTTCAAGTTCCTGGTGACGGCCGAAGGCGTCTGGAAGGACGCCGGCTGGGGCATCATCGTCTTCCTCGCGGCGCTGGCCTCCGTCAGCCCCGACCTCTACGAGGCCTCCTCGATGGACGGAGCCGGACGATGGCGCCGCATGTGGCACGTCACACTGCCCGCCCTGCGCCCGGTGATCGCGCTGCTGCTGGTGTTGCGCGTCGGTGACGCGCTCACCGTCGGCTTCGAACAAATCCTGCTGCAACGTGACTCGGTGGGTCCCGGCGCATCAGAAGTCCTCGACACCTATGTGTGGTGGAACGGTGTACGCAACCAGGACTTCAGCTACGCGGCGGCAGCCGGTCTGATCAAGGGGGTGGTGGGCCTCGGGCTTGTACTCGCCGCGAACAAGGTGGCCCACCTCATGGGAGAGCAGGGGGTGTACAAGAAATGAGCACCGCGACCGAACAGCAACCCGACCAGCATTCCGTACCGCGGGTGCCCACTCCCAGCCGATGGGCGGCACCGCCCCGGCCGGTCTGGGAGGAGAAGCCGAATCCCGCCGGACTGGCCTCCAAGGGGCTGGTCCTGGGCATCGCCTGCTTCGCGATCCTCTTCCCGCTGTGGATCGTGATCGTCACCAGCGTCTCCTCCAAGCAGACCATCACCGAGGCGGGCGGCCTGGTGGTGATCCCCAAGGGCATCACCTTCGTCGCCTACCAGGAGCTCCTGAGCGGCGGCCAGGTCACCCGCGCGACACTCGTCAGTCTTGGTGTGGCCCTGGTCGGCACGCTGTTCTCGATGACGGTGTCCGTCCTCTGCGCGTACGGGCTCTCCCGGTCCGGCTCCCTCGGGCACCGCGGGATGCTGATGACCCTGCTCGCGACGATGTTCTTCGGTGCCGGTCTGATTCCCACCTATCTGCTGGTGCAGACGCTGGGGCTGACCGACACCTATCTCGCGCTGATCCTGCCCAGCGCGATCAGTGTCTTCAACATCCTGGTGCTGCGCGGGTTCTTCATGAACATCTCGCAGGAACTTGTCGACAGTGCCCGGATCGACGGCGCCGGAGACTTCCGGATCCTCTGGCAGATCGTCATGCCGCTCTCGCGCGCCGTCATCGCGGTGATCACGCTCTTCTACGCCGTGGGCTACTGGAGCGCCTGGTTCAACGCGTCGCTGTATCTGACCGACCAGGACATGATGCCGCTGCAGAACGTCATGATCCAGCTCGTCCAGAAGCAGCAGCCCCCCGTCGGCATGGGGCAGGCCATCAAGACCGGCCAGCTGTCGGCGCTGGCCGTCCAGATGGCGGTCATGGTGCTGGCGCTTCTGCCGGTGGCCTTCCTCTCCCCCTTCGTCCAGAAGCACTTCAAGAAGGGCATGCTCACGGGCGCGGTCAAGGGCTGAGCCGCCCCCCAAGCGACCCGTGCCACCCGTGCCACCCGTGCATGCCCCCGACCGAGCGGCGCGCCCCTCCCCGTAACGACCGGCCTCTCCCCACAGGAGCGATTCCGTCATGCCTTACGAAGCCCTGCGCAAGCCCAGTCGCCGGACCCTGCTCGCCGGTGCCACAGCCGCCGCGGCGATCAGCGCGCTGCCGCTCACGTCCGCCCGCGCGCACGCCGCCGGGGCGGCCGAGGATGCCGAAGATGCGGAAGCCGCCCAGGCGTACCGCTGGCGCACCGCCGCCATCGGCGGCACCGGGTTCATCACCGGGGTCCTGTTCCACCCCCAGGTGAAGGGGCTCGCCTACGCCCGTACCGACATCGGCGGCGCCTACCGCTGGGATGCCTCGACCGCGCGCTGGGTGGCACTGACGGACCATCTCGGGTGGGACGACTGGAATCTGCTGGGCGTCGAGGCCATCGCGCTCGACCCGTCCAACTCCTCCCGCGTCTACCTCGCGCTCGGCACGTACTCGCAGTCCTGGTCGGGCAACGGAGCGGTCCTGCGCTCCGACGACCGGGGCGCGACCTGGACCAGGACCGATCTGACCGTGAAGCTCGGCGCGAACGAGGACGGCCGCGGCAGCGGTGAACGTCTGCTGGTCGACCCGCGCAACAGCGCCACCGTGTGGCTCGGCACCCGTCATGACGGGCTGCTGAAGTCCACGGACCGTGGCGCGAGCTGGGCGCCCGCCACCGACTTCCCCGCGCAGGCGTCCGCGACCGGCCAGGGCGTCACCTTCCTCGCCGCCGCGGGCCGGGTGCTCTACGCGGGCTGGGGCGACGGTGACGGCGCGCTCTACCGAACCACGGCGTCCGGCGGCTGGGAGGCCGTGCCCGGCCGCCCCTCCGGCGACGCCGCGAAGGTGCCGATCCGTGCCGCGTACGACGCGGGTACCCGCGAGCTCTATGTCACGTACGCCAACACCCCCGGGCCCAACAACCAGACCGCGGGTTCGGTCCACCGGCTGAACACCGTGACCGGCGCCTGGACCGCCGTGACCCCGCAGACGGGGGCCTTCGGCTACGGCGGGGTCGCCGTCGACGCGCGCCGGCCCGGCACCGTCGTCGTCTCCACCAACAACCGCTGGTCCGAGGTCGACACCCTCTTCCGCTCCACCGACAGCGGCCGTTCCTGGACCTCCCTCAAGGACACCGCGGTCCTCGACGTCGCCGAGACCCCGTACCTGAAGTGGGGCGGCACACCGAAGTTCGGCTGGTGGATCCAGGCGCTGGCCATCGACCCGTACGACTCACGCCATATCGTCTTCGGCACCGGCGCGACCCTCTACGCCACCCGCGACCTGGTCCGCTGGGCCCCGCAGATCCGGGGCCTGGAGGAGAGCGCCGTACGCCAGTTGATCTCACCGCCCGCCGGTGGGGCCCCGCTGCTGAGCGGTCTCGGCGACATCGGGGTCATGTACCACGAGTCGCTGACCGCCTCCCCGTCGCGGGGCATGGCCGCGAACCCGGTCTTCGGCTCCGCGACCGGTCTCGCCCTGGCCGCCGCGAACCCCTCGTACGTCGTACGGACGGGCTGGGGCGACAACGGCAACGGCGCGTCGTCGACGGACGGGGGCCGCAGCTGGCAGCCGTTCGCCGCGCAGCCCGCCATCGCCTCCTCCGCGCCGGGACCGATCGCGGTGAGCGCCGACGGCCGCACGCTGCTCTGGTCGTTCGTGCACTGGGACGGTACGAGATACGCGGCGCACCGCTCCACCGACAACGGCGCCACCTGGACGGAGGTGGCCACCTTCCCCAAGGGCGCGACGCCGCTGGCCGACCCGGTCGACTCCGCGCGGTTCTACGCGTACGACACGGACGCCGGAACGGTGTACGTGTCCACCAACTCGGGCGCGACCTTCACCGCGCGGGCCACACAACTGCCGCCCGGGGACGTGCAGTTCAAGCTGGCAGCCGCCCCCGGGCGCACCGGGGACATCTGGCTCTCGGCGAAGTGGAACGGTCTGTTCAGGTCGCGGGACGGTGGCCTCACCTTCAGCAAGGTGCCGTCCTGCTGGGCCTCGTACACCCTGGGCTTCGGCATGGCGGCGCCCGGCGCCGCGTACCCCGCCGTCTTCCAGGTCGGCTCGACCGAGACGATCACCGCCGTCTACCGCTCGGACGACGAGGGCGCGAGCTGGACCCGGATCAATGACGACGCCCACCAGTGGGGCTGGACGGGTGAAGTGATCACCGGCGACCCGCGGATCCACGGCCGGGTGTACCTCGGTACGAACGGACGCGGCGTCCAGTACGGGGACATAGCCTGATGCCGTCCCTCAACGACGCCGTCACGGCCGGAGGGGACCGCCGGATCCTCTTCGGCTGCGACTACAACCCCGAACAGTGGCCGGAAGAGGTGTGGCACGAGGACGTACGGCTGATGCGGGGCGCCGGCGTCAACTCGGTCACCCTCGGGGTGTTCTCCTGGGCGTCGCTCGAACCGCGCCCGGGGGCCCGGGAGTTCGGCTGGCTCGACCGGCTGATGGACCTGATGCACGACAACGGCATCGGTGTGGTGCTGGCCACGCCGACCGCCTCTCCCCCGCCTTGGATGGGCGCCCGCCACCCCGAGACACTGCCGCGCGACGAGAACGGCGCCATCGTCTGGTACGGCTCGCGCCAGCAGTTCTGCCCCTCGTCGCCGGTCTACCGGGGCTACGCCGCGGCGATCAGCGAGGACCTGGCGGCGCGCTACGGGAACCACCCGGCGCTGACGATGTGGCACATCAACAACGAGTACTGCACGCACTGCTGGTGCGATGGGACCGCCCTTCACTTCCGGCGCTGGCTGCGTGAGCGCCACGGCTCCCTGGACGCACTCAACGAGTCCTGGGGCACCGCCTTCTGGAGCCAGCGCTACGACGACTGGGACGAGATCCTCCCGCCGCGCCGCGCGCAGTACATGAAGAACCCGGGCCAGAGCCTGGACTTCCGGCGCTTCACCTCCGACGCGCTGCTGGAGTGCTACATCGCCGAGCGCGACATCGTGGCCCGGCACTCCCCGCACCTGCCGGTCACCACCAACTTCATGCCGTTCTGGACCGGCCAGGACGCCTGGAAGTGGGCCCGGGAGGAGGATGTCGTCTCCGTCGACATCTATCCGGACCCGCACGATCCACTCGGCGGACAGCATGGCGCGCTGATCCAGGACATGACCCGCTCCCAGGCGCGCGGCCCGTGGATGCTGATGGAGCAGGCGGCCGGGCCCGTCAACTGGCGCGGCGTCAATCATGCCAAGCCGCGCGGTCTGAACCGGCTGTGGTCACTGCAGGCGGTGGCGCGCGGCGCGGACGCCGTCTGCTACTTCCAGTGGCGCCAGTCCCGGCAGGGGAGCGAGAAGTTCCACTCCGGGATGGTCTCGCACGCCGGTGAGCAGGGCCGTACCTTCCAGGAGATCAAGCGGATCGGCGCGGAACTCGCGCTGCTCGGCGAGGCCGTGGCGGGCACGGACGTACCCGCCGATGTGGTGGTGCTGCACGACTGGGACTCCTGGTGGGCCGACCAGCAGGACGGCCGGCTCTCCTCGGAGGTCCAGTACCCCGAAGTGGTACGGGCCTGGCACCGGGCGCTGTGGGAGGCCAACCTCACCACCCGGTTCGCCCACCCCGAGAGCGATCTGAGCGACGCCCGGATGGTGGTGATCCCGCATCTGTATCTGCTCACCGACGCGGCGGTCGCCGGCCTGATCGCGTACGCGCGCGCCGGAGGCACCGTCGTCTGCGGGTTCCTGACGGGCATCGCCGACCAGGACGACCGGGTGCGCCCCGGCGGAATGGACGCGCGGCTGCGGGAGCTGTTCGGGATCCGCACGGTCCACGAGTGGTGGCCGCTGGACGCCGGGGCCGTGGTGGAGTGCGACGGCTTCCGCGGCACGCTGTGGTCCGAGGAGCTGGAGGCGGACGCGGTGCACACCGTCTCCGCGTACAAGGGCGGGGAGCTCGACGGGCTGCCCGCCGTCCTGCGCAACGGCCGTGCCTGGTACCTCTCCACGCTTCCGGAGCCCACCGCGCTGCGTGAGCTGCTGGAGGACGTGGCCGGCGAGGCCGGCGTACAGCCGGTGCTCGACGCGCTGCCCACCGGGGTCGAGGCGGTGCGCCGGGGCGAGCTGCTGTTCCTGCTCAACCATGGCCGCGAGCCGGTCGGCGTGCCGGTGCCCGGCAGCCATCACGAGCTGCTGACCGGTGTCCGTACGGAGTCGGTGGTGGAGCTCGACCGCTATGGCGTGGCCGTGCTCCGCACCCTGTAGTACCACCCCCACATTCCTGCGCCGGTGGCTTCGGCGACCGGCGAGGACCGCGCCCTCACCCCGGGTGCGCGGTAGCTCCCCCCACCGCATGAACCATGGAAAGGGACAACCATGGCACGTCGTACTCTCGGGCGGCTCCTGCTCGCCCCGGCCGTCGCCTTCGCCGCGCTGGTCGGTTTCGCCGCCGCCCCCGCCCAGGCCGCCGTTTGGTCCTCCTCGGACCAGTGGGGCAACTACAACACCTCCGACGGCTACACGCTCTACAACAACATCTGGGGCTCTGGCCCCGGTCCCCAGACCATCTGGGCCAACTCCTCCAGCAACTGGGGTGTCTGGGCCAACCACCCCAACACCGGCGGCATCAAGTCGTACCCCAACGCCAAGAAGGTCGTCGGCAAGAAGATCTCGGCACTGTCGTCGCTCACCAGCGCGTACAACGTCTCCGTGCCGTCGGGCGGCGCGTACAACACCTCGTACGACATCTGGGACACCGGCTACGACAACGAGATCATGCTGTGGGTCAACTACAACGGCGCTGTGGGGCCGCTCGGCAGCTCGGTCGGCACGGTGTCGCTCGGCGGGCACACCTGGAACGTGTACGTCGGCAGCAACGGCGCCAACAACGTGTACTCGTTCCTGCGCACCTCCGACTCATCATCGGGCACGGTCAACATCCTGCCGGTCCTCAAGTGGCTCAAGGACACCAAGAAGTACATCGGTGATCTGACCATCGGCGATGTGCAGTTCGGCTACGAGATCACCTCGTCGTCGGGCGGCCTGAACTTCAACACCAACAGCTTCAATGTGAAGTCCGGCTGACCTACTGGGACGTTGCCGGGGCGAAGCCGCCGCTCACCGTGGCGGCTTCGCCTCCGGCGGCGCGCCCGGTGGCGGTGTAGGTGTCGCCCTCGGCCTCCCGGCCGCCCTCCGCGTGGTTGTACTGGCCCGCGAAGGTGTGGCGCCCCGCCGGGACTGTTCTGCCGCTCTTGAGCGTCCAGCGGTAGACGAACACGCCGCCTTCCTCGCGTACGGAGACGGTGAAGTCCTCGGCGGGGCGCGTCGACCAGCTGCCGGTCGGGTCGAGTCCGCCGGTCTGCGCGACGCGCAGCTCGACCGTGAGCGAGGAGAGCCGCTGCTCACTGCGGACGGCCACCTCGCTCTGCGCCCAGTAGGGGTTGGACTCCGGATCGATGGAACCCTCGCCCTGGAGGTAGTCGGCCGGCCCGGGGCTCACGGGCGGCACGACGGCCGTCTGACCGCGCCCGTCGTCGTCCTGTGCGACGGAGGTCACCGCATAGCCGCCGACCGCCAGGATCCCGGCGACGGCGGCGCTCGCGCCCGCGACGCGCAGCCATGGCCCCGTACCGGCGAGCCGGAGCCGCCCATACCCGCGTGGGCGGCGGCGCGGCGCGCCCGCGGGCGGGGACATGCCCTGCTGGACGCGTGCGAGGATCCGTTCCCGGTCCGGGCGGTGCGCGTCGGCACTTTCGCGCAGCTCTCGTCGCAGTTGCCGTGTCGTCAGATCGTCCATCGGGGCCTCCCTCCCACCAGTTCCGTAGTAGTCGACGTGCCCAGCAGCCGCTGCAGTTCCGCCGTGGCCTTCGATGTCTGGCTCTTCACCGTACCGACCGAGATTCCCAGCGCGAGCGCGGTATCGCGTTCCGAGAGGTCGAAGGCGTGCCGCAGCACGACACAGGCGCGTTTGCGGAACGGCAGCCGCCGCAGCGCCTCGCGCACATCGATCACGACCGGTATGTCGGGGCCGTCCGTCCGCTCCGAGGACTGGGACCAGAAGAGGGCGATACGACGGCGCTCCCGCACCGCGCTGCGGATCCGGCTGCGCGCCATGTTCGCGACGACTCCGCGCACATAGGCGGCCGGGTGGTCGGCGGCGCGCACCCGGTCCCAGTGGTGCCAGACGGCGACCAGCGCGTCCGCCGCCAGGTCGTCGGCGCCATCGGTGTCGCCGGTCAGCAGATAGGCGAGGCGGGCGAGTTCGGCGTAGTGGCGCTCGAAGAACTCGTGGAACTCCGCACCACACGACTCGTCGGCGACTGTGCCCACGTGCGGCCTCCCTGACTCGTCCCCCGCCAGATGCGTGCGCTCCGGTGGCGCGCGGAGCGAGAGCTTAACAAGGCTTCGTCAAATCGGCGCCGGTCCCGAGCTGGCCCTGACCGTCAGCTCGGGTTCCAGCAGCTGCACTTCCGGCCGTCCACGGCCTTCCAGCTTGGCGACGATCCGCTCCACGGTACGCCGTCCCATCTCCTGTGCGGGGATCGCGACGGATGTGAGGCGTACGGACGCCTGAGTGGCGACCTGATCCGGACAGATCGCGACGACCGACACGTCCTCGGGGACGGCCCGGCCCTGCTGCCGGAGCAGGTTGAGCAGCGGTTCCACGGCGGCCTCGTTCTGGACGATGAACCCGGTGGTGCCGGGGCGCTCGTCGAAGATCCGGGCGAGGGTGCCGGCCATCGCGGGGTAACCGCCCAGGCAGGGCCGGTGGAGCGCCCGTACGCCCAGCTCACGCGCCCGTGACCGTACGCCGCTCAGCGTGCGCTCGGCGAAGCCGGTGTGGCGCTCGTACACGCCGGGGGCCTCGCCGATCACGGCGAGTTCGCGGTGTCCGAGGTTGGCCAGATACTCCACGCACAGCGCGCCGGTGGCGGTGAAGTCGAGATCGACGCAGGTGAGGTCGGTGGGGTCGCCGGGCAGTCCGATGAGCGCGACCGGCCGCTCGGCGCCGCGGACCAGCGGCAGGCGTTCGTCGTCCAGTTCCACGTCCATCAGGATCATGGCGTCCGCGAGCGCGCTGCCCTCGATGCGGCGCACGGCCGCCGGGCCCTCCTCGCCGGTGAGCAGGAGAATGTCGTATCCGTGCGCACGGGCGGCGGTGGCGACGGCGATGGCGATCTCCATCATCACCGGTACGTACATATCGGTACGGAGCGGCATCATGAGCGCGATGATGTTGGTCTTGCTGCTCGCCAGCGCGCGGGCGCCCGCGTTGGGGTGGTAGCCGAGATCATCGATGGAACGCTCGACCCGCTCGCGGGTGGAGGCGGAGATGGACCGTTTGCCACTGAGGACATAGCTCACTGTGCTGGCCGAGACTCCGGCATGCTTGGCGACCTCGGCAAGGGTGACCATTCAGCTCTCCATGACATTGGCATGCTGTTGCTGGTGAAGCGCTTCGACGCTGCATCGCCGACCCTAGACGGCCGCTGTAGGGGTGTCCATAGATTCATCGAAGCGCTTCGACACGCGTGAGCACACACAGTCATCGGGCGGGGCTCATTCGCCGGAATCGCCGGAGGCGGCCGCCGGTTGCACGGACACTGGGCTACCGACGGATTCACTGTCGCACTATCGCAGGAGGCAGGCCATGTACGGCGATCCGGCAACCATCCGCAAGATCCTGACCGCGACGGGCGACACCTGGGCGGTGGTCGGCCTGTCCAACAACCGGGCGCGCGCCGCGTACGGCGTCGCCCAGGTCCTCCAGCGCTTCGGCAAACGCATCGTACCCGTGCACCCCAAGGCCGAGACGGTCCATGGCGAGCAGGGTTACGCCTCCCTCGCCGACCTTCCGTTCAAGGTGGACGTGGTCGATGTCTTCGTCAATTCCAACCTCGCGGGCGCGGTCGCGGACGAGGCCGTGGCGATCGGCGCGCAGGCGGTCTGGTTCCAGCTGAGGGTGATCGACGAGGCGGCGTACGAGCGAACCCGCGCGGCGGGTCTCGACATGGTCATGGACCGCTGCCCGGCGATCGAGATCCCCCGGCTGGGCTGAGGGTCTTGAGCGCGATCCACAACGAAGAGCAGCTGGCCGCGCAGCTGTCCGGGCTGGGCGTCGAGCCCGGCGGCGTCCTCATGGTGCACGCGTCGCTGCACGCGGTGGGCCCGGTGGAGGACGGCCCCGGGGCGGTCGTACGCGCGGTGCGCCGGACGCTGGGGCCACGGGGCACGCTGGTGGTGCCCGCCTTCACCCCGGAGAACTCCGACACCTCCGCCGCCTACCGGGACCGGGTGCGCGGTCTGGGCGAGGAGGAGCGGGCGGCCGTACGGGCGGGCATGGCGCCCTTCGACCGGGCGAGCACGCCCGCGCCCCTGATGGGCGCGTTCGCGGAGACGGTCCGACTGGCCCCGGGCGCGCTGCGCAGCAGCCATCCGCAGACGTCGTTCGCGGCGCTCGGCCCGCGCGCCGGGCGGATCGTCGCGGACCACAGCCCCGACTGCCATCTGGGCGAACGCTCCCCGCTGGCCCGGCTGTACGAGCTGGGGGCCCAGGTGCTGCTGCTGGGTACGGGGTTCGACCGCTGTACCGCGTTCCATCTCGGCGAGTACCGGGTGGCGGGGCCGCCCCGACGCCTCTACCGGTGTGTGGTGTCCGCGAACGGCGGGCGACGGTGGTGGGAGTACGAGGACGTGGACCTGGACGACAGCGACTTCGGGGCCATGGGGGCGGACTTCGAGCGTGCCGCGAGTGGGGGGGCCGTGCGGACGGGCTTCGTAGGCCGGGCGGACAGCAGGCTGATCGGGCTCGCCGACGCCGTCGATTTCGCGCGACACTGGTTGCCTGTCCACCGGTCGGAGCGGAGCTGACCGGCGTGATCCCGTAGCGCAATCGGATTGCGTGGGTATATGTACGACGCACGCGCATGGGCTCATACTTGCCGCGTATCGGGGGCGCACTGGGGGGAGGCACCAGTTGGGGCAGCTGATTCGCACCGAGGACGGTCGCAGCCTGGCCGTGGAGCTACGCGGGAACCCGCGCGGGAGACCGGTCTTCCTGCTGCACGGCACACCAGGCAGCCGGCTGGGACCGGCTCCGCGCGGTGCGGTGCTGTACCGGCTGGGGGTGCACCTGATCACCTTCGACCGTCCCGGGTACGGCGCTTCGGACCGATTACCGGGACGGTCGGTGGCGAGCGCCGCGGCCGATGTCGAGGCCATCGCCAATGAGCTGGGGTTCAAGGAGTTCGCCGTCGTCGGACGGTCCGGCGGCGCGCCGCACGCGCTCGCCTGCGCCGCGCTGCTGCCGGAGCGCGCGGTGCGGACGGCGGCGCTCGTGGGGCTCGCGCCCCGGGACGCGCAGGGCCTCGACTGGTTCGAGGGCATGACGGAGTCCAATGTCCGCGAGTACGTCAACGCGGCGGCCGGGCACCACCAGCTGTCCGCCGCGCTGGAGTTCCGTACGGTGACGATCCGGGCCGATCCGAGGGCCTCGGTGGCCGCGATGCGGCACGGACTGCCCGCGTCGGACCGCGAGATCGTCGCCGACTCGGGCATCCGGGCCATGCTGGTGCGCAACTTCGCCGAGGGCCTGCGCAGTTCGGCCGCGGGCTGGATCGACGATGTCATGGCGTTCTCGTCCGCCTGGCAGTTCCGGCCCGAGGACATCGCCGCGCCGGTGCTGCTCTGGCACGGCGAGGACGATGTCTTCGCCCCTGTGCAGCACACCCGGTGGCTGGCGGAGAGGATTCCGGGCGCGCGGCTGGTGGTGGAGCGCGGGGCGGCGCACTTCGGGGCTCTGCAGGTGCTCACCCGCGTACTGAAGTGGGCCACTTCGTGAGCCGCCCGGCGCGCCAGCGGTACCCGCGCCTGCCCCAGTCCCGCCGCAGGCGGGCCCTGCGGGCTCCGGTGCGTGCCATGGCAAGGCGGTGGGGGTTCCTTCGGCTTCGCTCGGGGCCCCAGTGGGAGCTGGGGAGCGCGCGCCAGGCGTCGCGGGGCTGAGCCCCCGGACGAAGTTCCAGCGGTAGATCACCCTCGTACCGATGGTGGCACTCCCCCGGCTTCACCCGGGGGAGGTAACCGGGGAGCGCGTCCCAGGCGTCGCGGGGCCGGGGGTCCTCCCCCTGGCTTCGCCGGGGCACCCGAACACGCCCTAGACCGGCTGTGGTTCGAGGTCCCGGTTGACCCGCCGCCACGCACGCGCCGCCTCGGTGATCGTGTGCTCGACGCCCAGTTGCTCGGTGGCCAGCTCCAGTACCTCGGAGCGCAGTTGCTGTGCCTCCTGATCCCGGTCGGCGGCGCGCAGAGTGATCGCCAGGTTGTTCCGGCAGGCCAGCACATCGGGGTGCGCAGGCCCGTACCGCTGCGACAGGCCCTCCAGCGCGGCGCGTTCCCACAGCTCCGCCCGGTCGTGCTGGCCGAGGTCGCCGTAGGAGTTGGCGAGGTTGATCGCGGCGCACAGGGTGAAGGGGTGGCGCGGGCCCAGTGCGCGTTCCAGCGCCGTACGCACCTGTTCGCCCGCTTCCGCCGCCCGCGCCGCGCCGCCGAGCGTGCGCTGGTAGATGGCCACATTGTTGCGGCAGGCGAGTGTGAAGGGGTGGTCCTCGCCCAGTGTTTCCCGGTATCCGTCCAGGATCTGGCGGGCGAGGTCCAGGGCCGCCTGTTTGTCGCCGACCGCCGAGTAGTCGGCGGCCAGGTTGAGACCGCAGGCCAGCGCGTCGGGCACCTTGGTGCCGTACCGCTCCCGGTAGCGGTTGTACGTCTCCTCGGTGATGCGCTTCGCCTCGTGCGGGTGCCCTTCCTTGCGCAGCGAGACAGCGAGGCTTTTCGCGGTGCGCAGCACCTCGGGGACGTCGGCGTTCAGCACCCGCTCGAACGCGGCGACCACTTCCCGCAGGACCTGCACCGAGGACTGGTACTCGCCGATTTCCCGCAGGTCACGGGCGAGATGGCCCTTCGTCGTCAGGGTGAACGGGTGGTCCTCGCCCAGCAGTGCGCTGCGGCGCTCCACCGTCTCCTCGTCCAGCCGGCGCGCGCGCTCGCTGTCGCCGGTGAGCCTGTAGTCGATGGCGAGGTTGTTGGCCGCCATCAGGGTGCGCGGATGGTTCTCGCCGAAGATCTGGCGAAATCCGTCGTAGATCCGCAGGTCCCGCTCCAGCGCCTCGTCGAACTTCCCCAGCGCCCGCAGGTCGGCTGCCAGGCTGCCGGTGGTGATCAGAATATTGGGGTGGCCTTCATGAAGGACGTGGATCTGCCGGGCGAGTGTGTCCTCGTCCATGTCGCGGGCTTCTTGGTATTTGCCCTGCGCGCGCAGCGCGTTGGCCAGTTCGAAGCGGATGTTCAGGGTCTGGAGATCGTTTTCACCCAGCTCGCTGGTCCAGGCCTCGTTCAGCTGCGAGCCCAGGCGCCGCGCGTTCTCCAGTTCCCCGCGCTTGAGCAGAAAGCGGGTCCGGTCGACCATCAACTGCCGTACGTTCTCCTCGTCGCAGTCCGCGATGCCCGAGGCGGCGAGGTGCGGCCAGATCAGCTCGAAACTGGGCCAGCTCTTCGGGTCGTTCACCGGGTTGTCGCTGTCCACGTCCTCCCTGGGCCGGGCTTCGGCCAGTACGCGGTGCACTTCGTGCATCGCCTTGTCCTGCTCCTGAGGCGAGAGGCCCGCCCGCACCGCCGCCTGTACGAGCCGGTGGACCTGGATGGAGCTGTCCGCCGGGTCCACCTTGGCCAGCGCGAACCGGTTCAGCGTCTGGATGACCTTGCCCAGCATGTATCTTTCGCGCAGGTCGGGATCGTAGGGCAGGAGCGACTGGAACATGGCGTCGCTGCCGATCAGCCGCATCGAAATCGGCTCGGCGGAGAAGAACGAGCACAGCTCCAGCAGCCGCACCGCCGCACGGGACTCCTTGCGCAGCCGCGCGATGGAGAGGTTCCAGGTGGCGCCGATCTGCGTCGCGTAGTCCTCGGGCTTGCCGAGGGAGAGGACCTTGGTGGACTGCTCCTTCAGCTGCTCCACATAGGCGTCCACGGGAGTGGCCGTCTCGGCGAGCCAGGCGGCGGCCACCTCCACCGCGAGCGGGAGGTCGCCCACGGCCTCCGCGACCCGGTCGGCGTCCCGGGTGGGCAGTTTCGCCACCCTGTGGCGCAGATGCTCGACGCTCTCCGGGCGGGTGAAGACCTCCACCTCCATCGATTCCAGCCGCGTCGACATCGGCTTGTTGCGGCAGGTGACCAGGACATGGCCGTAGATGCCGTTGGAAATGGGGGCGGTGTCTCCGGGCAGCAGTTTCAGCGCCCGGTCGAGATCCTCCGCATTGTCGAAGATCAGCAGCCAGCGGGAGTACGGTGTGCCGCTCCGCAGCGCCTGGAGCGCCGCCCTGGCCGCCTCGCGCGACTCATCGCCCGCTCGCAGATCCAGCCGCGCGGCCAGCTCCGCCAGTGACGAGACCACCCGGTCGGGCTGTTCCGCCTCCACCCACCACACCAGGTCGTAGTCGGCCCGGAACCGGTGCGCGTACTCCCGGGCCACTTGCGTCTTGCCGACGCCGCCGAGCCCGTACAGGACTTGGGGGAAGCGCTGGGCGGAGCGGGGGTCGCCGCGCAGCTGGTCGCGCAGTCGGTCCAGTACGGGAGCGCGGCCGGTGAACCAGGCATGGCGCGGCCGTACGTTCCACACCCTGGGGACGCCGCCGGGGTAGCGCACGCCACCGGCCGCGGCGGTCGGCGGCAGCGAGGCGGCGTTCTCGCCCCGGTCCAGCGCGGACAGCAGCGCGTTGACCGCCTCGGTCTCGTCCAGCCGTACCAGGTCGACGATTCCGCGGCTGGTCATGGGCAGGCTGAGGCGCACATCGGCGACGCGTACGGGGACCAGCTGACGCCGGGAGCCGATGGAGTCGAAACTCATGAACGACTCCCAGAGGTTTCCGGCCCGCTGGGAGGAGAGGAAGGCCTGTGAGACGACGGGCAGCACCCGGTATGCCCCGCCCGAGGCGAATTCCCGCTCCGCACTGGAGGGATCGGCCGCGCGGACGTCCACCGGCACCACATGTACTCCGGTGCGGGTGAGTACCGCTGTCAGCCAGTCCGCCCACATCCGGTCCTCGGACACATAGGGCAGCACCACATTGGAGGGCGGGACCGGCCGTCGTCGCGTATAGGACGCCACATGGGTGAGCCGTTCCACCTCGTCTATCGGCGGCAGCGTGGAGATCCTGCCGTCGGTGAGTACGGAGGTGAGGCGTTCGCAGGCGGTGAGCATCGAGCTGGAGACATTGGGAGCGTCTCCGAACGTCGCAAGAATCTCCTCATAGGCGTAGAACGGCCGGTAGGGGATCTCGACAGAGCCCCAGTAATTGGCCAGTTCGTCACCGCTGAGACCGGCCGGAAGACCGGAGAAACTCTCCCTTGCCAGTGCGCGTCCGGCGTCGGCCTTCTCCTTTTCGCCGTCGTCTATCCGCATCGGCACCGGAAGAATGCGGATGCGCTTGTCGTCATAACGGTCGGAGATGTCCCGGGCCACGGAGGACGCGCCATCGATGGACTGGTCGCTGAGTGTGAAGCAGACCACCAGGACCTGCGGCATCTGGACGGTACAGATATCGGCGATGTCGCTGAGCCCGGTTCTGCTGTCGATCAGGGTGTAGTCGTAATGGCGGCGCATGTCCGCGCGCATCGCGTCGAAGAACTGGCCGCCGCCGAAGCGCTCGTAGAAATCGTCCCAGTCCATCCTTCCGACCGTCGAGGAATAGTCGCGGTTGCGTCGGCCGGCGGAGAGGAAGTCCAGGCTGCCGCTGCGCGGAAATGCCCAGTCGATGGATGTCGCGTGCGGCCTGACCCGCGCGTAATCACGGTGCCAGTCGGGTTCGCGCTCGGCGGGACGCCGCACCTCCTCCTGGTATTCGGTGATCAGATTGATCAGCCCGGGAGTGGCCTCCAGGACGGAGAGATCGAGAAACGGGTGGAAGAACCGGTGCAGCCCCGGCGCTTCCAGGTCCCAGTCGACGGCGAGTACCCGGCAGCCGTTCGCCGCCAGAATCCAGGCCACGTTGGCCAGCGCCATGGTGCGGCCCGTGCCGCCTTTGTACGAGTAGAAGGTGACGATGGTCCCTTTGCGGTCCTCTGTCATGAAAACCCCTCCCCGTTGTCGGCGTTGTCGGCGTTGTCCTTTGCCTGCTCCTTTGCCTGCTTCGCTGCCCGCTCCGCCGCCTGTTCCGTGTCACGAGCGGTGGACGCGGAAATGCCGGCGCCGTAGCCGACCCCCGACGGAAGCACCCGTGGCATCGGCCCGCTGGGGCCTTGCGGCGGAAAGGTCTGCGCATGAGCCGCGAAGTGCTTGCCCGCCGCCTTCACGGCGCCCGGCAGCTCCTGGCTGAACGCCTCCAGGGTGGGCAGACCGCCGCTGGGCGAGCGGTAGCCGCCGTCCTCTTCCCGTCGCGGGGCCAGGGACTCCTCGGTGGCCGTGCGTAACTCGTCCTCCCGCACCCGGCACTCGGGGTCCTCGCGGTTCCAGGGGATCATGACGCTGATCCACGGCCGGTTCTCGGCGCACAGCCGCCGCACCAGCTCCCGGCGGTGCGGGGCGTCGAGGGCCCAGCGGTCCAGCAGCAGCAGTCCCGGCGCGCGCGGCGAACCCGGGGCCAGCAGGCGTTCGGCCTCGGCCTCGAACTCGGCAACGCGCACCCGGTAATCCAGGTTCCGGACGAGATCGACGGCATGGTCGGCGATCGGCCTGGACGATTTCGGATGGTACGGATTCCAGTCGCGCGGGCGCGGGCCGTAGCAGTCGGGGCCGCGGTCCTCCGGCAGATCGGACCCGGAGCAGGCGAGCACCGAGACCTCCATCTCCCGCGCGGGTCCCGGCGGACCGAAGGCGCTGGGCATCGCCCCGTAGTCCTGGTGGGGGTCGCCCGCGGAGATCCGGGTCTGCTCCGCGACGTTCACGATGCGCTTCGCCAGCAGATAGACGGCGCGCTCGTACTGGTCGCGCAGGTATCTGAGCTTGATCAGCCCATAGAAGCCCTCGTCGGCGTAGTCGTCGCCGAAGGCGGCGTGGTTGAACTGGAGGCGCTCGGCGGGCTGCGGGAGCTGCTTGGCCGCTACGGGAACCCACAGTGCCGGTACGATCCCGCTCCCCGAGGAGCCGTTGGAGTGCGCGTGATGGTGCGCGGCGCGCGTGGAGAAGACAAACCATTCCCGGCCGCACTGCTCACTGAGGAAATAGCGCGGCGAATAGAGCGGCACAAAGACCCGGCAGGACGCGAGCGCCTCCGAAAGCCGCTCCTGCCAGCCCTCCCCCGGCTGCATCTGCTGGTCCATGAAACCGGCGGGCACCCCGGCCGGAAGCGAGGTCAGTTGGAGTACATGAGCGCATAAGTCTCGATAAAACCGCTCCACCCAGACGTTCGGGTCTTTGTCCTTGGGGTGATTCTTCGGTGTATGCGCATAACTGAGAAAGAAGTACGGTTCCGACCCATCTCTCCCTGCCCCCGCGTCTCCCAGCACTACATCTCCCCCGGTCCATGTGAATGGAGCCTCAGTGTAGGAAACGTCAATTACCGAGCGGAACAGCGCGAACACGCCTGCCGTGTCCTGATTGGACGATCACACGGAACGATCACACGGAACGATCACAGGAAATCGATCACATGCGTCGGCGGGGCTCAGGTGAGCGGATTACGGGTCAGCCAGTCGGCCCGGTGGCTGTCGGCGGCCCGACGGGCCTCGGCCAGTGCCGCCGCCGAGACCGTTTCCGCCGACCACGCGTGGGTTGTGCTCGCCATCCCGGCCACGAAACGCTCGCCCAAGGGTGTCAGCGCGCCGGATCCGGCCAGCACCTCGACCGCCTCGCAGGTCTGCTGTCGCCACCGGGCGAACTGCGCCTCCGCCGTCCGCGCCGCCGCCGCTCCCTGTGCCGCCGCTCCCTGTGCCGCTTCGCCCTCGGCCGTGAGCCGCCGTACGCGCCAGAAGTCCGTCACCGCGATATGCGCGTACGTCCCCTGGATCAGGCCCGCCAGCGGCCTGGGGTCGGGGCGCCAGGGCGCGTAGAACCTCCGGCTGTCCGCCGGGTCGTACAGGTCGTGGCTGTCCAGTACCGCCCCCAGCTTCACATGCTGGAACTCATGGACGATCAGCAGCGCGAGCAGGTCGGGCGTCAGGGGCCGGGCCGCCGCCACCGCCCCGAAGGCCTCCTTGGAAGCGGCGCTGACCTCGCTGCCCTCCGGGGCGTGCAGTGGCGTCAGGACGCGAAGACCGGCGGCCACGCCCGGCGCGTACTGGGGCAGTTCACGCTGGATCAGCGACCATGCCTCGGTCAGGTCCTCCGCCCACATCTTGGCCTCACCGGCGGACAGGCGCCGCGTCACCGGCCACTGGTGGGCGTCGCGCAGCGGGTCGGTGTCCTCCAGCGCCACGGTCCAGCCCGGCATTTCGGCGAGCCTGACGGGCTGCCAGTGCGGGGTGAGGCCGTCCACGCCTTCGTACCGGCCGAATCGCAGGGTCCGGCCCGCGGCCGTGACCGTGAAGCCGTCAGCGTCCGCGGTCACGTCGGCGTGGCCGGCGTCGGGGGTCAGCGTGACCGCGCCGAGGCCCGGCAGCCGCAGCAGCCCGTCGCGCAGCGGGACGCGGACAGAACCGCCGTGGCGCGCCCGCAGCGCGCCGGCGGCGGCGAGCTCGGCCAGGCCGCCCGTGACGGTCGCCGGGGCGCGGCCTTCCAGGACGCGCAGCGCCCATGGCCGCGTGTACGGGTGGGCGACCACCGCGTCCACCGCGTCGGGGGCGTCCTGGTCGAGTTCGGTCAGCAGCTCCCAGGCCGCGGCGGCCACCTTGTCGGTGCGCGGGGCGCGCTCACTCACGGCCGCCAGGAGTGCGCGGTCCAGGTCGAGTTGGGCTGCGGCCAGCCGCGCCACGGTCTCCGTACTGCCGAAACCCCTGGCCAGCTCGTCGAGTTCGGCCAGTTCGGCGGGCTCGGCGTTCTGGCCGGTCAGCTGGAAGCCTGTCGGGCGCGGCCGGGCAGCGGCTTCCTGGTCGCGGATATTCATGATCAGTTCCCTCAGGTCCGGGCAGAAGACGGAGGGGTTGTCGAATCCGTTGGCGGTCCGGTAGCGGTGGGCGTAGAGACCGCCGCCGCAGGAGGTGACCACGGGGCAGGCGCGGCACTGCTCACTCAGCTGCTCGATCCCCTGCTGGCGGGCGAGCATTCCGGGGTGCTGGACGACCTCGTCCAGGGTGTTGGCGAAGACATCCATGCCGGTGACGGGCGCGCCGTCGAACGCGGTCTTGAGGCTGTCGGCCTGTTCGAAGGTGCCGTCGGTCTCGATGACCACCAGGTCCGCGGGCGCCAGGCCCAGCGACTCGGTCAGGCTGCTCTCGCCGCGCAGCGTGCGCAGTACGGAGTCGAAGAGCCGCACCGGGACGGGCCGCCCCGCACGGTCCCAGCGCCGGTAGACGGCGTCGAGCCAGTCCGCGTAGGGCGTCGCCGACTCACCCGGCCGGGGTGGTGGTACGTCCCAGGTGGCATGCGGCAGAAGAAAGTCGATGCGCGGCGGATCGAGGGCGACCAGCGCGTCGTACACGGCGACGGGGTCATTCTCCACGTCGATCGTACACAGCAGTCCCGCGAATAACTTCCGGTATTCAGGCCGCTGAAGCAGCTCCACCGCCCGCAGCACCTGCGGATGACTGCTGCGGCCGTCGGCATAACGGCGATGCCGGTCATTGGAAGCCTTGTCGCCGTCGAGCGACACGCCGACCTTGATATTCATCTCGGCAAAGAGGTCACAGAATTTACTGTCGAGCAGTACGCCATTGGTGTGAATGCGCAGATCGAGCGCGCATACGCCGTCCAGCGCCCCGTACAGCGCTTCGGCAACCTTGCGTAACCGTACCCGCCCGGCAAGCAATGGTTCGCCCCCGTGCAGCACCACATGGACCGCGGAAAGCCGGTGCCCGGCGGCATGTTCGGCGATCCGCTCCGCCGCTTTTTCCATGGCCTTCTCGGGCATTACCCTGGGCCGACCACGCCAACTGGTGTCCGCGTGCTCATAGACGTAGCAGTGATCACAGGCGAGATCACATCGACTATGGACCTTGAGTACAAATTGGCTCAGCGATGGCAGTGGCCGGTCCATGGCTCGTATCCGTCCGTCCAGTCCTCAGTCAGTCACTCAGACCGACGACTGAAAGGCCGCGACGACCAACGGACTCGGCCCTTCACTGGCCGACAGCAGTCTGCTGACCGGGGCCGGAAGATCTCCACCACGCCGGTGGGCCTCGGCTTGTTTGGCCAGCGGCACCCGGTGGGTAGCCTGGCGGACGGGTGTGGACCCGGGCCTGCCGACCGCGGAGACGAGAGCAGTGTCCATTGGAGCGCCTTTCGATACGGTGACTCATGGCACGCGGGGCGCACGCCATGACATCTAGTGCGATCTAGTGTGGATAAATCCAAGCGATTCGGACATATCGTCCACGGCGTGCGCCTCCCAGCGCAAACGAGGAAACGGGCGCAAAGGTTCTGCTTCCGTATGCTCAGGCACTCCTTCGAGCGACGACATGCCCGGTAGTTATGTCAGAGCATTCTGCCGCCGAGGTGCTCAAATGCCCAGTCCTTCCAGCACTTCGGCGCCCGGCAGCTGGGCGAACGCCTTGCCCGGAACCATCAGTTTCCCGCGGCGCCGGCCGCTGCCGATCAGGACCCACTCGGTATCGACCACGGTGGAGTCGACCAGCAGCGGCCAATCGGCGGGCAGCCCGATGGGCGTAATGCCGCCATACTCCATTCCGGTTTCCCCGGTCGCGGTGTCCATGGAGGCGAACGAAGCCTTGCGGGCGCCCAGCTGTTTGCGCACCACGCCGTTCACATTGACGCGCGTGGCCGAGCGGACGACGCACGCGGCGAGCGTCGATTCGCCGCCGCGCTTGCCCGCGACGACCACGCAGTTCGCCGAGACGTCGAGCATCTCCTGCCCGTAGTGCTCCACGAAGACGGCGGTGTCCGCGATCTCCGGGTCGGTGTCCACGTAGATCAGCTGTTCGGCGGGGACGTCACCGCGCCAGGCGCGGACAGCCTCTGCGACCGGCGCGGTGAGCAGGCCGAGGCAGTCCACGGCGGGCCGGGCATCGTTGAAGTTACCGATTGGTGCGCGCACGTGCGCCAGGCTAACAGCCCGTGCTGGAGCCTCGGTTGGGGGATCAGCGTACGGGCGGGATGGAGACCGCCATCGTCAGTTCGACCACACTCTCGCCGTCGTTGCGGTAGGCGTGCGGGACATTCGCCTCGAAGGTGGCGGAGGTCCCGGCCGGTACGGGGTGGGGCTCGCCGTCGACAACGAGCGTGAGTTCGCCCGCGGTGACATGGAGCAGCTCGACCGTGCCCTCCGGATGCGGGTCGGAGGCACTGCCGTCGCCGGGCATCAGCCGCCAGGCCCACAGTTCGAGGGGCCCGCGCTTCTCGGTGCCGACCAGCAGGGTGGTGTAGCTGCCGGTGGAGGTGGACCACATCCGTACGGCCTGCTCCGGCGGTACGAGGCGGACCTGCGGGCCCTGTTCGTAGTCCAGGAGCGTGGTGATGGAGACGCCGAGCGCGTCGGCGAGCTTCACGGTGGTGCCGACGCTCGGGTTCGTACGCGCCTGCTCGATCTGGATGATCATGCCGCGGCTGACCCCGGCGCGGGCGGCGAGAGCGTCCAGCGTGAGCCCCCGCTCGCCGCGCCAGCGCTTGAGGTTGCGGGCGAGCGACTGCGTGAGCTGATCGAGGTCCGTCACATTCCGTCCAATATCTTCAATGACAAAGTTCAATAGAGTGCACTACGGTGCGATGTACCCACCCGTTCACCACACCGTACTGCGAGGCACCCCATGACAGCCCTGTTCGCCCTGGCCACCAGCCTCCTGTGGGGACTGGCCGACTTCGGCGGCGGGCTGCTGGCGCGGCGCATCCCGGCCCTCACGGTCGTCGTCGCGTCGCAGTCGATCGCGGCCGTGGTACTCGGCGCGATCGTCGTCGCGACCGGTGGCTGGCAGGAGGCCGAACCGCTGCTCTGGTACGCGGTGGCGGCGGGCGCCGTCGGCACGGTGGCGATGCTGAGCTTCTACAAGGCGCTCGCCCTGGGGCCGATGGGCGTGGTCTCGCCGCTCGGTTCGCTGGGCGTCGCCGTGCCCGTGGGCGTCGGCCTGCTCGTGGGCGAGCGCCCGGGGCTGCTCCAGTTCGCCGGAATCGCCGTAGCCGTGGCCGGCATTGTCCTGGCGGGCGGGCCCGAGCTGCGGGGAGCTGCGGTGCGGCGGCAGGCGGTGCTGCTGACGCTGGTCGCCGCGTTCGGGCTCGGCGCGGTGATGGCCCTGATCGCGGCGGCCTCGACCACCCTCACCGGCCTGTTCCTCGCGCTCTTCGTCCAGCGCGTCACCAATGTCGCGGTCGGCGGCGCGGCGCTGTACGTATCGGTCAGGCGCGGCGGGCGGGTGCTTCCGGAGGCCGGCGGGATACGGCTCGTACGATCCGCGCTCCCGGCCCTCGCCTTTGTGGGACTCGCGGATGTCGCGGCCAACGGCACGTATTCCGTCGCCGCGCAGCTGGGTCCCGTCACCGTCGCCGCCGTACTCGCGAACCTCTACCCGGTGATCACGGTGCTCGCGGCGCTCGTACTCCTCAAGGAGCGGCTGCGCCTCGTCCAGGCCACCGGCGCGGGGCTCGCACTGGTCGGCACGGTGCTGCTCGCGAGCGGCTAGAGGCTTTTGACGGCTAAGGATTCTCCGGTTCCAGGTCGGCGAGGGCCAGCAGCTGTTCGGGCGTGACGCCTTCCGGGATCGGTACGGGAGCGGGCGTACGCAGCGGGGGTTCCCAGCCGCGGACCGGGTCCCAGCTCCGCACGATCCTCGCGGGGGCTCCGGCCACCACCGAGTGGTCGGGGACCTCGCCCCGTACGACCGCGCCCGCCGCGACCACCACATTGCGGCCGAGCCGCGCGCCGGGCAGCACGACCGCGCCCGTCGCCAGCCAGCAGCCGGAGCCGATCTCCACCGGCTCGGTCCGCGGCCATTGCCTGCCGATCGGCTGGTGGGGATCGTCGTAGCTGTGGTTGGTCGAGGTGATGTAGACGTACGGACCGCAGTACGTGTCCGGGCCTATGGTCACCCGGGCGTCGGCGACGACATGGCTGCCCCGCCCCAGGACCACGCCGTTGCCCAGCGTCAGAACAGGGTCGGGCCCAAGGTCGAGATCCGGCATCATCCCCGCGGTGAGAGAGACCTGCTCACCGATGATGCAGTGGTCGCCGAGCTCGATCCACGCCTCGCCGAAGACCGTGCCCTGCGGGAACGCGAGCCGGGTGCCGGGGCCGAGCCGCCGGAAACGCAGCCGTCCCGGCTGCTCCGCGGTGACGGCGCCCGTTGCCTGCACCCACCGCCATCCGCGGTGGACGGCGGACGCGAGGAGGCGCCGCCGCCAGGCGGTCAGCGATGAGAACGTGTTTCTGTTCTTCGGCACCCGCACACGGTAGTCGGCCGCGACAGGCGTGATCCGTACTGTCCGCTGTGACGTTCGCCCCACCGGTGCCGGGCGGACACCAGCGTCTACCACGCTGCCGGACAGGGGCGGTGCGGGTTCGGGAGGAAACCCTCCGTTCTGTGGGCAGTCCGGGCTCTCCGGTCACACCGGCTCCGCCACGTGGCTAGCATGAGCGCCACATGCGAGCGGGAGATCGCTTCCCGCACCCGACCCAGCGAGGGATCGCGGAATGTCAGTCCCAGTGGCCCCCACACCGCACCGGATACGCGCACGACGGTCGTTACCGCTCGCCATACCGCTGGTCTCCCTCGTGGTGGCCGCCGCGATCGGCGGCGCGGTCGTCGCGGCGGCTCCCAATGCCGCTCGTGCCTGGGTCGCGGCGACGGTCTCGGGCGGCTGGCTGTGTATGTCGGTGACGATCCTCGTTACCACGCTGACCTCGCGCCGGCTGCGCGCGGCGACCGCCGCGGCCAGTAGCGAAGTGCGGTCACTGCAAGGGCAGTTGGCGCGGACGGGGGCCGAGTCCGCCCATCTGGTCAATGTCACGCTCCCCTCGGTGGTCAAGCGACTGCGCGACGGCGCGAGCCCCGCGGACACTCTCGCGAGCACGCCCGCGCCGACGGATCAGCAACTGCGGCGCGTACTGGACGTGTTCGCCACCGAGGTGGGCGCGGGCGAGCGGCGGGCCGAGACCTCGGCCGCCCACAGTGCCGACGCGCTACGGCAGTTGACGCGTACGGCCGACGATCTCGACCTGCTGACGACGGTGACGATGCCTGCGGCAATCGCCCATCTGCGGCGGGGCGCGTCCGCGGAGACGGTCCTCGCCGGGCTGGAGCAGCCCGCCGACGCCCGGCTGCGGGTGCTGCTGGACTCGGCCGTACGGGAACTCGCCACCAGCGAGCGGCGATCCACGGCCGCCCAGGGCGCGAGCGCGAAGGCCCTGGGCCGGGTGCAGGCGAAGACCATGAGCATGCTCGCCGACCTGCGGGAGATGCAGGACCGGCACGGCGAGGAGGTGCTCGGGGACCTGCTCAGGCTCGACCACAACACCTCGCAGCTGGGCTTGCTGACCGACCGGCTCGCGCTGCTGATGGGCGGCCGGGCCAGCCGGGCGTGGAACAAGCCGATCGGCATGGAGTCCATCCTGCGCGGCGCGGTGGGCCGGATCGCGGCCTATCAGCGGGTCCGGCTGCACTCGTCGAGCAGCGCCATGGTCGCGGGGTTCGCGGCGGAGGACGTGATGCATCTGCTGGCCGAACTGATGGACAACGCCGCGAACTTCTCCCCGCCCATCGACGAGGTGCACGTCTATGTCGAGGAGCGGACCGCGGGTCTTGTCGTCACCATTGAGGACAGCGGTCTGAAGATGCCCGAAGCCGCGATGCGGCGCGCCAAGGAGGCCGTTTCCGGCCGGGCCACGGACCTCGCCACGCTGCAGGGCACCCGGCTCGGGCTGGCCGTGGTGGGGCGGCTGGCCGCCAAGTACCACATGAGCGTCAGCTTCCGGCCCTCGTCCCGGGGCGGGACCGGCGTCGTGGTGCTGTTCCCGCCGCAGCTGCTGGCACAGCAGCGCAGCCCGCTCCCCGAGCGGAACGCCGGACGTCAGACTGCCGATCCGGCGGTGCGCGCGCCCGACGCCCCGACGGTGTCCGGTTCGGGTGCGGGTACGACAGGCTCCGCTTCGGGTTCGGGTTCGGGTTCCGGCTTGCTCCCCTCCGTACCCGCTCCTCGCGCCGCGATCCCCTCGCGGGGCGCCCCCCGGGTGGCGACGGCCAACGGGCTGCCGGTGCGGCCCCGCGGCCGGACCATGGCCGCGGCCGACCGCGGCAGGGCCGACCCCGGCGCGCCATCCGCCGAGACCCGTGACGCGCCCGGGCGCGACGCGGGCGCGCAGTTCGGCGCCTTTCACCGCTCGCTCAAGGCCACCGGCGATCAGCCCGGTACGGACGGACCGGAGCGGTAACACAACCCACCCCGGTCGGCGCCCGGGGCAACGGCGCCACACCACCCCCCATACGAGAACGTGACGGACAGGAGGCACGGGCAGGTGACCGGATCACCGGGATTGTCCCGCCCCACGCACACCATGCAGACCACTGACAACAGCCTCACTTGGCTTCTGGAAAGCCTGTTGGAACGCACACCGGGCACACGCCACGCCCTGGTGCTCTCGCGCGACGGGCTGAAGCTGTGCTGGAGCCGCCATCTGACTCTGGACCAGGCCGACCAGCTCGCCGCGATCTGCTCGGGCATCCAGGCGCTCGCCCAGGGCGCCTCGGTCGAGTTCGGCGACGGCACCGGCGGCGTACGGCATTCGATGACCGAGTTCCACGGCGGACTGCTGTTCATCGTGGAGGCGGGCGACGGCGCGCATCTGGCCGTCGTGGCCGAGGACGGCGCCGACCCGGGTGTCGTGGGCCACCGGATGACCGAGCTGGTCGAGCAGATCGGCGAGCATCTGCGGGCCGAGCCACGGCTGCCTTCCCAGGAGAGCCCACTCTCATGACCCGGCGGCCCGTCGACACGGGTGATCCGGACCGGCTCTACACCGTCACCGGCGGACGCAGCCGCGCCGACGACGACTCGTTCGATCTGGTGACGCTGATAGTCAGCGAGTGCGAGCCGTCACCGGGCATGCAGTCGGAGCACGTGCGGATCCTCGACCTGTGCCGCCATCCGACCGCGGTGGTGGAGATCTCCGCGGAGATGAAGCTGCCGGTGACCGTGGTGCGCATCCTCCTCGGTGACCTCCTGGCGACGGGACGCATCACCGCCCGCCATCCGCGGGCGGCCAAGTCGCTCGCCTCCCTGCCCGACTCGGCCCTCTTGAAGGAGGTGCTCCATGGATTACGTAACCTCTGAGCAGGACCGTGAGCCGCCCTCTGGCCTGCCCTTCGCCCGTACGCCGCTGGGCGATGCCGCCGAGACCGGGCTGAAGATCGTCATCGTGGGCGGCTTCGGCGTGGGCAAGACAACTCTGGTGAAGTCGGTCAGCGAGATCCGGCCGCTGAACACCGAAGAGGTGATGACGCAGGCGGGCGTCGGCGTCGACGAGACAACCGGTCTGACCACGAAGAACACCACGACGGTGGCGTTCGACTTCGGCCGGATCAGCCTCAACGAGCAGATGGTCCTCTACTTGTTCGGAGCTCCCGGGCAGGAGCGGTTCTGGTTCCTGTGGGACCGGCTGTTCTCGGGCACGCTCGGCGCGGTCGTCCTGGTCGACACCCGGCGGATGAGTGACTCGTGGTACGCCATCGACCGCCTTGAGCACCACAACATGCCTTTCGTGGTCGCCGTCAACCGTTTCGACGGCGACGCTGCGGCGTTCTCGCTGGACGAGATCCGGCAGGCTCTGGCGCTGCCCGAGCACATCCCGCTCATCGACTGCGACGCCCGGGTCCGCTCATCCGGCAAACGTGTCCTGATCAGCCTGCTCCACCACCTTCGTGAACTGGCCATGGCCCGGGAGCTGACCCCATGACCGACGCCGATTCCACCCGGCCCGCGCCGCCGGGCTGCCCCGCCCACGGGGGCGCGATACCCCTGAGCGGTCTGGAGTTCCAGCAGACGCCGTCCGAGCTGTACCGCGCCATGCGCCGGGACCACGGCGCGGTCGCGCCGATCCTGCTCGACGGGGACATCCCGGCCTGGCTCGTGCTCGGCTATGCCGAGGTCGCCCATGTCACCGGCCACGACGAGCTGTTCGCGCGTGACTCACGGCGCTGGAGCCAGTGGGCGTCCATCCCCGCCGACTGGCCGCTGCTGCCGTACGTCAGCCCCCAGCCCGCCGTACGCTTCACCGAAGGCGCGGAGCATCAGCGGCGCGCGGGTGTCATCACGGAGGCTCTGGAGGCCGTCGACCAGTTCGAACTCGCCCTGTGGTGCCGGGAGACAGCCGAGCAGCTCATCGGCTCCTTCGCGGGCAGCGGGGAGGCCGAACTGATGGCCGCGTACGCGCATGCGCTGCCGGTGCGGGCCGCCGTCCAACTGTGCGGAATGCCCGCGCGCGGCGCTGACACGGAGGAGCTGGTGCGCGATCTGCGGATCTCGCTGGACGCCGCCGATGCCGACGACAACCCGGTGGCCGCGTACGGACGAGTCCAGGGGCGTATCCAGCGGCTGGTGAAGGCCAAGCGGGGCACGCCCGGCTCGGACGTCACCTCGCGGATGATCGCGCACCCGGCCGGGCTGACGGACGAGGAGATCGTCCCGGACCTGATCTCGGTGATCGTCGCGGCCCAGCAGCCGACCGCCAACTGGATCTGCAACGCGCTGCGGCTGCTGCTGACGGACGACCGGTTCGCGCTGAATGTCTCCGGCGGGCGGCTCAGCGTGGGGCAGGCGCTCAATGAGGTGCTGTGGCTGGACACCCCGGCCCAGAACTTCATCGGCCGGTGGGCGGTGTGCGACATCCAGCTGGGCGGCCGGCAGATCCGGGCGGGCGACTGCCTGGTGCTGGGCCTCGCGGCGGCCAACACCGATCCGCAGATATGGCCCGAAGGACACGTCGGCGCGGAGAACTCCGCGCATATGTCGTTCGGCAACGGCGAGCACCGCTGCCCCTATCCGGCGCCCCAGCTGGCCGATGTGATCGCGCGGACGGCCGTCGAGACGCTGCTGGAGCGGCTGCCGGATGTGGTGCTCGCGGTGGAGCCCGCGGAGCTGACCTGGCGGCCGTCGATCTGGATGCGGGGTCTGACCTCGCTGCCCGTGCGGTTCACGCCGTCCGCCCAGTGATCGTGGATCACGCGGTTGTTCGCCTACCGTGCAGGTCAAATACCGTGCAGGTCGAACGGGCGATCAGTGAGCATGAGGGAGAAGGCATGGCGGAGCGGGCATTGATCTCGGGCGTGGGCGGCAGGCACCCGAAGGTGGATCCGGCGGCGTTCACGGCGCCGACCTGTGTGGTCGTCGGCGATGTCACCCTGGCCGCCGGGTCGAGCGTCTGGTACCAGGCCGTGCTGCGCGCCGACTGCGGGCCGGTCGTCATCGGCGCCGACAGCAATATCCAGGACAACTGCACGGTGCACGTCGACCCGGGGTTCCCGGTCACGGTGGGCGACCGCGTCTCGGTCGGCCACAACGCCGTACTGCACGGCTGCACCGTCGAGGACGACGTACTGGTCGGCATGGGGGCCACGATCCTCAACGGCGCGCACATCGGCGCGGGCTCACTGGTCGCCGCGCAGGCGCTGGTGCCGCAGGGGATGCGGGTACCGCCGGGCTCGCTGGTCGCGGGCGTGCCCGCCAAGATCAGGCGGGAGCTGACGCGGGAGGAGCTCGAAGGCATCCGGCTGAACGCCGCGGTGTATGTGGATCTGGCCAAGGAGCACCGCGCGGCCCACGAGGGCTGACGGAGCCGGGTCCGGAGGTGGCTCGGTCCGGAAGTGGCTCAGTCGGTGGCGGGCACGGGCTCCCGCTCGGCCGCCACCGCCGACTCGGTCTCGCCCTCCGCGGCAGCCTTCTTGGCGCGGTTCTTCAGAAGGAGCATCGAGGTGAGCCCGATCAGCACCGCGAGAACCAGCCCCAGCCAGGAGAACCTCTTGAGCCAGGCTTCGGCGACCACGCCGACCGAGTAGATGACCGCCGTCGTGCCGCCCGCCCAGAGGATCCCGCCGAAGACATTGGCGATGAGGAACTTCCAGTACGGCATGTGCAGGACGCCCGCGAGCGGTCCGGCGAAGATCCGCAGCAGGGCCACGAACCGGCCGAAGAAGACGGCCCACATGCCCCACTTCTCGAACGAACGCTCCGCCATGGCGATCTGCGCATCGCCGAAGTGCTTGGGGAATTTCCCGCCGAGCCAGGCCAGCAGCGGCCGTCCGCCCCTGCGGCCGATGGCGTATCCGATCGAGTCACCGATGATCGCGCCCGCCGAGGCGCTGGCGCCGAGGATGTACGGATTGATGTCCCCGTGCTGCGAGGCGAGCAGCGCCGAGCTGACGAGGACGATCTCTCCCGGGAGCGGGATGCCGAGGCTCTCCAGTCCGATGACCACCCCCACCAGCAAATAGATGCTGACCGCCGGGACAGTCTCAAGCCATTCCTCGACGTGCAAGGCCGGTTCCTCCCGCGTTCCCAGGCCGCTGCCCGGCGTACGCCCTGGTCGGCGTACGCCGGGCAGCCTACCTGGTCCTGCCTGATCGGCCCGTCATCGCCATACGGGGTTGCTCAGGTGTTGGGACGCAGTGTCCAGACGACTGTCATTTCGCCGGTCACCGCGCCGTCCTCGCGCTGGATGGCAATGGCGACGGGAAATTCGGGCCGCGCTCCCGCGTCCAGCTCGGCGACGATGTCCGCGATCGGCCGGCCGAGGGTGGCGGTCGCGGTGACGACGCCCTTCGCCACCTTCTTGAAGGCGATCTCCGCCGTGACGGGGAGGGGTACGGCCCGGTTCAGCTGATCGCCGAAGGCGGCCAGCACGATGGCTCCGCTCGCGGACTCGGCGAGGGTGAACATCGCTCCGGCGTGCGGTCCGCCTATGTGGTTGTGGTAGTCGGGCTGGTCCGGCAGCCGGACGACAGCACGCTCGGCGGTGGTCTCCAGGTACTCCAGGTTGAGGGTCCTGGTCATGGGGACGGTGGCGGCGAGCATCTCGCCGAGGGACGTCTGATCAGCGCTCATGCGACGCGACGTTACCCGCGAGTAGGGTCGCTTGGCCATCCCCTCGCGGGGGTGGGCGTAGCAGCGGGTTCCAGTCACCTCTATCGTTACTCGCCATGTGGCCAGGACAGCAGCCGCCCGGGGGCGAGCAGAACCCGCAGGACCAGAACCCGTATCAGCAGCCGGGTTACCAACAGCCGAATCCGTATCAGCAGCCGGGGTACCAGCAGCCCAATCCGTACCAGCAGCAGCCGGGTTACCCGCCGCAGCCGGACTACGAGCAGCCGACCGCGCCGCAGTACGGCGTGCCCGGTCAGCCGCCCGGTCCGCCCCAGCCTCCGGAGGACAACAAGAAGAAGACGACAACGATCGTCGCGATCGTCGCTGCGACGGCTGTCGTCGCGGCTGCTGTCGTCACGGGCGTCGTCGTGCTCGGGGGCGAGGACAAGGGTACGAAGGACGAGGGCGCCAAGGAGGTCAGCGCCTCCAAGAGCCCGGCGTCGTCCCAGACCCCCAGCCAGGCGGCCGAGTCGCCGGCCGAGAACCCGCGCGGCGGCGCGGAGGCCAAGCCGGTCATCGCGGGATGGAAGGTCGTCACCAACCCGAAGTACGGTACGCAGTTCGACGTGCCGCCCACCTGGGAGGTGTCCGGGTCGGGCATGGGCACCTTCTTCGAGGACGAGAAGGCGGGCGACGGTTCGCCGGTCGCCTATATGTCCGCCCCCGCGCACTACAAGAGCAAGTGGTGCACCGTCGACTCCGACAAGGACGGCAGGGACGAGGAGTACGGCATAAGCTCGGTCGGCTCCAAGGGCGCCAAGGGTGCGAAGGACAGCGCGACGGCCGCGTACAACGAGGCGGGCAACTGGGTCTGGGCCGCGTACGCGCAGACGGAGCCCAAGGGCACCGTCAAGGTCACCAAGGCCGTGCCGTACACCACCAAGGGCGGACTCACCGGCAGCGTGTCGACGGCCACCGCCATCGGTGTCAAGAAGGAGAACAAGTGCGAGACCGACGGCAAGTCGATCGCCTTCTCCTTCAAGAACAGCAAGGGTGACTTCGCCAGCTGGGTGCTGTACAGCAACAAGGGGGTCCCGGACGAGGTCCCGGACGCCACGATCCAGCAGATCCTGGGCACCGTACGGCTGGCAGGCACGCCCACCGGTTAAGTCGTTCGGCAAGTCGGGAGGGCGGCGGGAACAGTGCCCGGAGCGACGACACCTGCCGCCTCTCCCCGCCGGTCCGCCCGCCGCCGCGGCACCGGGTGATTCAGCCGATGCTGAAGGCTCCGTCGGGCGGCTCGGGTGACGCCACCGCGTCCGTGTCCCGTACCGCCGTCGCGTTCCCGGTGAAGCGCGTCAGCGGCGGGCCGTACTCGACGCGCGCGGGGAAGGCGTCGGAGGCGGTCCGGCGGGCCAGGGCCGCCGTGTCGATGGGCGACTGCGAGGCGAGGAGCACGGCGTTGCCGAAGCGGCGACCGCGCAGCACGCCGGGTTCGGCGATCAGCGCGAGGTGCGCGAACACCGACGCGAACGTGGCGAGTTGGGAGCGAAGGAAGGCGAAGGGCGCGCCATCCGCGAGGTTCGCGGCGTAGATCCCGTCCGGGCGCAGGACGCGCTCGGCCGCCCGCGCGTACTCGACCGAGGTGAGGTGCGCGGGCACCCGTGAGCCGCCGAAGACGTCGGCGATCAGTACATCCGCCGAGTCCGCCGGGGCCGTTTCGACCCAGGCGCGGGCGTCCGCTCCGTGCACCTCGATGGCCGGACCGTCCGGCAGGGGCAGAAATTCGGCGACGAGCGCCAGCAGCCCGAGGTCCGCCTCCACCACATCCTGGCGCGATCCGGGGCGGGTCGCGGCCACATAGCGGGGCAGGGTCAGCGCCCCGCCGCCGAGGTGCAGCACATCGAGCGGAGCGCCCTCGTCCGCAGCGCGGTCGAGGACATGGGCGAGGCGCTGCGCATACTCGAACTCCAGGTGCGTGGGCGCGTCCAGGTCGACGTACGACTGTGGCGCGCCGTTGACGGTCAGCAGCCAGGCCCGCCGCCGGTCCACGTCGGGCATGAGTTTGGCGGTGCCTCCGTCGACGCCCCGGGTGACGGGTATCTGCTCGTTCACCGTCTCATTGTGCCGCCCGGGTGGCGCGCTGCGGTGCGGTGTGGCGTCGAGCACGCCGCGCACGAAGTCGCGGCGGGGCGGGGTGGGGATGCCGGGGAAGACGCGAGGCCCTTCATATGTGCCGTGGCCTGCGCGGCTCGTGCCCGACCGGCCGCCGTGGGGCACTCGGCGGTGGGCCGTTCCCTGGCGGGGCCGGCGAGAGAGCCGCACGGGACGGCGGTCGGCATGTGCCCGGATTACGGCGATCACGACGGTCGGTCGGTTAGTCTCCCCGAATGCTCGATCCCGTGCCCAGGCCGTCCTCGGGCCTCGCCATCCGCTGCACCCGGGTACTGCTCTCGCCGTGGTCCCGGCTGTCGCTGCTGCTGATGGTGCTGGCCGCGGCGGCGGTGACGATGGTGCTGTACGAGCCACAGCGGCTGCTCTCGGAGGGCTGGTCGTCGCCGCAGCTGACCGGCACTGTGGCCGTGGTGCTGTTCGGGGTCGCGTACGGGGCGTGCACGGCGGCCTTCGTACCGCGGCCCCTGCTCAATCTCGCCGCCGGGGCGCTCTTCGGCTCGCAGGCCGGTATCGCGGCGGCGCTCACGGGCACGGTGCTGGGGGCGGGCATCGCCTTCACACTCGGCCGGGTGCTGGGGCAGGACGCGCTGCGGCCACTGCTGCGCGGGCGCTGGCTGAAGGCGGCGGACAGCCAGCTGAGCCGCCACGGCTTCCGTTCGGTGCTGGCGCTGCGGCTCTTCCCGGGTGTGCCGTTCGCCGCGACGAACTACTGCGCGGCTGTCTCCCGTATGGGCTACGTCCCGTTCCTGCTGGCCACGGGCCTGGGCTCGATCCCCAACACGGCGGCGTACGTCGTCGCGGGCAGCCGGGCGGGGTCGCCCACGTCACCGGTTTTCCTGATGGCCATGGGCTTCATCGTGCTGACGGGGGCGGGCGCGGCGGTGGTCGCGTGGCGCAAGCGCCATGGGCTGCGCGGCCACTGACGCGGTGGTGGGCCGCGGGGCCATAGGGGCAGCGGAAGCCCCGTCTTCCCGGGGCGCTACGCTGCCTCAGACCTGGCGCATGATCGCGAACGTTACGCGCCGTCAGACCGTGAACACTTCTTGCTTCTTGGGTGGCGTAGTTTTCGATGTCTTGGTTCGAATCATTCATCCTCGGGCTCGTCCAGGGGCTGACCGAGTTCCTGCCTATCTCCTCCAGCGCGCATCTGCGGCTCACCGCCGCCTTCGCGGGCTGGGAGGACCCGGGCGCGGCGTTCACCGCGATCACCCAGATCGGCACGGAGACCGCCGTCCTGATCTACTTCCGCAAGGACATCGTCCGGATCGTCTCCGCCTGGTCGCGCTCGCTGACGAACAAGGCGCTGCGCAGTGACCACGACGCGCAGATGGGCTGGCTCGTCATTGTCGGCTCGATCCCGATCGGTGTGCTCGGCGTCACCTTCAAGGACCAGATCGAGGGTCCCTTCCGTGATCTGCGGCTCATCGCCACGACGCTGATCGTCATGGGCATAGTCCTCGGCATCGCGGACCGCCTGGCCGCCCGGGACGAGAAGGGCGGCAAGCACCGCGCCATCAAGGAGCGCAAGACGCTTCAGGAGCTGGGCGTCAAGGACGGTCTGATCTTCGGCGTCTGCCAGGCGATGGCCCTGATTCCCGGCGTCTCGCGCTCGGGCGCCACGATCAGCGGCGGTCTGCTGATGGGCTACACGCGTGAGGCCGCCGCACGCTACTCGTTCCTGCTGGCGATCCCGGCCGTTCTGGCGTCCGGAGTCTTCGAGCTCAAGGACGCGAGCGAGGGCGGGCATGTGGTCTGGCCGCAGACGGTCTTCGCGACGATCATCGCGTTCGTTGTGGGATACGCGGTGATCGCCTGGTTCATGAAATTCATCACTACGAAGAGTTTCATGCCGTTCGTGATCTACCGCGTACTGCTCGGCATTGTGCTGTTTGCGCTGGTGGGGACGGATACGCTGAGCCCGCACGCGGGTGAGTCGGGCGACTGAGGCCCACTGTCGCGGTAGAGACGGTTGTCGTACCCAAGCCGTAACCTGAGGGGCATGTCCCTTCGTCCCACCGAGTCAGCAGCCGAACCGCCCGCGACCGATCTCTCGGCCGCGGAGCTGAACACCCGCATCCGTGACCTGTGGGCGGACGGCGAGCTGCCCGACGAACGGCGGCCGGAGTACGAGACGCTGGTGATGGAGTGGGCCGCGGCGACCCGCGAGGACGTCGAGCGCGCCGCCTGACCACCGCGCCGGCCACCCCACTGACCACCGCCGGCGACCGGGCGGACGGCCCCTTCACGGTGCGCGTACGCGGCATGACCCACCACTCGGCTAGCCTGAGCGCACGATGAACCGTTTGACGACCTCCTGGGGCGAGCTCGACCTCGCCCGCTTCCCCGAGGACCCCCGCGAGACGCTCCGCGCCTGGGACGCCGCCGATGAGTACCTCCTCCGGCAGCTCAAAGGCATCGACGACGCCGGACCGACCGACCTCTCCGGCACCGTGGTCGTCGTCGGCGACCGGTGGGGCTGCCTGGCCACCTCGCTGGCCGCCGCGCACCGCCCCGTACAGATCACGGACTCCTTCCTCGGCCAGGAGGCGACCCGCGCGAACCTGGCGCGCAACGGAATCGACGCGGACGCGGTGCGGCTCCTGTCGGTCCGGGACCTGCCGCCTGAGCGGATCGACGTACTGCTGATCCGGGTGCCCAAGAGCCTCGCGTTGCTGGAGGACCAGCTGCACCGCCTCGCCCCCGCCGTCCACGCGGACACGGTCGTTGTCGGTACGGGCATGGTCACCGAGATCCATACGTCCACGCTGAAGCTGTTCGAGCGCATCCTCGGCCCGACCAGGACCTCGCTGGCGGTGAAGAAGGCGCGGCTCATCTTCTGCGCGCCCGACCCGCAGCTCCCCCGGGTGCCCAGCCCCTGGCCGCTGCGCTACTCACTGCCCGCCGATGTCGGGGCGCTCGCGGGCCGGACCCTCACCAACCACGCGGGCATCTTCTGCGCGGAGCGGCTCGACATCGGTACGAGGTTCTTCCTGCGGAGCCTGCCGGAGCGGAGCGGCCCCGAGCGGGTGGTGGATCTGGGCTGTGGCAACGGGGTGATCGGGACGGCCGTCGCCGCGGCCAATCCGGAGGCCGCGGTGACATTCGTGGACGAGTCGTTCGCCGCGGTGGCGTCGGCCGAGGCCACGTACCGCGAGAATGTCACCTCGGACGCCAAGGCGGAGTTCGTGGTGGGCGACGGGCTGTCCGGCGTCGCGGACGAGTCGGTGGACCTGGTGCTGAACAACCCGCCGTTCCACTCGCATCAGGCGACGACCGACGCGACGGCCCGCCGGATGTTCGGCGGTGCGCGGCGCGCGCTGCGGTCCGGGGGCGAACTGTGGGTCGTCGGCAACCGGCACCTGGGGTACCACGTGAAGCTGCGGCGGCTGTTCGGCAACTGCGAAGTCGTCGCGAGCGACCCGAAGTTTGTCGTTCTGCGGTCCGTCAAGAAGTAGCCGCACCGCCGCTGGGCCACTTCTCGTACGGGACACGGGCGATCTCGCGTACGCCGCCGAAGGTGCCCCACTCGTTCTTCCCCAGCCGGGTGAGCGGCGCCAGCCTCGTCACCTCGGGGTGCCCGTCCACCAGTACTTCTTCGCTGATCGCCGCGTGTACGACCCGGCCGAAGACTACGGTCGAGTCGCCCAGCCGTACGGTGCTGTGCAGTTCGCACTCCAGGGCCACCGGCGAGGCCGCGACGCGCGGCGGCTTCACGCGCAGGCTCGCCTCACGGGTCACCCCGACCGCGTCGAACTCGCTGATGCCGCGCGGGAAATCGGTGGCGGTCGCGTTGATCTGCTCGAAGAGCGATTCGGGCGCGAAGTTGACGACGAAGGCGCCGGTGTCCTCGATATTGCGCAGCGAGTCCTTACGGCCGACCGAGGTGAACTGGACAACCGGCGGCGACACGCAGGCGATGGTGAAGAAGGAGTGCGGGGCGAGATTGTCCGTTCCGTCGGCGGACGTGGTGGAGACCCAGGCGATCGGCCGGGGCAGGACGGTGGCGGTCAGCAGCCGGTAGAAGGTGTCGCGGTCGCTCTGGGCGGGGTCGTAGTCGATGCGCATGGGGAAAGTATGGGGCGGACGGCAACTCGGCAGGTTTCCGCCGATTGCCGACGCGGATGGGGCGGCGCGGGTGATGGGCGGGTACAGCACTTGGCCTGGGGCTCTCGCTGCCCGACACTGACCTGATGACGCAGCGCGTGGATCTCGCGACCGTGATGGACCGGCTGACCATCGACGATTTGATCACCAGTTACGCGGTGGCGGTGGACGATGCGGACTGGGCCGCCTACCGGGCTCTGTTCGCCGAGGACGGGCGCGCGGACTACCGCGGCTCCGGCGGTATCGAGGGCTCGGCCGCGGAGGTCGCCGACTGGCTGGCGGAGGCGATGCGGCTCTTTCCCGTACGCCAGCACCTCATCGTCAACCGGCGGCTGCGCCTCCAGGATCTGGGGGGCTATCCGGGCGACCAGGCCGAGATGCAGGCGGATTACGTGAACCCGATGCGGGTCGATTCGGGTGACGACTTCGTCTCCGGCGGGCGGTACGCGTTTGGCCTGCGGCGGCTGGACGCGGGCTGGCGGCTGAGCAGCGTGGTGATCCACGAGAAGTGGCGGCGGGCGACCGGGGCTCTCGCGGACAGTTGACGCGCCCTGTGCCCGGTGCGCTGTCGGTGCCGGGCACAGGGCACAGGGCCGCACACTGGCCGCACACTGATAGAGACACTGCTCGCGGGCCCTTCCAGGCAGGACGAGGAGGCGCGACATGCGGGTTCTGTTCGGCCGGCAGGAGCGGCAGGAGCGGCAGGAGAAGCGAGCACGGCAGCGCCCGAGGCTGATGCTGCCGTCTCCGCGTCTGTCGTCTCCGCGGTGGCGCGGCGCGGCCGCGGTGGCGGGCGGGGCGCTGCCCGCGCTCACCTTCCCCGAGCCCGGCCTGTGGTGGTTCGCGTATGTCGCGCTGGTGCCGTGGATGCTCCTTCTGCGCACCGCCCCCACCGGCCGCCGTGCCGCGATCGAAGGCTGGCTGGGCGGTGTCGGCTTCACGATCGCCGTCCATCACTGGCTGATCCCGAGCCTGCATGTGTTCATCGTGGTGGTGGCGGCGCTGTTCGGGCTGATGTGGGCCCCCTGGGGCCGGCTGCTGTGGGCGCTGCTCGCCGGGGAGTCGTCTCCCGCCCGGGGAGCCGTTGCGGTCGTCGCCCTCCCCTCTGGCTGGCTCATGATCGAACTGGTCCGGTCCTGGGAGGGCCTCGGCGGCCCCTGGGGGCTCCTCGGCGCCAGCCAGTGGGAGGTCTCCCCCGCCCTGCGGCTCGCGTCGGTGGGAGGGGTGTGGCTGGTGAGCCTGCTGGTGCTCGCGGTGAATACCGCGGTCACCGTTCTGATCGCGGTGAAGAGGGCCCGTACGGCGGCGGTGGGCGGCGGCCTCGTCTGCGCGCTCGCGCTCACCGCGGTCTGGATATGGGCCCCGCAGCCGCGGGAGTCGGGCCACGCCAGGATCGCGCTCGTACAGCCCGGGATCATCCAGCCCGGGATCGTCCAGGGCCTCGACAGCGTCGACCGCCGCTTCGCCCGTGGCGAGGAGCTCACCCGCGAACTGATCGGCCAGGACCTCGATCTGGTGGTCTGGGGCGAGAGCAGCGTCGGCGCCGACCTGCTCGAACGCCCCGATCTGGCGGCGCGGCTCGCGGTGCTCTCGCGCGCGGTCGGCGCGGATGTCCTGGTCAATGTGGACGCCCGGCGGCAGGACTCCTCGGGCCGGACCGGGATCTTCAAGTCCTCCGTCCTCGTCGGCCCGCAGGGTCCGACCGGGGACCGCTACGACAAGATGCGGCTCGTGCCCTTCGGCGAGTACGTCCCGGCGCGTGAGCTACTGGGCTGGGCCACCTCCGTGGGCAAGGCGGCGGCCGAGGACCGGCTGCGCGGCACCCGGCCGGTGGTGATGGTGCTGCCGGAGAGCGCGGGCGGGCTGCGGATCGGGCCGATCGTCTGCTTCGAGTCGGCGTTCCCCGATATGAGCAGGCGGCTCACCCGGGACGGCTCGCAGCTGCTGATCGCCCAGTCCTCGACCTCGACGTTCCAGGGCAGCTGGGCGCCGGAGCAGCACGCCTCGCTGGCGGCGCTGCGCGCGGCGGAGAGCGGCCGGCCGATGGTGCATGCGACGCTCACCGGCGTCAGCGCGGTGTACGGCCCCGACGGCGACCGGGTGGGCCGGCTGATCGGTACGGACGCCAGCACTGCCGTCGTGTACGATATCCCGCTGGCCACCGGCACGACCCTGTATGTGCGCTTCGGCGACTGGCCGGTCTACGGGGCGCTCGCCGTCCTCGCGCTTCTCTGCGCCGCCGAGGGCGCGCGGTCCTTCAGGAGGCCTGCTCCAGGGCCTGGCGAACCACTCGTTCACACAGCTCATGAGTCCGCAGCGCGTCCTGGGCGCTGAGCGTCTTCCCTACGCGTACGGCGTCGAGGAAGAGGTGCACCGACTGTTCGATGCCGCGCTGCCTGGCGACCGGCACCCAGTCGCCGCGCCGCCGTACGCTCGGCTGCCCCTTGTGGTCCACGATCTCCGCGAGGTTGCGGACCTCCCGCTTGGTGTCCTGTCCGGACACTTCGAGGATCTCCTCGGTGGAGCCGCTCATCCGGTTCATCACCCCGATGGCGGTGAATCCGTCGCCGGACAGCTGGAGCACGACGTGGTGCATCAGTCCGTCGATGATCCGCGCCCGTACGTCGGTGTGGTCGACGGGCCCCGGGAGCAGGAAGCGCAGGGTGTCGACGACGTGGATGAAGTCGTCCAGGACGAGGGTGCGCGGTTGCTCGGGGAGTCCGACGCGGTTCTTCTGCATCAGGATCAGCTCGCGCGGGTGCTCCAGGCACTGGGCGTACCCGGGCGCGAGACGGCGGTTGAAGCCGACGGCGAGGCTGGTCGCGCGCTCCTCGGCGAGCTCCACCAGCCGTGCGGAGTCGGCCAGTTCGTACGCGAGCGGCTTGTCGACGTAGGTGGCCACCCCCGCTTCGAGGAGCCGGGTGACGATCTCGGGGTGCGCGGAGGTGGAGGCGTGCACAAAGGCGGCGTCCAGGCCCTGGGCGAGAAGCGAGTCGAGGTCGGTGTGGCACTGCGCGGCGGGGATGTGATGGGCCCTCGCGGTCCGCTCCAGGGTGGCCGGAGTGCGGGTATGGAGGTGCAGTTCCACTTCGGGGAGGGTGGTGAGCACGGGCAGATAGGCCTTCCGCGCGATGTCCCCGAGCCCGATGCAGCCGACCTTCACAGGGGCCTCCCTTGGCGCTGTGCCGGTATTGGTCCTTGGTGTGCCTCGGCAGCATACGTGCGCTGAGGCGGCTGCCAGTCGGCGATGCCGTCGAAGGTCCGCAGGACAAGGCCGGGGCCGAGCCGGGAGACCGCCGACATCAGGGAGTTGCGCAGCGCGACGGCCGGAGCGCTGGTCAGGGACATCAGCCGGGCGATCTGGGCGGCCTGGCGGACCACGGCCGTGGTGCGCGGCAGCCGCTCGGCGCTGTACGCGGCGAGACCGGCCCCCAGGTCGGCGCCGGGCGTGAGGTGGTGGGCGAGCACAATCCCGTCCTCGATGGCCTGGTTGCCGCCCTGGCCGAGGGTGGGGGCCATGGCATGGGCGGCGTCGCCGACGAGCGCGGTGCGGCCCCGGTGGAAGGACGGCAGCGGGTCGACGAGGTGGTGGACGTCGTTGCGCAGCACGCGGTCGGGCTCGGTGGCCGCGATGATCGCGGGGATCGGGTCGTGCCAGTCGCCGAAGCGGCGCAGCAGTTCGGCCTTCTCGTCGTCGGCGGCGCGGGCTCCGGCGGGGGCGACGGCCGCCGCGTACGCGTAGATCCGGCCGTCCTTGAGCGGCTGGGTGCCCCACAGCCTGCCCCGGCCCCAGGTCTCGTGGGGTTCGAAGGGGTGGTCGGGGGCGGGGGCGACGACGCGCCAGGTGGTGAACCCGGAGTAGGCGGCGCCGGGGTGGCGGGGGAAGAGGACGCGGCTCACGCCCGAGTTGATGCCGTCGGCGCCGATGACGAGTTCGGCGTCGAGCTCTCCTTCAGGGGTACGGACCCGGGCCGGCCGGCCGCCCGCGACACCCGGGTCGGTGAGCTCGGCGGGGCTGTCGGTGCGTACGGTCCCGGCGGGCAGCCGGCCGGCGATGCGGTCGATCAGGGTGGCGCGGTGGACCATGACCAGGGGGCCGCCGAAGCGTTCGGCGGCGGCGGCGCTGCTCGTACGCGCCAGCCAGCGTCCGCGCGGATTGCGCATGCCTCCGTCGCCCTGCCAGGCGGCGAGGTCGCGGAGGTCGTCGCCGAGGCCGATGACGTCCAGGGCGCGCTGGCCATTGGGCGCGAGCCCGATCCCGGCGCCGACCGGCTCCAGGGACGGGGCGCGCTCCAGGACGGTGACCTGCCAGCCGCTCTGGCACAGGGCCACGGCGGCGGTCAGCCCGCCGATTCCGCTTCCGATGACGACGGCACGGGGTGTGGTCATGGGCATGGCTCCTCCTTGGTGACGTGACGGAGCTGGCGAACTACATCTGTAGTGCGCTTTCCTACCGTACTACGGCTGTAGTCGAGGCGATAGATTGGGGCCATGGCCCCCCGCACCGCAACGCCTCCGGGCACGTCCCGCGCCGACCTGATCGCCGACGCCGCGCTGAAGCTGCTCGCCGAGCGCGGGATGCGCGGGCTCACCCACCGGGCGGTGGACGAGGCGGCGGGACTCCCCCAAGGCTCCACGTCGAATTACGCCCGCACCCGGCAGGCACTCCTGGAGGCCGCGGTACGGCGCCAGGCGGAGCGCGAGGCGGCCGTGCTCACCCCCGACGAGATGCCTGTGCCGGAGGGCGGTCTGGAGGGGCTGGTCGACGCGCTCGCGCTGGCGCTGCACCGCTATCTGAGCCGCCATCGCGAACTGCTCGTCTCCCGCTACGAGCTGGCGCTGGAGGCCACCCGTCGGCCGGAGCTGCGGGCGTCCTACGACGCGGCAGGCAGCCGGTTCCGCGAGCCGCTCAACGCCCTCATGGCCGCGGCCGGCTCCCCCGAACCCGAGCGCCACACGCTGTCGTTGGTGGCCTGGTGCGACGGGCTGATGTTCTCCTGCGCGGCGGGTTCGTACCATGCGGCCGTCCCGGAACCGGCCGAGCTGCGCACCGGCTTCCAGGAACTGCTGCGCGGAATGCTCGGCGAAAAGTCGCTGGCCACACGGCGACCAGTGGTTCAGGATGATCGCCATGACGACACCTGAACGGACCGAACCCTCCACCCTGGCCGCCGAGCGCGAGATGCTGGACGGCTGGCTCGACTACCACCGCGCGACCCTGGAAATGAAGTGCGCGGACCTGAACGACGAGCGTCTGCGGCAGGCTTCCGCGCCACCCTCCGAGATGTCGCTGCTCGGTCTCGTGCGCCATATGGCGGAGGTCGAGCGGGGCTGGTTCCGTAACGTCCTGGCCGGCGAGGGCGTCGACTCGCTCTACTCCGAGGAGGACAGGGACGGAGACTTCCACGTCACGGAGCAGCACACCTATGCCGAGGCGTACGCCGCCTGGCAGGCCGAGATCGTACGGGCGCGGGAGCTGGCCGCCGTCCACGGCCTCGACGATGTGGGCAAGGCCCCGAGCCGACGCACCGGGGAGACATTCAATCTGCGCTGGATCATGACGCACATGATCGAGGAGTACGCGCGCCACAACGGCCACGCGGACCTGATCCGGGAGCGGATCGACGGCGCGACCGGCGACTGAGACCGGAGAGCGGAGAGCGGAGAGCGGAGAGCGGAGAGCGGAGAGCGGAAACTTACTCGCCGCGCAGCCTGAGCTCCAGCCGGTCGATCGCGGCGCGGACGCCGTTTCCGTATCCGTCGTCCCCCAGCGCGTCCGTCGCCGCGCGCGCCCGGTCGAGATGGAGCCGCGCCGCCTCGGGGCTCCGCAGCTTCACATAGTCGGCGGCGAGATTGAGATGGAGCGAGGGGTAGAAGGCCCACACCGCCGGCGCGCCCTGGCCCCGGTCCGGCCACTCGTCCCGTACTCCCTCCGCCGCGGCCAGCGCCCGCAGGTCCCACATGAGCTCGTCGCCCGGGTCGTCCTGGGTGTCGGCCATATAGTGCGCCAGCGTGCAGCGGTGGAACGGATCACCGTCCTCGCCGAGCTCCGACCAGAGCGCGCCGAAACGGTTGCGCGCCTCCTCGCGGTCACCGCCGTGCAGCAGCATGATCGCCTGGCCGATCCGCGTCATGACGGCGTCCCCCGACCACTCCTGCGGTTCCTGCTGCTCCTGCTGCTGCTCCTGCTCCTGCTCCTGCTCCTGCTCCTGCACTGCGGTCTCCCACGTCCGTGCGGCGAATTGCGACCGCGGCGTCAGCTCACGACGCGACGCTAGCGGCCACGGCCGCCAAAGGCCCACAGGCTCGGGCAGGGGCCCGAGCCTGTCAGCCGGGTGCGCGACAAGACTCAGCCGAGGTCCGGAATCCGCCAGTCGACGGTCTCGTGCCCCTGCGCCGCGATCGCCTCGTTGATCTGCGTGAACGGACGGGAGCCGAAGAACTTCTTCGCCGAGAGCGGCGAGGGGTGCGCGCCCTTCACCACCACATGCCGCGTCTCGTCGATCAGCGGCAGCTTCTTCTGCGCATAGTTCCCCCAGAGCACGAACACCGCCGGGTCGGGCCGCTCCGCCACGGCGCGGATCACCGCGTCCGTAAACCGCTCCCACCCCTTGCCCTTGTGGGAGTTGGCCTCGCCGCCCCGGACCGTCAGCACCGCGTTGAGCAGCAGGACGCCCTGCTGTGCCCATGGCATCAGATAGCCGTTGTCCGGGATGGGGAGACCGAGGTCGTCCCTTATCTCCTTGTAGATGTTCCGCAGGGAGGGCGGGACCCTGACGCCGGGCCGCACCGAGAAGCAGAGGCCGTGCCCCTGCCCCTCTCCGTGGTACGGGTCCTGGCCGAGGATCAACACCTTCACCTGGTCGTACGGCGTGGCGTCCAGCGCGGCGAAGACCTCTTCGCGCGGCGGATAGACCGGCCCCCGCGCCCGCTCCTCCTCGACGAATTCGGTGAGCTCCTTGAAGTAGGGCTTCTGCAGCTCTTCGCCGAGGACGCCGCGCCAGGACTCGGGCAGCATGTGGGTGTCGGTCACGTCAACAACCTCCGGAATACGATCAGTTCTCAACCACAGAACTTACCGGGGGCCACTGACAATCGCCGCTACCAGCTCGCCTTGCGGTACAGCTCCCACACTTGCATGATCGTCTGCGGGTCCATGGCACGCTCGCCGCCGCCGATCTCCTCACTCGCCGCGATGTACACCTTGCCCTGCCACAGCGGCAGCAGGCGCACATCATCCACCAGGACCTCCTGCGCCGCGTCGAACTGCTTGGCGACCGCCGCGCGATCGCTCTCGCGCCGGGACTCCTGCAGCGCCTGGGCGATCTCAGGGCTCTTGTACGGCGTGTTGAGCGCGTTCTTCTCGCCGACGAACGGCGCGATGAAGTTGTCCGGGTCCGGGAAGTCCGGGAACCAGCCACGGCCGAATACGGGGTACTCGCCCTTCTTGTAGCCCTCCTGGTACTCCGTCCACGGCTTGGACTGCAGCGTGATCGTGAACAGCCCCGAGCCGTCGAGCTGCCGCTTCAGCTCGGCGAACTCGTCCTTGGTCGAGGAGCCGTAGCGGTCGGTGGTGTACCAGAACGTCAGCGGCACCGGCTCGGTGATGCCCGCGTCCTCGAGGATGTCCTTCGCCTTGGCCACATCCGGCTCGCCGAAGCGGTCGTAGAACTTGGTGGTGTGCCCGAAGATGCCCTTGGGGACCATCGAGTACAGCGGTTCCGCCGTGCCCTTGTAGGCCGTGGCGACGAGCGCGCCCCGGTCGACGACCTGCGCAACCGCGCGCCGTACGGCGAGCTTGCCGGCCATCGGGTCGCTGGGGTTGAAGACGAGGTAGCGGATGTCGGCGCCGACGGTCTCCACCAGCTGAAGGTGATCGAGCTCCGGCTTTCCCCCCTGCTGGAGCTCCACGATCTCCTGCGCGTTCAGACCACGGTTGATCGCGTCGATCTGCTTCTTCTTGAGCGCGTCCAGCATCACTTCGGACTCACTGAAGTACCGGATGGTGACGGCGTCGTTCTTGAGCTTCGCGAACCCCTGGTACTTGGGGTTCTTGGACAGCACGGCCCGGTCGCCCTTTTTGTACGAGTCCATGGCATACGGCCCGGAGCCGGTGAGCTTGCCGTCCTCGCGGAGCTTGTCCGCGGGGTACAGCTTGGGCGGCACCATGGCCATCGCGGGCGTGGCGAGGATGAACGGGAACGTGGCGTCCGCGGCGTTGAGGCGGAACGTCACAATGCGGTCGCCGGTGGTCTCGACCTTCGCCAGCGACCCCAGCAGACCGTTGGGACCGCCCTCGACATCGATCTTCTTGATCCGGTCGATGGAGTGCTTCACGGCGGCGGCGTCGAGCTTCTCTCCGTTGGAGAACTCCAGCCCCTCACGCAGCTCGCACTGGAAGGTCTGATTGCCGGTGTCCGTGAACCGGCAGCTCTTCGCCGCGTCGGGCTGCGGCGTCGTACTGTCGGTGGGAAAGCTCAGCAGCGTCTGATAGACGTTGCGGAACAGCTCCCATGAACCGTCCCAGGCAGCGGCAGGATCGAGTGTGGTGGGCTCACTCATCGTGCCGACTGACAGCTTCTGCTCGCCTTCTGCGTCCCCGTCCGAAAACAGGCCGCATCCGGCGAGCAGGGATATGGACGCTAGGGCTGCAACGGCCTGCAGACTGGTCCGGTAGAACACGTGCACGCTCCTAGGTGAGCCATGGATCGGCCGACCATACCGCAGGGCCCCGCCGGGGCAACCGCCCGGCCCGGCGGGGCACTTCCGCATTCAGGAACAAATCACCCAGAGCGGCTCAGTGAACGCCCGCATTCAGGAAGATACCCCCGTCCACCACCAGGGTCTGGCCGGTGATCCAGTCCGACTGATCTGAGGTGAGGAACGCGGCGGCACCCCCGATGTCCTCCGGCACACCGAGCCTTCCCAAGGGATACGCGGCGGCTGCCTCCGCCTCCCGGCCCTCGTACAGCGCCTGCGCGAACTTCGTCTTGATCACGGCGGGCGCGATCGCGTTGACCCGGACACCCGGGGCGAACTCGTGCGCCAGCTGGAGCGTGAGATTGACCATGGCGGCCTTGCTCATGCCGTACGCGGCGATGAAGGGCGAGGCGGAGAGGCCCGCGACCGAGGCGATGTTCACGATCGCGCCGCCGTTCTCCTTCTGCCAGGCCTTCCAGGTCTGCTGCGCGAAGCCGAGCGCCGAAATCACGTTGGTCTCGAAGACCTTGCGCGCCACGTTCAGGTCGAGCTCGGCGAGCGGGCCGAAGACCGGGTTCGTACCGGCGTTGTTGATCAGGAAGTCGACGCGGCCGAACGCCTCCATGGCGCGTTCGACCGCGACCTGCTGATGGGCCTCGTCATGGGCCTTGCCCGCGACGGCGATCACCCGGTCCGCGCCGAGCCGCTCCACGGCGTCCTTGAGCGCGTCCTCGCCGCGGCCGGTGATGCACACCCGGTCGCCGCGGGCGACGAGCGCCTCGGCGACGCCGTAGCCGATGCCGCGGCTCCCGCCGGTGACCAGCGCGACCTTTCCGCTGTCCATTACCCGTACTGCCTCTGCTGCCTCTGCCGGCTCTGCTGTCTCTTCGGTCATGTCTGTCACCTCCGGATTCAGTTGAGCGGTCCGCCGGCCACGTACATGACCTGGCCGGAGACAAACCCGGCATCATCGCCCGTGAAGAACGCGATGGCGCCCGCGACGTCCTCGGGGTAACCGACGCGCTGGACCGGGATCTGGCTGGCCGCCGCGGCCTGGAACTCCTCGAATCCCATGCCGACGCGCGCCGCCGTCTCGGCCGTCATCTCGGTGACGATGAATCCGGGCGCGACGGCGTTGGCGGTGACGCCGAACTTGCCGAGCTCCTTGGCGAGCGTCTTGGTGAAGCCCTGGAGACCGGCCTTGACGGCGGAGTAGTTGGCCTGGCCGCGGTTGCCGAGTGCCGAGCTGGAGGACAGCGAGACGATACGGCCGAACCCGGCGTCCACCATGTGCTTCTGGCAGGCTTTGGCCATCAGGAACGCGCCCTTGAGGTGGACGTCGACCACGGTGTCCCAGTCGGACTCGCTCATCTTGAAGAGCAGGTTGTCGCGGAGCACGCCCGCGTTGTTGACGAGGATCGTGGGCGCGCCGAGCTCGGCGGCGACGCGCGCCACGGCGGACTCCACCTGGGCGCCCTTCGACACGTCACAGCCGACCGCGAGGGCCTTGCCGCCCGCCGCGGTGATCTTCTCGACGGTCTCCGCGCAGGCCGCCTCGTCGAGGTCGAGCACTGCTACGGCGCGGCCCTGTGCCGCCAGCCGTACCGCGGTGGCGGCGCCAATGCCACGCGCCGCCCCGGTCACGATGGCAACACGCTGCTCGGTGGTGGACATGCTGGTTCTCCTCGCCCTTGAAATGCGGCCCATGCGGTACGACCCGGTGGTGAGCGAACGGGTGAGCAACCGCTTAGTACCTTCAGCAGACGAGACGCTAGAAGCCCTGGCACCCGGTGTCAACGGCCAAGCGCGCGCGCCAGGGCGCGTCACACCGCGTTCAGCGCACCAGCAGCTGGAACAGCCGCTCGATCTCGGACTCGGGATCGGCGGTCAGGCCACTGTGCACGGGCCCCGGCTGTACGACGGTGGAGCGCGGCGCGATCAGCCACCGGAAGCGCCGCCCCGGCTCGTCCCGCGCGGCCTGGCCCGCGTCCGCGCCGCCCCGGCAGACGCCCTCGACTGCGCGCAGCGCGGCACGTACGCCGGTGACGTCGGCGCCGGGGTCCAGCGCCTTCAGTTTCGACTCGTCCAGATACGTACGGGCGGCGACGAAGGACTTGGCGCGGCAGTAGACCACCACGCCGGCGTTGAAGCACTCGCCGCGCTCGACGCGCGGCACGACCCACAGCAGCGCGTACTCGAAGACGTCACGGACCTGACGCGCGTCACGGACTTGCCGGCCGTCACGGACTTGGTGGTTCCGCTCGCTCACTTGGCGCCGTCCTTCCCGGTCAGCCAGCCGGGCGCCCGCGAGGGCCGGTCCTTGGGCGGCGAGTCCAGGGTGATACGGGTGTGGATCGTCGCGGCGCGCGGCAGCAGTGCCTCGACATACGCCCGGCGCAGCGCGTCCGTGGTCGCGAACCCCGGCTCGTCGACCAGCCACTCGCCGGGAACGTCGGCGGCGATCTCGGTCAGCAGCTCCTCGGTGACGAGCGGCGCGAGCTCGGCGGCGGCGGACGTGATATCGGGCCCGAAGGGCGCGAGGGCGTGGTCCGAGGCGTCGTACGGCTTGGCGGCGGAGGCCTCGGCGCCCGCCCAGTTGTGCTGCCAGATCATGGTGGCCCCGTGGTCGATGAGCCACAGGTCGCCGTGCCAGATCAGCATGTTCGGATTGCGCCAGGAGCGGTCGACGTTGTTGATCAGCGCGTCGAACCAGACGACCTTGCCCGCCTGCGCCGCGTCCACCTCGTAGGCGAGGGGATCGAAGCCCAGCGACCCGGGCAGGAAGTCCATGCCGAGGTTCAGCCCGCCGCTTGCCTTCAGCAGATCCTGCACCTCCTCGTCGGGCTCGGCGAGACCGATGACGGGGTCAAGCTGGATGGTGACCAGCTCGGGCACACGCAGCCCGAGCCGCCGCCCCAGCTCTCCGCAGATGATTTCGGCGATCAGGGTCTTGCGACCCTGTCCCGCGCCGGTGAACTTCATGACGTACGTACCGAGATCGTCGGCCTCGACGATGCCCGGAAGCGAGCCGCCCTCACGCAAAGGCGTGACATAGCGGGTCGCTGTGACTTCGGAAAGCATTTCCCCAGACTATCCGTCAGGGCTTCGTGTCCGGTTCACTGGTCCGTTGTCGTCGGGCCTTCCGTTCGACCAGCTCAGACAGCATCGTGGTGCCGGCAATCCGCAACTCGTTGAACACCGAGAGGACCCACATGTGGCCTTTGGCCTCAAGGGCGTTGTCTTCGCGCCCCCTCACCGCTCGCTCCGGTCCCCCCAGACGCGACCACCTCCTGGTGACGGCCATGGCGGCGGGCGCGCTCATCGCGGGTCTCGTACCCGCCACGGCCGCGGCGTCCGGGGCCGCCTCCGCCTCCGGCTCCCGCTCCGAGTCCCGGATCAGCGCGTTCGACGCGGTCGATCCGTTCATCGGGACGGAACTGGACACCACGCAGAACAAGGGCAACAGCGCATACGGCAACACCTGGCCGGGGGCGACCGTCCCGTTCGGCATGGTGCAGTCGAGCCCCACCACCTACCGCTCGGGCGACGGTGACCAGAAGGGCGGGTACGAGTACACCGCCGACAAGCTCCGCGGCTTCGGGATGACGCGGCTGTCCGGCACGGGCTGCGAGGGCCGTTTCAGCGCCTTCGACTTCCCGGTGCTGCCGTACACCGGCGCCCTGAACAACGGCGCGCTGCCGACGAGCCCGGCCACCGCCATCACCGACTACTACCTCGGCTTCGACCACGATGGTGAGAAGGCGGATCCCGGCTACTACTCGGTGTCGCTTGACAACGATGTCAAGGCCGAGTTGACCGCAACCACCCGTACGTCCGTGAGCCGCTTCGACTTCCCCTCCAGGGGCAAGTCCGGCGGCAGTTCGGACAGCGGCTCCACGCTGATCCTGGATGTGGCCGGCTCGAACAACCGGGTCTTCGACAGCGAAGTGACCGTCGCCGGCAACACCGTCAGCGGCTGGGTCGAAACCGCCTCGGTGTGCGACGAGGGCGGACGGTACAAGGCCCACTTCTCGGCCACCTTCGACCGGCCCGTACGCTCCTACGGCACCTGGAAGGGCGACACCGTCACCCCGGGCGCCGCCACCGCCCGCAGCGGGGCGGTCAAGCACGGCGCCGGCGCCTACCTCGTCTTCGACAAGGGCGCCGAGGTCACCGCCAGAACCGGCCTCAGCTACGTCAGCGTCGACAACGCCGCCCGTAACGCCGCGGCCGAGGCCGGCAGGCACAGCAGCTTCGACCGGGTGCGCGCCGACGCCGCCCGGCTGTGGCGGGACTCGCTCGACACGGTCGACGCCAAGGGCGGCACCAAGGACGAGCGGGTGAAGTTCTACACGGCGCTCTACCACGCGCTCCTGCACCCCAACACCTTTGACGACGTCAACGGCGAGTACCCCGGCTACGACGGCAAGGTGCACAAGGTCGCCAAGGGCCGCCACCACTACGTCACCTACGCGGGCTGGGACACCTACCGCGGCCAGGCGCAGCTCACCGCCCTGCTCTTCCCCAAGGTCGGCAGCGATATCAACCAGTCCATCGTGGACATGGTCCAGCAGACCGGCACCTGGTCGAACTGGCCGCACCTCAACCAGGCGCAGCAGAAGATGAGCGGCGACTCCCTCCAGTCCGTCGTCTCCTCCGTCGACGCGTTCGGCTCCACGGATTACGACCGCGGGGCGGCGCTCGCCTCGATGGTCGACACCCAGACGCTGCCCGCGGACAGCACGCGGCGCGCCCACGCCTACCAGTACGCCGGCGCCGGATTCATCGAGAGCCGCAAGGCCGATGCGGCGACGTCCAAGACCCTTGAGTACGCGATTGACGACTTCGGGATCGCCCAGCTCGCCCAGCGGCTCGGCGACCGGAGCGCGTACGAGCAGTTCATGGCGCGGGCTCAGAGCTGGCAGAACGTCTTCGACGACCAGACCCGCCAGATCCGTCCCCGGGACCGCAACGGGTTCAACCGGGCGTTCGCCCTCGGTGAGCGCGGCGACCAGTTCGAGCAGGCCACCGGCCACCAGTACGGCTGGATGGTGCCGCACAACGTCTCCACGCTGATCGAGAAGCGCGGCGGCCTGCAGACCGTCACCGCCGCGCTGGACGAGCACACGCGCCGGCTGGACGCCGGGGTGTACGGCACGACCGGCGCCTATCTCTCCAACCAGCCGAGCTTCAGCATGCCTTACGTCTACAACTGGCTCCGCCAGCCGCACCGGACGACCGATGTGCTGCGCCGCGCCGTCACCGAGATGTACGACACCACGCCGTCCGGCCTGCCGGGCAACGACGACCTCGGCTCGCTCAGCGCCTGGTACGTATGGGCCAGCCTCGGCCTCTCGCCGTCGATCTACGGCACCTCGAACCTCGTGGTCAGCTCGCCGATGTTCGAGCGCATCACCATCGACAGCGCCGACAGCCGCCGTACCCTCACCCTCAAGGCGCCGGGCGCCGGCGGGGACGCGAAGTATGTGACCGGCCTGAAGGTCGACCGCAAGTCCACCACGCGCTCCTGGCTCAGCGAGGACTTCACCCGCAAGGGCGGGACGCTCGACTTCACGATGTCCAGGACCCCGGGCACCTGGGGAACGGGCGCGGCCGATGTCCCGCCGTCGTACACCGACGGAGGCGACGCGCGGAACAACACCGGCACCACCCCGGACGGACAGGGCAACACCGGCTCGCTCGACCTGAGCGACAGCTCGCTCTCGCGCGAGAAGCTCGCGGCGGCGGGCGCGGGGCCCGGCGGGCGACTGCCGCTCGGCGACACCGGTGTCAGCTTCACCTGGCCCGACAGCGCTCCCGGCAAGCCCGACAACTGGATTCCGCACGGCCAGCGCATCGACATGAAGAACAGCCAGGGAACGGCGAACGCCACCGGTATCTCCTTCCTGGGACTCGCCACCAACGGCCCCTCGCAGGGCACCGCGGTCGTCGAATACACGGATGGCTCCACCCAGAACGTGGCCGTACAACTCACCGACTGGACCCCGGGCACGAACTACCAGTTCGGCAACACCCCGCTGGTCACCACGGCAGGACGCAACAAGGCCGACGCCGCCCCCGACACCGCGCAGGCGAAGGTGTTCGGCACGAAGCCGCAGCTCCTCGACCCCAGTAAGCGCGTCGCGGCCGTCGTCCTGCCGCGGGGCAGCGACCGCGGCATCATGCACATCTTCGACGTCGCGCTCACCACGAACCCCGACCTGGCGGCACCCGAGGCGCTGCCCGAGCGGATCGTGCTGACGCCGACCGAGAAGGCCGAGAACTCGCAGGCCTTCACCTGGCGCACCGGGTCCGCGCTGACCTCCGGCGAGGTGCAGCTGCGCAAGGCGGGCACCGACACCTGGCGGACCGTCCCGGCGCGCGGCAATGAGGAGCTGATCAGCGGCGGTGTGCCGGTACGCACCCACTCGGCGGTGGTGGACGGGCTGGCGCCCGGCACGGCGTACGAGTACCGCGTCGGCACCGGGAAGTGGTTCAGCAGGACGTACGCCTTCACGACGGCACGGCCGGCGGGCGAGGAGTTCACCTTCCTCTACTTCGGTGACGCGCAGAACGACCTGACGGCCACATGGGCGCCTGTCGTCAAACAGGCCTACACCCGCTATCCCGACGCCGTGGGCAGCGTCAACGCCGGCGACCTCGTCAATTCCTCGGGCAACGACAGCGAGTGGCGCGACTGGTTCGGCGCCATGGACGGCTACAGCCAGACCGGCAATGTGATCGCCGCGCCCGGCAACCACGAGTACAACGGGGACGCCTTCCTCAAGACCTGGAAGTCGACCTTCGAGTACCCCGCCAACGGGCCCCGGGCGACCCCGGCGGCCGATGACAGCCCCGCGGAGCGCCGGCGCGCCGCCTATGAGGCACATATGGCCAAGGTGCTCACGGAGACCGCGTGCTACAACGACTACCAGGGCGTACGGTTCATCACGCTCAACGCGAGCACGGGCGACGCCCGCGCGCTGATGACGCCGGACAACCTGCCCGCCTGCACCACGGGCTGCCCCGATCCGGAGAAGCTCTGGCTCGACCTCCAGGGGCGCTGGCTCGACGGGATCCTCGGCAACAACCCCAATAAATGGGCTGTGGCCGTCTTCCATCAGCCGGTCTTCTCGGGCGCCGAAGGCCGTGACGAGAAGCCTGTGCGGGACGCGTGGCTCCCGGTGTTCCAGCGGGGCGACATCGATCTCGTACTGATGGGCCACGACCATGTCTACGCCCGTGGGTATGTGAACGCGGACGCGACCGCGACACCCGGCGTGACGACCGGCCCGGTCTACGCGGTCGCCATCTCCGGGCCCAAGTATTACGAGCAGGCCCCGGCGGGCGACAACGTCTGGACGCGCAATGGCGCGACCCAGGTCGCGACGGCCGGCCACACCTCCACCTTTCAGGGGATCAGGGTCACCGCGAACCAGATCCGCTACGAGTCGGTCGTCGCCGCGAAGTGGGACGACCGGTCCACGACCGACAAGGAGGTGGGCGAGGTGCTGGACTCCTTCACGATCACCAAGTACGACGACGGGACGAAGTATGTGACCGAGGACGGCGTACCGATCCCGCCCCAGTCCGCCAAGCGCTAGGCGCGCGCGTTCGTCACCTAGCGCGGCGTCATAACTTCGGAGAGTATTGACTCACTGATCATTTGAACGTCGGACGTCCGCTTCCCGTACAACTTTCAAGAACCGGCCAACGACTATTGACCTTTGAGAGGGATCCACCATGACCCGATCGCAAGGGCCAGCACGGACCATCGCCCGCCGTACTGTCGTCACCACATTGGGGGGAGCGGGTCTCGCCGCCGCGCTCACCGCGTGCGGCGACTCGGAGGACGGCGGGCAGTCGGCGCAGGAGCAGCCGCCGCAGCAGCCGACCGGCGGAACAGCGTCCGCCACCGCCTCCGCCGAGGCGGGCGCTGACGCGGGTGGGGGTGCCGGCACCGGCAAGGTGATCGCCAAGACGTCGGAGATCCCCGAGGGCGGCGGCAAGGTGATCGGCGATGTGGTGGTCACCCAGCCGACGGCGGGTGAGTTCAGGGCGTTCTCGTCCAAGTGCACCCACCAGGGCTGCGCGGTGAAGGGCATCGCCAATGGCGTCATCAACTGCCCGTGTCACAACAGCGAGTTCAGCGTGACGGACGGCAGCGTCAAGAAGGGGCCCGCCACCACGGCGCTGCCCCCCGCCTCGATCACCGTCGCGGGAGACTCGATCACGCTCGCGTGAGCGCGTCCGTGGCGGGCTAGGGCGTGTTTGAGAAGTCCCTCCCCCTGGACTTCGTCCGGTGGGGGTCCCCTGGGGGCACCTCCCGTGCGAAGCCACGGGGGAGAAGCCAGGGGGACCCCCAGCCCCGCGACGCCTGGCACGCGCACTCACGGTGTTGTCGGAGTCGCCCAAGCACTCCCCCAGAGCTCCGCCTGGTGGGGGTCCCCCCAGCGGAGCGAGGGGGAGTGCCCCCACCGCCTTGCGACTGCACGCACTGGGGGTACCTCCCAGGCGAAGCTCTGGGGGAGCCGCAGGGCCCGCCCCACGGGCGGACGGCGCTACTTCTCAAACACGCCCTAGCCCTGGCGTTCCCAGCAGGCGAGCACCGAGTCGGTGGTGGTGACCGTGGCGACGAGCGCGAGGGTGTTGCGGATCATCGCGGGGGTGTAGTCGGCGGGCACCCCCGCGATGGCGTCGCCCGGGACCACCGCCGTATATCCGAGGTTGACGGCGTCGAAAACGGCGTTGGGTATGGCGACGTTCGCCGAGACGCCGGTGACGACGAGGGTGCGGCAGCCGAGGTTGCGCAGCAGCGCGTCGACGTCCGTACCCGCGATGGGCGACAGACCGTGCAGTCTGCGTACGACGAGGTCCTGGTCGGCGACCTCGATGGGCGGCGCGATACGGACGGCCGTCGTGCCGGAGTGCTGCTGTACGGGCAGCCGCCCGGCCGCCCTGAAGAGCCGGGCGTTGTGGTTGGCGCCGCGGCCGTCGGGGCGGCGCTCGGCGACCGCGTGGAGTACTTGGACGCCTGCCGCGTGGGCGCCCGCGACCAGGCGAGCGACGTTGTCGAGCGCGCCCGAGGAGCGGGCCGCCTCGGCCAGTTCCGGCAGGGCGCTGTCCGGGCCGACGACTCCCCGCTGGCACTCGACGGTAAGCAGTGCGGTGGTGGCCGGTTCGAGGTCTTTCGCGAGCTGTTCGAAGGCGGGCACGGCTTCCCCTCGGGTCGCTGCGGACATGGCGTGCAGTGGGTGCATTGCGTGACGGCGGAAGACCCCCCATGATGCCTGACACAACGTCAGTCAAACACTCTCGGGAGGTGGCCGCGCATGGCCGTCACACAGCGCCGGGGCCGGCGCGTCATGATGACGCCCGGAGAGCGGGACGAGTTCCTGGCCGAGCAGCGCACCTGCCGGGTGGCCACCGTCTCCGCCGACGGCCGCCCGCATGTCACCGCCCTCTGGTTCGCCTGGGACGGCAGCGCGCTCTGGCTGTACTCGATCACGCGCAGCCGCCGCTGGGCCGAGCTGCGGCACGATCCGCGGCTCGCGGTCGTGGTGGACGAGGGCGAGGAGTACGGCGAGCTGCGCGGCGTGGAGCTCACCGGCACCGCCGTGTTCGTCGGCGAGATGCCGCGCACCGGGGAGCCGTGCCCCGAACTGGACGTACCGGAGCGCCTCTTCGCGCGGAAGAACTTCTCCCTGGACGAGATGCCGCACGACGGTCGCCACGCCTGGCTGCGGCTGACCCCCGACACGATCGCGTCCTGGGACTTCCGCAAGCTCTCACAGCCTTCACAGCCCTGAGAGCCCTGAGGGCCCTCAGAGCACTCAGGCGGCTGACCGCTCCACCTCGCTCGCGGCCTCCCGCAGCGCCTCGACCACCGCTCTGATGGACGGCCGCCGGTCGGCGTCCGCCCGCCACACCGCGTACACATGCCGCCGCATCCGCTGCCGTACGGGGACGAGCGCGACGCCCTGCGGAACGTGCCCCCGGCCGAGCCGGGGCGCGACGCACACCCCGAGCCCGGCGGCGATCAGCGCCAGCTGCGTATGGTGCTCCTCTGCGATGTGCGCGATCTTCGGCTCGACCCCCTTCGAGCGCAGCGTGAACATCAGCCACTCGTAACAGAACTCGCCTTCCGGCCAGGACACCCAGTCGTCGTCGGCGAACTCCTCAAGATCCACCTCCGCCCGGCCCGCCAGCGGATGGTCGGTGTGCATGGCGACATCGGGGATGTCGTCCAGCAGCTGGACCTGCGCGAGCCCGCCCGGCACCGGCAGCCGCTTATTGCTCCAGTCCAGGACGACGGCGAGGTCGAGGTCACCCCGGAACACCTCCCTGACGGCCCGGTCGGGCTCCACCTCGCGGCTGCGGACGCGCAGGTCGGGGTGGGCCTTGCGCAGTGCGGACAGGGCCCCGGGGAAGAGCCCGCGGACGGCCGTGGGAAAGGCTCCCATCCTCACCTCGCCGACCACCTCTCCGCGCTGCGCCTCGATGTCGGACTGCGCGAGTTCCACCTGGGACAGGATGCGCGCGGCGTGGTCGGCGAGCAGCCGGCCGGCGTCGGTCAGCCGGACGCCGCGCCCGTTCTTCGCCAGCAGCTGCTGACCGACCTCCCGTTCCAGCTTCGCCATCTGCTGGGAGACGGCGGAGGTCGTGACATGCAGTCCGTCGGCTGCTCCGCTGACCGAGCCGTGGCGGGCCAGGGCGTCGAGGGTGCGGAGGCGCTCCAGATTCAACATGTAAGCGATGCTACGCGAACACCTCAAATAATTCTCACTTGTCCTACAAGGTCGTGGAGGCCAGGGTGGACGCCATGAGCACCGCACTCCCCAGCCCCTCCCGGACCTCTCGTCCCATCCATCGATCCGCGGGCCCTCCTGCCCGCCGCCGCGCCGTCGACTGGCGTATCCGCTTCGCGGTGCTCTCGACGGTCTGGGGCTTCAGCTTCCTCCTCATCAAAGTCGGCACCGGCGCGTACGCGCCCTTCCAGGTCACCTTCGGCCGGCTCTTCTTCGGTACGGCGGTGCTGGCCGTCGCCATGGCGGTACGGCGCGACCGGCTGCCGCGCGGGCTCCGCACCTGGACGCATCTCACCGTCGCCGCCTTCCTCCTCAACGCGCTGCCGTTCTCGCTCTTCGCATACGCCGAGCTGACGATTCCCTCGACGCTCGCGGGGATCTGCAATGCGACCTCGCCGTTGTGGGGCATGGTGCTCTCGCTGGTCGCGCTCTCGGAGGACCGGCCCACCCGCCGCCGGGTCGCCGGGCTCGGCCTCGGCTTCCTTGGCGTGCTGACCGTGCTCGGCGTCTGGCAGGGCTTCTCCGGGCTCGACTTCGGCGGCACGGCGATGGCGCTGCTCGCTTCGCTGAGCTATCCGATCGGCTGGATCTATGTGCGGCGCACGCTGGCCGGCAGCAGCGCGTCGAATCTTTCGCTGACCGGTGCGCAGCTGTTGCTCGCGACCGTCCAACTGGGCGTGGTGACACCGCTGTTCACCACGGTGCCGACATCCTTTCCGCTCGTTCCGCTGCTGGCGGTGATCGCGCTCGGCGTGCTGGGGACGGGCTTCGCGCTGCTGCTCCAGTACGGGATGGTCGCCGAGGTCGGCCCGACGACCGCGCAGATGGTCACGTACTTCATTCCGGTCATCGCCACGGCGGCGGGCGTCGCGGTCCTGGACGAGCAGCTGACCTGGAACACGCCGGTCGGCGCGCTGATAGTCCTGGCGGGCGCGGCGCTCACCCAGAGCAGGCCGAAGGCGAGCGGCAGTCAGCCGTAGCTGCGGGCGGGCGCCGGGCCCGCCGCTGCCGCCACCGCGTCCGCGAGCGGCCCGATGTCGTCCATCGACAGCTCCGAGACGGTGATCCGCACGGCGGGCGGCGCGGACAGCCTGAAGCGCGCGCCCGGCGCGACCGCCCAGCCCGCCTGCAGCAGCCGCGCCACCGCCCCGGTCTCGTCGGAGACGGGCACCCAGACATGCATGCCGCTGCGCCCATGGGCCGCGATCCCCCGCCGCGCCAGCGCCTGTACGAGTCCGTCGCGCCGCTCCCCGTACGACCGCGCGACGGTACGGGGATCGACCGCGCCCGAGGCCCACAGGTGCGCAACCGCGCGCTGGAGCAGCCTGCTGACCCAGCCGGCTCCCAGCTGCTGGCGGCCCATGACCCGGTCGATGGTGGTGGAGTCGCCGGTCAGCACGGCGACCCGCAGATCAGGGCCGTACCCCTTGGCGGCGGAGCGTACGAAGGCCCAGCTGTCCGTCACCCCGGCGAGGGGGTACAGCGGCTGATCCACGATGGCGTGCCCGTGGTCGTCCTCGATGAGCAGGGTGCGGGGGAAGCGGGCGAGCACCGCCCGCAGTTCGCGGGCGCGCGCCTCGCTCACCACGGCGCCGGTCGGGTTCTGCGCCCGGTCGGTGACGACGATCGCCCTGGCGCCCGCGGTCAGCACCCGCTCCACTTCGGCGGGCAGCGGTCCGTCGTCGTCCAGCGCCATGGGTACGGGTTTCAGCCCCAGCGCGGGCACGAGGTCCAGCAGGGCGCCCCAGCCCGGGTCCTCGACGGCGACCGTGTCACCGGGCTTGAGCTGCGCGGCGAGGACCCGCTCGATGGCGTCCAGCGATCCGGAGGTGACGGCGATCGGCCCGTCGGGTACGCCGTCCGCGTCCATCCCGGCGCGCGCGAGCCGCCCGAACTCGGGGTCGACGGGGACCTGTCCGTACAGCCCGGGCTCCTGCGCATGGCGCCGGGCGGCGGCGGCGAGCGCGTCGTGCAACGGCGGCAGCAGGGCGGGGTCGGGGTTCCCGTCCCCCAGGTCCCGTACGCCGGGCGGGGCGTCGACACGCAGCGACCCGCGCGCGGTACTGGCGGGTCGCGGGCGCACCCGGCTGCCCTTGCGTCCGGCGGTCTCGATCACTCCGCGCTCCCGCAGCGTCCGGTACGCGGACGCGACGGTGTTGGGATTGACCCCGAGCTGGGTCGCCAACTCCCGCATGGGCGGCAGTATTTGCCCTGGCTCCAGCTCACCCGCGCCAACAGCGCGCTCGACGCTCGCGGCAATCTCCGATGCGCGCCGTCCGACAATCCGATATTCTCCTAGCACAAACATCAGTATGCACTAGTGCAATGGAGTGCGCAAATGCCGGACACCTACGAGCCCACCGAACGAACCGTCCCCACTCGCTCCCGGGAGCGTGCCGCGTACAACCGCGAGCTGGTCCATTCGATACTGGACGAGGCGTACGTCTGCCATCTCGGCTTCATCCGGGACGGCGCGCCGGTCGTCCTGCCGACGCTGTTCGCCCGGGTCGGCGAGCAGCTGTACATCCACGGCTCGACGGGCTCGCGCCCACTGCGCATGGCAGGCGGCGAGGCGGACCCGGGGCTGTCCGTATGCCTGACGGTCACCCATGTCGACGGCCTGGTCCTGGCGCGCTCCGCGTTCCACCACTCGATCAACTACCGCTCGGTCGTGGTCCACGGCACGGCCCATCAGGTCACGGCCACGGAGGAGAAGCGAGCGGCCCTGGAAGCCCTGGTCAACCAGGTCGTCCCGGGCCGCTCGCGGGACTCACGCCCCCCGAACCCGAAGGAACTGGCGGCGACGGCGGTACTGCGGCTGCCGCTGACGGAGCTCTCGGCCAAGCTCCGCACGGGCGACCCGCTCGACGACCCGGAGGACGCGGGGCTCCCGTACTGGGCGGGAGTCATCCCCGTCCACACGATCCGCGGCGAGCCGATCCCATCCAGCCCGTCCGGCGATTGAGGACACCGCCCGAAGGACGGTACGGGGGTCTGGGGCAGAGCCCCAGAAAGCCCGCCGCAGGCGCCCCTACCCCACCCGCCCCCGCACGCCCCGCATCTCCGCCCCCGCCAGTCCCCCCACCGCCCCCAACAGCAGCACCGTCCCACCAACCGTCGCCGCCGTCAGCCGCTCCCCCAGCACCGTCACCGCGATGGCCGACGCGCTCACCGGCTCCAGCAGCATGATCACCGAGACCGTCGCGGCCCGGACCACCGCCGCCCCCGCGAAGTACAGCGCGTACGCCAGCGCCGTCGGCACCGCTGCCACGTACGCCAACAACCACACCACCCGGCCGAGTTCCGCCGTGTGCGGCAGCAGCCCCTCTCCCAGCGCCAGGGGCAGCAGCCCGACCGACCCGATCGCGAAGGCCCACGCCGTCGTGGAGAGCGAATCGCCGCCTTCGCCACGCCGCCCCAGCCACCGCGTCAGCAGCGTGATCACCGCGTATCCGGCGGCCGAGAGCACCGCGAGTGCGACGCCCACCGGGCGTACCGTGCCGCTGTCGCCACCCAGTACGAGTACTGCCAGACCGGCGAGCGCGCCGAGGACGGCGATGGCGCCGCCCCGGCCGAGGCGCTCGCCCATCGTCAGTCGCGCGCCCACCGCGATGAGCACGGGGCCCGCGCCCAGCGTGACGACCGTACCCACCGCGAGGCCCGTCGCCTGGACGGCGGCGAAGTAGGCGCTCTGGAAGAAGGTAAGCCCTATCCCCGTACCGAGGATGCGCAGCAGCCGCAGGCGACGCGGCTCCACCGCACCCGGACGCGCCCCGGCACCCGCACGCGGCGCCACGACGGAGGCCCACCGCGCCCGCCACACCAGCGCCCCCAGCAGCACGACCAGCCCGCCCGCGCAGCGCCAGAACGACAGCGCCAGCGGACCCATGTCGCTCACCTCGAAGATGAGCGAGGCGGCGGCGCCCGCGGTGCCCCACGCGATTCCCGCGACGATCAGATAGAAGAGGCTCCGCCCGACGGGCACAGGCGTCGCGGCAACAGAAACAGATGTAACAGATGTAACAGATGAAAGATTCGACACGTGACTTCTCTGTGTGAAGAACGGGATGTGTGGTCGCTCAGCTCCGTCACACGGGCAGCGACGATCCGCTCGGGGACAACCCCGAGCCCGGTCTTCGTCAGAGAACTGCCGCCCGCGCTAAGCGGCAGGCGGCGGAAGTACGGTCAAATGCATGATCATGAGCCTAGGGCGTGGAGGGCCTGGCCGACAACTCCACTTCGGGCTGCTCGGCCACCTCGACCGGCACAGCCGCCGTCGGCCCCGGCTCCCCCGACGGCGAAGACGCCGCCTGTGACTGCGCGATGAACGCCCCCACCAGCACCACCACCCCGCCGAAGATCTGCGGCGCCGACAGATGTTCCCCCAGCAGCACCCACGCCAGGACTGTCGCGATGACCGCCTCCAGGCACGCCACCACGCCCGCCACCTGCGGCGACAGTCTGCGCACCGAGATGACCCCGGTGACGTACGCCAGCACCGTCGCGATCAGCACGATCCAGCCGAGCAGCAGCCCCGCGGGCACCCGCGTCCCGCCCAGTTCCGCGCCGCCGGCGAGCAGCGACCAGTCCATGCCCCAGGGCCGCGCCACCACCGTCAGCACGGCCGTGCCGACGAGCAGTCCGTACGCGATCACCCCCAGCGGATCCGCCGCGTCGTCCCCCTCGCCGCCCTGGTCCGACAGGACGAAGTAGCCGACCTGGCAGCACGCCGCGGCCAGCGCCAGCAGCAGCCCGACCGCGTCGAAGCCGATCCCCGCCCACACCTCCACGACGCACGCGAGCCCGCCCACCGCGAGAACGACACCGACCGCCGCGGCCCGGCTGACAGGCCTGCGCTGCACAAAGCGGACCCAGCCGAGCACGAGCGCGGGAGCGAGGTATTCGACGAGCAGCGCGACACCGACCGGGATCCGGGATATCGCCGCGAAGTAGCAGGCCTGTACGCCCGCGACCGCGAGCAGCCCGAAGCCGACCAGCAGTGCGGGTCTGCGCCGCACCAGATCGCGGTGGCGCCAGGCCAGCGGCAGCATGATGAGCGCCGCCCCGGCCACGCGGAGCCACACCACGTGCAGCGGGTCGAGTCCCGCTTCGATCAGCGGTTTGGCAGCGACTCCTGAACCACCGAACGCGAGGGCCGAACCCAGGGCGAGTCCCAGACCGGACGTAGACAAGGCAGAGGCGCGCATCGGCACATCATGTCAGCGGCGGTAAGGACCGTCACCCCTGTGACACATGTCGAGATGGAACGGCCGCCCGCCTGGCCAGCAGCTCCGTATCGACCCCGGCCCGCTCCAGTACCTCCACCGCCCGGCTCTCGCGATCCGCCGCAAGGCGGGCGAGCAGATCCATGCCACGGACGCGCGCGTCGCCGCGCAGCCGGGCCCGCTCCACCGCGCCTTCCATGGCGGCGACCGCGGACGGCGACCAGCCGCACAGATCCGCCTCGGCGCCCGGCCCCGCGCCCCCGTCCGCGTCCGCATCCGCATCTGCCTCACCCACGACGGGAACAGCGCCCGAGTCCTCCACCGACCCCTGCCAGCGCAGCCCGTATCCGATGGAGCGCTGTACGAGATAGCCGAGCAGCCGCTCGATCCGCGCCACGTCGCCGACGACGGTCCGCACCTCAGGGTCCGATTCGATCAGCGAGTGCAGCAGATGGGCCGTGTCGATCTGCCGGTCGCCGTCGCGCAGCGCTCTCCTGCGGGCGCCCCCGATCACCGAGGCCAGTTCGACCGTCCATCTGGCGTCGTTCTCCGTACGCGGGGCAGGGCGTTGCACAACTCCCACCCCATCAGCTCGCAGAGATCCGAGCGTCCTCGCAAGGTCTCATTCGGCCATCCCACTGAGGTTGGGCACGGAGGACCGACTCCTCCTCCTCAGGGAGGAGACCGAGACCTTCAGCCGGCCGAGCAGATCTGACTGTTCATCAGTATTGAATGTTCGAGCGAGTACGGCTACGTTCCGCGACACCGTAACCGGACAGGAAGGGGTGGTCGTATGGCCGAAGTCAGCGCCGAGGCCCGCATCGAGGCGTCGGCCGAGAAGGTCTGGGCCCAGCTGACGGACTTCACCGCCTACGGCCAGTGGAACGCCACCCACACCAGCTTCCCCAAGGGCGCGCCTTCGACGCTGGAGCTGGGAACCACTTACCAGGAGAACATGAAACTCATGGGGTTCCCCGCCGAAGTGGCCTGGACGGTGCATGAGTTCGAGGCGGGACGGATGCTGGGGGTCAAGGGCACGGGCCCGATGGGCGTCAGCGTCGCCAACCGTTACACGCTCACGCCGGACGGGGACGCGACCACGGTCCGTATCGACGGGGAGTTCACCGGCGCCGCCGTGTCGCTCATGGCGGGCAAGCTCAAGGACTCGGCGACCGCCGCGCTCAATGAGTCGCTGCGCAAACTGGGCGGCCTCGTCACCTGACCTCGCCGAGCACCGCGAGAAGGACCCCGCGCGACTGCGCGGGCCCTTCTGACGCCACGAGTCAGTGCTCGTCGGCGAGGATCAGATAGAGCTTCTTACGGGCTTCATTGACGACGGCGACGGCCTTCTGCCGCTGCTCGACGCTGCCCGTCTTCCAGACCTGGCCGAACGCCTCCATCAGGCCGAATCCGGCCTGCCGGATCTCGTTGACGGTCTCCCAGTCGACTCCGCGCCCGGCCTCTTCCCACGGAGCCTCCGGCCCCGATTCGGCCTCGGCGCGCCCCGAGTCGGTGAGCGTGAACAGCTTCTTGCCGCCCTCGCTCTCGTTGGTGATCAGGCCTTCGTCCTCAAGCAGCTGAAGGGTCGGGTAGACCGAGCCGGGGCTGGGCCGCCAGGCCCCGCCGCTGCGCTCGCCGATCTCCTGGATCATCTCGTAGCCGTGCATCGGCCGGTCCTTCAGCAGCGCCAGGATCGAGGCACGCACGTCACCGCGCCGCGCCCTTCCCCTGCCACCGCCACCGCCGCGACCGTGTCCGCCTCCCCGGAAGGGGCCGCCGAACGGCGGTCCGAACGGGCCGACCGCCCCGCGCCCCCTCTCGAAGTCGCCCTGACCGTGATGGCCGGGCCCGCAGTGTCCATGACCGTGTCCGTGTCCTTGCCCTGGTGAACGCATCGCCACGCTCCTTCCATCGTTGATCTGTCGCGATGCTTCAACGATATATCGGAACAACGCTTACGACAACCCCCTGTCGGTCTTCCCTGTTGACCTGTGTCAGTGGGTGTTGATCGATTGTCAGCGAAGGGCGATCAATTGACTTCCGTGCCAATTAGGGATGACTGCCTGCTGGCTTTGTGACAGTGGAGGATGACCGCAGACGGCGACGATCACTCTGCTCGACGGATCTGTAGTGTGCGGCAATGACACGAAGCGAGCGGCTCGCGGAGCAGTTGGACTGGTACTGGCGCAAGAACCTGCGGCCACGGCTGGACGGTCTTACCGACGAGGAGTACTTCTGGGAGCCGGTGCGCGGCTGCTGGAGCATCCGCCCACGTGGCACGTCGGCCGTGCCGATGTCGGAAGGCTCGGGGGAATGGACGATGGACTCCGCGGCCCCTGCCCCGGTGCCAGCGCCGGTGACCACGATTGCCTGGCGGCTGGCGCACATCATCGTCTCCTGCCTGGGCTATCGGGTCGGATGGTACTTCGGCGGCCAGGACGTCGACTCCCAGACATTCGCCTACGCGGGGACCGCTGACGAGGCGCTGAAACAGCTCGATGAGATGTATGGGAGATGGAACACGGGGGTCCGCAAGCTCTCGGACGCTGACCTGGACAATCCGCCCACGGTGGGTCCCGAGCGGTTTCCCATGGAGAACAGGGTCCTGCACGTCAATAGGGAGCTGATCCATCACGGCGCCGAGATTTCCCTGCTGCGCGACCTCTACCGCTGGCAGGACGGAGTCGTACCGCACCGAATATGACTTTCGGTAACCGGCGATCGAGCTTCGGTAACTCACGTGGACTCCGTGACGCTCCATGGCTGCTGCCGCCGAGAGGCCTCACGATCTTTAACCGCCGTTCTGCGCAGGTAGAAGGCCCTGGCATCCGGGCGAGCGCCACGCCAGGGCCTTCTACCTGCATGTTCGAAGTGGGCGAAGCTTCCATGAACATCACCAAGGCCGCCTCCCACCGCGCTCAACCTTCCCTACGTTATTGGGACGGGATGAGCGCTTCGCTGAGACAGGTCATGGATGTCCGATGTCATCGGCGTTTGAGTGCGCTCGCGAAGGGGGCTGGACGTGGGCGAACTCGGGACGTGACGCACCTCAACTTGATAGGCAAGTGAATAGTTGCCTATCCTGTGGTCGTGGCTGACGACCTTTTCAAAGCCTTGGCCGACCCCACCCGCCGCACCATCCTCGACGAGCTCACGGAGAAGTCCGGACAGACACTGTTCGAGATCTGCTCCCGACTGAGCATGAAGCACCAGCTCGGCATCTCGCGTCAGGCGGTCTCCCAGCACCTCGCCGTGCTGGAGGCCGGCGGGCTCGTCGAGACCAGGCGGGAGGGCCGCTACAAGTTCCACGACCTGAATACAGCCCCGCTGCGGCAGATCGCCGAGCGATGGCTCGTGCCCGACACGTCCGGACCAGAGAAGAGCACCCCATGAAGATCCATCTGACCAGCGTCTTCGTCGACGACCAGGCCAAGGCCGAGCACTTCTACACCGAGATCCTCGGCTTCGTGAAGAAGCACGACGTCCCGGTGGGCGAGAAGGACCGGTGGCTGACCGTCGTCTCGCCCGACGAGCCCGACGGCACCGAACTCCTCCTGGAGCCCGCCGGCCACCCGGCCGTCAAGACCTACCGCGACACGCTCGTCGAGGACGGCATCCCGCTCGCCCAGTTCGCCGTCGACGACGTGAAGGCGGAGTACCAGCGCCTGCGTGGCCTCGGTGTCCGCTTCACCCAGGAGCCCCTGGAGATGGGCCCCGTCACCACCGCCGTCTTCGACGACACCTGCGGCAATCTGATCCAGATCGCGACCAAGCCGCAGTAGGCAACCGCCTCCTAATCGACGACTGCGGTGACCTCGGCCTCGATGAGAATGCCGGGCTCAAAGAGGACATCGACCCCGATCAGCGCGAGCGGCGGCGTAACGAGATCGAACTCGCGGGCTGCCTGCTCAACGCCCGCATTGAAGGCCTCGTACATTTCTCTCTTCCAACCTGCGGCGTACCAGGTAATGCGGACGACGTCGTGGAACGTTGCTCCTGCCGCGTCGAGCGCCTTGGCGACGTTGCGATAGACCTGGGCGACTTGTCCGGCCAGGTCGCCCGGCGCCACGAGGTCGCCGTTCTCGTCCCAGGCGACTTGTCCCGCGATGTGGACCTGTCTGCTCCCCGTCGCCACCGCGACGTGGTGGTAGATCGGGACTCGGACATGCCCGTCGGGGTTGATGAGCGAAACAGCCATGAGATCTCCTTTTGTCCATGGTTTGGTGAGCGCTTGTCGACGCCCCCTCTGAGGCGCAGACCCACCGTTGCCGTGCGGGTGATAGGCAGCAGTTACCTGTCCAGATGGCGGGGCGCCGCGGCGCGGGCGACCTCAGGTTCCTGCTGATCGGCGACTTGGCCGGACAACAGCCGCAGCGCGTCGGCCGAGGCGGTGTCGTTGGGTGTATAGACCTCAAGCCGGTGGTCGAGGCTCTCGGGCTGGAGCCACACCTGGTAGTCGACGTCGACCCCTCCGACGGTTGGGTGTCGCAGGCGCATGGTGCCCACGGTGCAGTCCGCGACATCGCCTTTGGCCCACAGCTTGGCGAAGTCACCACTGCGCATGGCGAGTTCGCCGATCAGTTCGGCCAACCGGGCGTCGTTGGGATATCTGCCTGCGGTGAGCCGCAGGTAGGCGACATGGGTTCGGGCCAGTTCATCCCAGTTTCCGTACAGGTCGCGGGTGAGGCGGTCGAGGAAGAACATCCGGGGGATGGACGGCCGTCGCGCGAGATCGTGGGGCGCGTCGAAGTCGACATGTTCTGCGACGAGGGCATGTCCGGTGCGGTTCCAGACCAGCACGTCGCCACGGCGGCCGAGCACGACGGCCGGCGTGGTCTCTCCCAGGGAGGCCAGGAGCGCCAGTACTCGTGGGTGCGGCCTTTCCGGGCGGGGGCGGACCAGGCGTGAAGTGGTGGGCTGACGGGCGAGGTTGTGCAGGTGGGCCGTCTCGGTCTGATCGAGCTCAAGCACGCCGGCGAGCGCGTCGAGGACTTGTTGGGATGCCGTACCGGCCTGCCCCTGTTCCAGCCGCGTGTAGTAGCCGGCGCTCACGCCCGCGAGCTGGGCGAGCTCCTCGCGACGCAGACCCGGCACGCGGCGGGCGGTTCCGTAGGTGCGCAGTCCGACGTCGGCGGGCGTGACCCGGTCGCGGCGGCTCTTGAGATAGGTCCCGAGGCTCTCCAGCTCCATGCCCTCAAGCGTAGGCGGAACGCTCCGATCCCGGGTGTCCCTGCGAGGTGTACCCACGACGCGGGGATGGCTGCCGAGCGGACGAAGCCGCACCGTTCCCAGCATGAATGAACAGCGTGTTCCTCACTCACCCGGTCCGCGGGCGTGGCTCGGTCTGCTGGTGGTGCTGGGCCCGGTACTGCTGGTCGCGATGGACAGTTCGGTCCTGTTCCTGGCGATGCCCAAGGTCTCCGAGGCGCTGTCGCCGACCGCCGATCAGGCGCTGTGGATCCTGGACGTCTACGGATTCGCCGTCGGGTCCCTACTCATCGCGTTCGGGAACATCGGCGACCGGTACGGCCGGCTGAAGCTGCTGATGACCGGCGCGGTGGTGTTCGGCGCGGCCTCGGCGGGAGCGGCGTTCGCCCCCGGGCCGGAACTGCTGATCGCCTTCCGGGCGCTGATGGGCGTGGCCGGTGCCACGCTGCTGCCGTCGGCGCTGGCGGTACTCAGCGAACTGTTCACCGACCCACGCCTGCGGGCGAAAGCGATCGGCGTCTTCGCAGCCACCTTCGCCGCCGGCTTCGCGATCGGCCCGGTCGTCGGCGGACAGTTGCTGAACAGCTTCTGGTGGGGATCGGTCTTCCTGATCAATCTCCCCGTCGTCGTGCTGTTCCTGATTCTGGCCCCGGTCCTGCTCCGCGAGGTACGTGCCACCCGTACCGGCCGCGTCGACGCTCCGAGCGTTCTGCTCTCCGCTGCGGGCATCCTGCTGACGGTCTACGCGATCAAGCATGCGGCGGCGGAGGGGCTGACCGTGACCCCGATGGCCACAGGGATCGCCGGCGTCGTCACCCTGTGGTGGTTCGTCCGGCGGCAACTCCACCTTGAACACCCGCTGATCGACTTCCGCCTCTTCCGCGACCGGGTGTTCACGATCGCGGCCATCACCGGGCTTCTGCCGCTGGCCGCATGGTCGGCAGTGGCCTACCTCGGCGGCATCTACCTCCAGTCCGTCCTCGGACTGACCGTCCTGGACGCGGCTCTCGTCGCGCTCCCCGGCGCCGCCGTGCTCACCGTCACCTGCGTCGTCACACCGGCACTGGTCGAGCGTATCGGCACCCGGGCAGCGCTCATCACCTGCCACTTCTTCATCGCCGCAGGGCTGCTCCTGCTGCTGGCCACCAGCACCTCCAGCGGCATCGGCTGGTACGTGGCGTCCACCGTCATCGCCGGCATCGGCTACGGCATCTCCTTCAGCGTGGTCGCCGACACCGCCATCGCCGCGGTTCCCGCGGAGCGCGCCGGGTCCGCGGCGGCAATCGCCGAGACCAGCAACGAGATCGGCAACGCCCTCGGCATCGCACTCCTCGGCTCGCTGGCCGCCCTTATCTTCCGGCTCCAGGGACCTGACCTCGCCGGTACCCTCAACGAGACATTGCAGGTCCCCGGCCTCACGGCCGCGGCGATCGGCGATGCGAAGTCAGCCTTCGTCACCGGTCTGCACGCCGCTGCCGTCATCGCAGGCATTCTCCACGCCGCACTCGGCGTCTTCGCCCTGCGCCACCTGCCGAGGGCCTTCACCAGCACCGACGATGCCTGTCCGGACCCCCTGCCCCAGGACACCGCCGAAGAAAACAGCGTTCGATGACCCACAAGTCTCACCAGCGATCGGTCCAGTCACCGCGAATTGGCCTTGGCCTGCGGCTCTGTCCCACCCCTACGGTCAGCTCATGCGGATTCGAATCGTCGACGCCTTCACCGACCGTCCCTTCGCCGGGAACCCCGCCGGAGTCCTGCTCCTGGACTCCAACCACTTCCCCGACGACTCCTGGCTCCAACAGGTGGCGACGGAGGTGAACCTCTCGGAGACAGCTTTCGCCCACCCCCTGCCCTCCGGCGCTTCGGGCGCTTCGGGCGCTTCCGACGGCGAGGCCGACTGGGCGCTGCGCTGGTTCACCCCGTCCACCGAGGTCGACATGTGCGGCCACGCCACGCTGGCCACCGCCCATGTGCTGCACACCACGGGCATCGCAGGCGGCACCGTGCGCTTCGCCGCACGCTGCGGCATCCTGTCCGCCACCGCCCACGAAGACGGCACGCTCACGCTCGACTTCCCCACCGCACCGCTCACGCCCGTCGAAACCCCGGACGGCGTCGCCGACGCACTGGGCGCGAAGGTGATCTCGGCCCACGACACGGGCCCGCACATCGGCGATCTGCTGGTCGAGCTTGCCGACGAGCAGTCCGTACGGGCACTCCGCCCGGACCTCGCGGCCCTCGTGACGTACTCGAAGCGCGGCATCATCGCGACAGCCGCCGCCGAAGATCCCCACGGCGGCTACGACTTCGTCTCGCGCTGCTTCTTCCCCCAGGTCGGCATCGACGAGGACCCGGTGACCGGCAGCGCGCACACGGCCCTCGCGCCATTCTGGTCCGCGCGGCTCGGCCGCGGCGAGCTGACCGGCCTCCAGGCCTCCGCCCGCTCCGGACTGGTCCGCACCTCACTGCGCGGTGACCGCACGCTGCTCACCGGCCGGGCCGTAACCGTCATCGACGGCGAGCTGCTCACCTCACCGTGAGCGCCTCGCGACCACTCACGGCGTGGGCAGCCACCCCACCTTCCCGGCCAGCAGCCCGTATCCGACAAACGCCACGATGTCGAGCAGCGCATGCGCCGCCACCAGCGGCCCCACCCGCCCCCACCGCCGGTAGAGCAGGACGAACACGACCCCCATCACCAGGTTCCCGATGAACCCGCCGATGCCCTGGTAGAGGTGGTACGAGCCGCGCAGCACGGAGCTCGCCACCAGCGCCGCCATCGGAGTCCACCCCAGCTGCCCGAGTCTGCGCAGCAGATATCCGACGACGATCACCTCCTCCAATACGGAGTTCTGGATCGCCGAGAGGATCAGCACGGGGTACTTCCACCACACCTCGGGCAGCGCTTCGGGCACCACCGTGAGGTTGAAGCCCGAGGCGCGCGCCACCAGGTAGAACGCGAGCCCGGCGCTCCCGATGCCCGCCGCGACGAGTGCCCCACGCCCCAGATCGAACCATGGCCTGGCCCGGTCGAAACCGATCGACCGGACGCCCGCGCCCTCCCGCACCAGCAGATGTGCGACGAGCACGACAGGCACCAGCGACGTCGCGATGCCGAAGAGCTGCCAGGAAAGATCGAGCCACGGCCGCCCAGGGGCGTACGACCCGTTCAGCGTCGCCGCCTGGTCCTTCAGACCGCCCGGCTTCGTCAGCGATCCGACAAAGCTGATCAGCGCCGACACTCCACTCGCACCCAGCGAAACCGCCAGTACGAGGAGCATCTCGGACCGCAGAATCCCCGGTGACACACCCTCCCGAGGAAGAGATTCAGCCCCGCGCCCCGCCTCTGCCCGCACACCGCCTCCAGTTGACTGATCCCACCTCGTCCCCATCCTCACCCCGCCAGGACCTCGAATACACGTACGAAGAGAGCTGCCCGACGGGCCGGGGGACGCATGGGACGTCACAGCTTGCCTCACGACGATATGACGGCCGCAGGCAGGTCCCGTCCGCGCGTCCGCCGCCGTACGCCTGGACCTCGCCGGCGTCTCGCAATCCACCCTGACCGCGGCGCGCGGCCCGGACGCCCGACAGCGAGGTCGCGGCCACCGCCAAGCCGCTGTCGCAGCGGGTGTCCGCGGCGGACCCAGCTCTGGACAGTTCTGGACAGCCTGGACGGGACGTCAGAGCTGCCGCCGCCCCGACCGGCCCCGCGCCTGACGCCACGGCTGCGGCCCCGGAAAGCCGACCGGCCATGTGTGCACCGGCTCGCCCTCGTGCATCAGCTCGCAGTAGCGGCGCGTGGTGGCCGCGAGCGCGGCGTCCCTCTCCAGCCCCGCCTCCAGGGCGCGGTGGTACGTGTCCGCCTGCCACGAGGCCCCGTTCACCCGCCGCCTGCACCTCTCCTCGATCACCCCAAGATAGAAGTCCCGGTCGGCGCGCTCGATGTTCCACGCGTCGAGCCCCGCGGCGGCCAGCGGCAACAGCTCGTCGCGTACGAGCTTGGCGGCGGGCACAGCGGTGACGCCGCCCGCCCGCCCCGGGCGTGGCCAGTGAAGCTCGGAGTCGATGCCGTCACGGCACGCGGCCTCGAAGTTCGATGCCGCGGCGGCGAAGGGCAGCCGCGTCCACACCGGCCGGGGCTCCTCGGCGAGCGCGCGCACCAGCCCGTAGTAGAAGGCGACGTTCGCGATCACATCGGTGACCGTGGGCCCCGCCGGCAGCACGCGGTTCTCCACCCGCAGATGCGGTACGCCGTCGACGACCGCGTACACCGGCCGGTTCCAGCGGTAGATCGTGCCGTTGTGCAGGACGAGCTCCTGGAGGCGCGGCACGCCGCCGTCGTCCAGCACCCGCAGCGGCTCCTCGTCGTCACAGATCGGCAGCAGCGCGGGGAAGTAGCGCAGGTTCTCCTCGAAGAGCTCGTACGGCGATTTCACCCACCGCTCGCCGAACCAGGTACGCGGCCGGACGCCCTGCGCCTGGAGCTCGGGCGGGCGGGTGTCCGTGGCCTGCTGGAACAGCGGCGGGCGCGTTTCGCGCCACAGCTCCCGGCCGAAGAGGAACGGCGAGTTCGCGCCGACCGCGACCTGGACCGCGGCCACCGCCTGCGCGGCGTTCCACACATCCGCGAACCGTGCGGGCGTCACCTGGAGATGCAACTGAACCGAAGTGCAGGCCGCTTCGGGCATTATCGACGACGAGGTACAGGTGAGCCGCTCCACGCCGTCGATATCGAGCACGAGATCCTCGCCGCGCGCGGCCACGATCTGATCGTTGAGCAGGGTGTACCGGTCGACGTCGGAAAGGTTCGCGGAGACCAGATCGCGCTGGGCGAGCGTCGGCAGGATTCCGATCATCACGATCCCCGAGCCGACCTCGTTCGCTTTCCGGTGGGCGTAGCCGAGACCGGTGCGCAGCTCCTCGGCCAGCTGGTCCAGAACACGCGCGGCCATGCGGTGCGGAACAACATTTACTTCCAGATTGAACATTCCCAGCTCGGTCTGGAAATCATGGCTCGCGATGCGCTCAAGGACCTCCTTATTCATCATCCGGGGCAGCCCGTCGTCGCCTGCGAGATTCAGTTCGATCTCAAGGCCCATGAGATTTCTGGGCCGGTCGAACCTCTTCTCGTCCAGCAGCCGCCCCAGTCCCGTGAGGCACTGCTGGGCCTTTCGCCGGTACTTTTGCCGATCGGACAGGTGGATCCCGCCTGCCACGACCTTCTCACCCATCGGAGATCCCTCCCGGGAGTGGACGGCCACGAAGCCCAGGCCGCTCGTGTCACGGACGATAATGCCCACCCTGACCGCGCCGTAACGCCCCGCGGGCGGCTCGCTGGAGGTAGGGTGGGCCAAAACTCCAGCGGCACATTCCTACGGCAAGTAGCGCTATACGGGCCCGTCATCGAGGTCTCGTGAAAAACACCGACTGATCTCGGCCGACCACTGCGCAGGTAAAGTCCCTGGCCGCAGCCCTTACCTTCGTAAAATACCGGGATAATCGCCGCCACAGAAAGACCGAATACAGCCTTGCCGGAAATACGGGCGATCGCTAGCGGAAACATTGCGAGAACACGTGTCGTATAAACTCCGCATACAAGGCAGAGAGTTGGCGTCCGGCGCCTTCGGCCCCCTGAGGCTCCGCACTCCAACAGTGCCGTCCGCACCTGCCCACGCTCCAACGTGTCTCCCAAGTGAGAGGCGACCCATCATGCCGCTGCATGTCCCCCCGGCCCCCGCGCCTGCCCTGCGCACTGTCCTCGCGGCACTCGGTTCTCCCACCGCCGTCCGCGATCCCCGCACTCCCGCCCTGAGGTCCGCACCGGGCCCCCTGACCCCCGAACTGCCGCTCCCCGTCCACGTACTGGACCGGATCGTGGGGAGCGACCGAACCGCGTACACCCGCCTGACGGGCTGGCGCTTCCTGATCCGCAGCGGCGATCGCGCCGTAGCCGCCGCGGAGACGATGCTCACTCCCGACGGCTGGGCCTTCTCGCACTTCTTCGAAGGCCCGTACCTCAGCTCCACCGAACGGGCGCTGCGCCAGGCCGAGGCCATGCGCACGCCCTTTCAGCCACGCCTGCTGTCCATTCCCGAGCTCTATATGCTCACGCTCTGGCTGCACGGCGACACCGATGCCGACGCCTCGGCCGGTACACCCCGGCCTTCGGACGTCCTGGTGCCGCTGGCGCCCGCGCCGCCGGGCATCGCCGCACACCTTCCGCACCGGGTCGCCGATCTGCTGCCGGTGATGACGCTGCGGTTGTCACCGGCCCCGCTGCTCGGCTCACCCGCCTGAGAACCGCCGGGCCCACCCGCCCGGAGTACCACCAGGTGTGCGCCCCGTGACCGTCCGGTCGCGGGGCGCACTCCCGCCCATCCGGACTAGCCCAGACAGGCCACGTCGAACCACCCGAAGAGACAGGGCAGTTGGACTGAACCGTCCGCGTGGGTGACACGTCCTTACCCAATAAGGAAGCGCTGCCGCGAAATCCCTGCGGATTGACGCCCGTAGGGCAACACTGGTACCGGACCGATAGATACGGGGGGCGGCCATGAGCACCTCAGCCAGCCGCAGGACAATCACTACGACGCAGCGAAAGAACCCATCCATGTGCCAGCACCAACCACCCTGCCCGACATCCGACTCAGCCGACCGGGAAGCCGCGCGCCTGATGGCGCACCACCCGGAGCAGGGCTGGAGCCTGCTGTGCAACGGCGTCCTGCTCTTCGAGGACACCGGCGAGCTGCTGCCGAACGGGCAGATCATCGCACCGCACCGCGCGCGGGACACCGGGCAGGTGATGACGGCCGCCTGAAGCGCCGTCGATAGAGGTACTCAGCAGTACGTATGACCAGGGGCCGGCCGGAGACTTCACTCCGCACCGGCCCCGACCCGTGAGTGCCGCCGTCAGTTGTCGTACTCGTCCAGCGGCGGGCAGGAGCAGACGAGGTTACGGTCACCGAACGCGCCGTCGATCCTGCGCACCGGCGGCCAGTACTTGTCCGAGGCGCTCACACCCGCCGGGAAGACCGCCTCGTCCCGGCTGTAGGCGTGCTCCCACTCCCCGCCCAGCGCCGCCGCCGTGTGCGGGGCATTGCGCAGCGGGTTGTCCTCGGCGGGCCACTCGCCGGACGCGACCTTCTCGATCTCGCCCCGGATCGCGATCATCGTCTCGCAGAAGCGGTCGATTTCGGTCAGGTCCTCGCTCTCGGTGGGCTCGATCATCAGCGTGCCGGCCACCGGGAAGGACATCGTCGGCGCGTGGAAGCCGTAGTCGATCAGACGCTTGGCGATGTCGTCGACGCTGACGCCGGTCGCCTTCGACAGCGGGCGCAGATCCACAATGCACTCGTGCGCGACCAGACCGGCCGGACCCGTGTAGAGCACCGGGTAGTGCGGCTCCAGGCGCTTGGCGATGTAGTTGGCCGCGAGCACGGCGACCTGCGTCGCGCGCTTGAGGCCCTCGCCGCCCATGAGCCGTATGTACGCCCAGGAGATCGGCAGAATGCCCGCGGAGCCCCAGGGGGCGGCCGAGATCGGGCCGATGCCCGTCCGCGGTCCGGCGGTCGGCTGGAGCGGGTGGTTGGGCAGGTACGGGGCCAGGTGCGCCCGCACGCCGACCGGACCGACGCCGGGGCCGCCGCCGCCGTGCGGGATGCAGAAGGTCTTGTGCAGATTGAGGTGCGAGACGTCGCCGCCGAACCTGCCGGGCTTGGCGAGACCCACCAGCGCGTTGAGGTTCGCCCCGTCGACGTACACCTGACCGCCGGCGTCGTGCACCTGCGCGCAGATGTCGGCGACGTGTTCCTCGAACACACCGTGCGTGGACGGGTAGGTGATCATCAGCACGGACAGCTCGTCGCGGTACTGCTCGATCTTGGCGCGCAGGTCCTCGACGTCGATCTCGCCGTCGTCCGCGGTCCTGACCACGACGACCTTCATGCCCGCCATGACGGCGCTGGCGGCATTGGTGCCGTGCGCGGAGGACGGGATGAGACAGATGGTGCGCTGGTCGTCGCCGTTGGCCCGGTGGTACGCCCGTACGGCGAGCAGGCCAGCGAACTCGCCCTGCGAACCGGCGTTGGGCTGGATGGAGACCGTGTCGTACCCCGTGACCTCGGCGAGGCGCTCCTCCAGCTCGCGGATGAGCGTGAGGTACCCGGCGGCCTGCTCGACCGGTGCGAAGGGGTGCATCGCCGCGAACTCCGGCCAGGTCACCGGCTCCATCTCGGTGGTCCCGTTCAGCTTCATGGTGCAGGAGCCGAGCGGGATCATGCCACGGTCCAGCGCGTAGTCCCGGTCGGCGAGCCTGCGCAGGTAGCGCAGCATCGCGGTCTCGGAACGGTGCTGGTGGAAGACGGGGTGGGTCAGGTAGTCGTCCGTACGCAGCAGGGCCTCGGGCAGCGCGTCCGCGGTGGCCTCGTCCAGCGCTTCGTCCAGCGCCTCGACATCCGCCTCGACGCCGAAGGCGTTCCAGACGGCGGACAGCCGGCCGCGCCCGGTGGTCTCGTCGCAGGCGACGGAGAGGTGGTCGGCGTCGATCAGGCGGAGGTTCACCCCGCCCTCGCGGGCGGCAGCGACGATCTCGGCGGCCCGGCCCGGGACCCGGACGGTCAGCGTGTCGAAGTACGAGCCGTGCACGATCTCCACACCGCCCGCCCGCAGCCCCGCCGCGAGCAGCGTCGCGTACCGGTGGGTGCGCTGCGCGATGCCGCGGAGGCCGTCGGGGCCGTGGTAGACGGCGTACATCGCCGCCATGACGGCGAGCAGCACCTGCGCGGTGCAGATATTGCTGGTGGCCTTCTCGCGGCGGATGTGCTGCTCACGCGTCTGGAGCGCGAGCCGGTACGCCCGGTTGCCGTCCACGTCGACCGAGACTCCGACGAGTCGGCCCGGCAGGGAGCGCGCGAAGGTGTCCCGTACCGCCATATAGCCCGCGTGCGGACCGCCGAAGCCCATCGGGACGCCGAAGCGCTGGGTGGTGCCCACCGCGATGTCGGCGCCCAGCTCACCGGGCGAGGTGAGCAGCGTCAGCGCCAGCAGATCGGCGGCGACGGTGACGATCGCGCCCAGCGCGTGCGCCTGCTCGATGACGGGCTTGAGGTCGCGTACGGCGCCGGAGGCCCCGGGGTACTGCAACAGCACGCCGAAGACCCCGCGCTCGGCGATCGAGGCCGGGATGCCCTCGCTGAGGTCGGCGGTGACGACCTCGACGCCGGTCGGCTCGGCACGGGTCTCGATCACCGCGAGCGTCTGCGGCAGGGCGTCGGCGTCGACCAGGAAGACGCCGTTCTTGACCTTGCCGACCCGGCGGGCGAGCGCCATGGCCTCGGCGGCTGCCGTCCCCTCGTCCAGCAGCGAGGCGCCGGAGGTGGGCAGGCCGGTGAGATCGGCCACCATCGTCTGGAAGTTCAGCAGCGCCTCCAGCCGGCCCTGCGAGATCTCCGGCTGATACGGCGTGTACGCGGTGTACCAGGCCGGGTTCTCCATGACGTTGCGCAGGATGACCGGCGGGGTGAACGTGCCGTAGTAGCCGAGGCCGATCATCGGCGCCAGCACCTGATTGCGGTCGGCGAGGGTGCGCAGCTCGGCGAGGACATCGGCCTCGGTGCGCGCATCCGGGAGGTTCAGCGCCTCGGCGCTCTTGATCACATCAGGCACCGCGGCGGCGGTCAGCTCGTCCAGCGAGCCGTAGCCCACCTGCGCGAGCATCTTGGCCTGGGCCTCGGCGTCGGGCCCGATGTGACGCCGTTCGAAGGGGGTGCCTCGCTCCAGCTGGGAGAGCGGTATGCGGTTGGCGGTCATGAGGAGGCCTCCTGGTCTGACACGACCTGCGAGGGGCACCACGGCGCGGATGCCCGGACGGCCTCCCCCTCTGTCATCTCAACCTGAGAGTTTCACCGGACCGCCGCCAATGCGCGATCCGGCTTTCACCGTCGGTGAGAGCGGATGCCGTCCGACGCCCGCCCTACTTTCCAGAGTGACCTCGTCCGTGCGGTACGGGGGCCTGAGAGTTTCCGGGGAGGATTTGCTCCTTCGGCGCCACCGGCACGTTCACACTTCTACCGGAGGGCTCTCCCGCACAGGGTCAGCAGCCATTTGCCAGCCTACCAGCGCGCTCCCGCGCCAATCGCTCCAGTGGCCGACACCCTAAATCTGCCCTTTTGTAGTATTTAGCTAGCATTTGGCTGGCTTGCGACCTTTTGGAGGGACCGTGCAGACCGACATCGATCCGCGCAGCCTGATCGGCCGCAAAGCGTTCGACCGCGACGGCGTCAAGATCGGGACCGTGGACGAGGTGTATCTGGACGATGCCACCGGGGCACCCGAATGGGCGGCTGTACGCACCGGCCTGTTCAGCCGGGACGCCTTCGTCCCCCTGGAGCCCAGCGAGCTGGTCGACGGTGGCCTCCGCATCCCGTACGAACGCGCGCTGATCAAGGACGCGCCGGACTTCGGCGTCGGCCGTCATCTCTCCCCGGAGCAGGAGCTGCAGCTCTACCACCACTACGGCCTCGAACTGCCCGAGCCGCCGAGTGCGCCCGCGCCCTCCTCCGGCGACGGGTCCCGCGGCCGGGTCTCCGGCGAGGAGGACTGACCCGGCTCCCCCTCATCCGCCGCCGGGGCCGGCCCCACCAGCCCCACCAGCCCCACCAGCGGCAGCGGGTCGGCGGGCTCCAGGTCCGGGTCGTCCACCCGGAAGGTGCGCACCCGCCCGGGGGGCGACCCCGGCTCCTCGAACCGCACGGTGACCCGCCCGACCCCGCTGCCCTGCACCCACCCCGGCCCGTACTCGGCATGCCGTACGTCGTGCCCGGCGGGCCACCGCCGCTCGCCGGGGACTATGGACGCGGCGGCCGTGGCCGGAGCCCTGCCCCCGGATGCCGCCTCACCGGCCTCACCGGCCTGCTCCGAGGTCTGCGTCTGCGTCTGCGTCTGCGTCTGCGTCTGCGGGGACTCGGGCAGGGCTTCGGCCTCCTCTGCTGCCTCCGCGGATGCCGCCTGGGCGAACAGATCCTCCTGGGTGTAGTCCGCGAGCCCGCTGACGCCCACCCCGAGCAGCCGCACCCCGCCTGTCGTGTCCACAGCCTCCAGCAGCCGCCTGGCGGCCTCCCGCACCACTCCGGGGTCGTCCGTCGGCCCGCGCAGCGTCTCCGAGCGCGTCAGCGTCGAGAAGTCGTACCGCCGCACCTTCAGCACGATGGTCCGCCCCGAGTGCCCCGACTCCCGCAGTCGCCGCACACACCGGTCGGCGAGCCGGTCCACCTCGGTCCGCACCCGCACCCGGTCGTGCAGATCGACGTCGAAGGTGTCCTCCACCGACACCGACTTCGTGTCCCGCTCGGACACCACCGGCCGGTCGTCGTTGCCCAGGGACATCCGGAACAGCGAGGCTCCGTGCGACCTGCCCAGCAGCCGTACGAGCTCATCCTCGCCCGCCGCCGCCAGGTCCGCGATCGTCGTCATACCGGCCCGCCGCAGATGCTCGCCGGTCGCCGGGCCCACACCGGGCAGCGTCCGCACCGGCATCGGCCCGAGCAGCTCGCGCTCCGTGCCGGGCGGTATGAGCACCAGACCGTCGGGTTTCGCCTGCTCGGAGGCGATTTTCGCCAGCATCTTGCAGCCCGCGAGACCGACGGACCCGGTGAGCCCGGTGACCGCGCGGATGTCCGCGCGCAGCCGCTCACCGGTCGCCCGCGCCGAGTCCGCGTCGTCGGCCGAGCCGCCCGCCTCCAGGTCCACGAACGCCTCGTCCAGGCTCAGCGGCTCCACCAGCGGCGAGAGCCGCCCCAGCAGCTCCATCACCTGCTCGCTGACCGTGCGGTAGAGGGAGAAGCGCGGGACGAGATACGCGGCGTTCGGCGCCAGCCGTCTGGCCTGCGCCATCGGCATCGCCGAGTGCACCCCGAACCGTCTGGCCTCGTACGACGCGGTCGCCACGACGCCGCGCGGCCCGAGCCCGCCCACCACCACCGGCTTTCCGCGCAGACTCGGCTTCGCCGCCTGCTCTGCGGCGGCGTAGAAGGCATCCATGTCCAGATGCAGAATGGTCGGCGCGGCTCTCACACCTTCGATGCTGCCCTACGCCACTGACAATGGGAGCTTTCGGACACCCGGTCTTCAGAGACCCATGGTCTTCAGACGGCTGGTCTTCAGACGGCCCGGTCGCGCCTGCGCCGGGCCAGCTCGTCGGTGGGGTTGTTCCCGATCAGGGTCTCGCCGGTGTCGACCCGCTCCCCGTGCAGCTGCGACAGCGCGGCCTCGACATCCCGCCACACCACGCCCACGGCGATCCCGAAGATCCCCTGACCGCCCTGGAGCAGGTCGACCACCTCGTCGGGCGAGGAACACTCGTAGACCGTCGCGCCGTCGCTCATGAGCGTCATACGCTCCAGGTCCCTGACGCCCCGGCCACGCAGGTGCCGCACTGCGGTGCGGATGTTCTGCAGCGCGACGCCGGTGTCCAGGAAACGCTTGACGATCTTGAGGACGACCACATCGCGGAAGCTGTAGAGCCGCTGGGTACCGGAGCCGTACGCCGGTCGCACGCTGGGCTCGACCAGGCCGGTACGCGCCCAGTAGTCGAGCTGCCGATAGGTGATGCCCGCCGCCGCGCAGGCGGTGGGTCCGCGGTAGCCGATCGTCTCCGCGGAGGTGTCGGCCGCACTCCTGTGAAGCGGATACGGCCCATCGTCACCCAGACTCCATCCGGATGCTCCCCCAGCCGTACCGTCGCCGCTGCTTCTCACGCCGACCTCCGTCCTTGACCTGCCAACTCGAAGGTAGGCAGTCACCCGGGGTGCGTCAACGATCGCCACACTCGCCACGCCGAGTGATAATCACCCTGAGAGTGGTTTCGCGTCCCCCCATTCGGGAAGAGCTCTTCGAATGTGCTGACGCCGCCCGGCCCGGACGCTTGCTGACTGGCTTACTGACTGTTGGTACCGAAGTCCTCGGGCGAGATCTGGTCGAGGAATTCGCGGAACTTCTCCACCTCATCCTCCTGCTCGTCCGGGATGGCGATGCCCGCGTCGTCGAGGACGCCATCGCTGCCGTAGATCGGCGTACCGGTGCGCAGAGCCAGCGCTATGGCGTCGGACGGTCTGGCGCTGACCTCGACCCCGCTGGCGAAGACCAGCTCGGCATAGAAGACCCCTTCCCGCAGGTCGGTGATCCGGACCTCGGTCAGCTCCTGGCCCACCGCCTCCAGCACATCCTTGAAAAGATCATGGGTCAGCGGCCTGGCAGGGGCCATGCCCTGCTGGGCGAAGGCAATAGCGGTCGCCTCCCCCGGACCGATCCAAATGGGGAGGTACCGGTCGCCTCCCACTTCACGCAGGAGCACGATCGGTTGGTTCGAGGGCATTTCGACCCGGACACCTACAACGTCGAGCTCGTTCACACAGCAACCCTAGGACGTGCCCGGCCGGTTTGGGTAGTCGGGCCGTCCCAAGGTCACTGGAGCCGCACTCCCAGAGCGGTCTGCACCAGGGCCGCATGCAGCCGTACGGACAGGACCGCGAGCTCTTTCGCAGTCGCTTCGGCATGCGCCCTGGTCTGCGGATTGCGATGCAGCCGCAGGGGCGCCACCACCTGCTCGACCAGTCCGGCCTCACGTTCGGCGGCGGCTTTCATCGCGCGCAGATGCCGCGGTTCCAGGCCAAAACTCCCCAGCTCGGCGATCAGCCTGGCCACGGTCACCGACTCGGCGTCGTAGCCGCCGTTCTCGTCCGGCGCAATGAGGCCGTACGACTCCCATGCGGCCAGCTCGTCCTCGCTCACCTCGGCGGTGGCAAGGAGCTCGGCCCGGCCGACCCGGGGAGCGGTGGGCCGCCCAGAGCCGCCGTCCCAGGAGCCGTCGAGCAGCTCCCGCGGCGCGCCGGGCGCGGGCAGCCGCACCTCGTCGCCGCGGGCCAGGGCGTCGAGCTGCTCACGGATGACCTTCAGCGGCAGATAGTGGTCCCGCTGCATCCGCAACACCTGAGCCAGCCGCTCCAGGTCCTCGGGCGAGAATTTGCGGTACCCCGACGCTGTACGCCGCGGCTCGACCAGCCCTTCGGACTCCAGGAACCGGATCTTGGAGATCGTGACCTCGGGAAACTCCTCACGCAGTCGGCTGAGCACCGTGCCGATGCTCATCAGCCTGTCCCCCGCGCTGTCCCCCGCGGTGGCGGTGCCGTGCCCGGCACCGCCCGTCGGTGTTCGCAGCATGTACCTTCCTTGGGGGTCCCCCCGGACGGAGTCCGGGGGAGGCGTCACATGCCCCGCTGGCTCGCATAGAAGACCAGCCGGTACTTGCCGATCTGGACCTCGTCACCGTTCGACAGGATCACCGAGTCGATCCGCTCACGGTTGACATACGTGCCGTTCAGGCTGCCGACGTCGGAGACGCTGAAGCGGCCGTCCGGCCCCCTGCGGAACTCCACATGGCGCCGCGACACGGTCACGTCGTCCAGGAAGATGTCGCTCTGCGGGTGGCGGCCTGCCGTGGTCAGCTCTCCGTCCAGCAGGAAGCGACTGCCGGAGTTCGGACCGCGGCGCACCACCAAGAGCGCCGAACCGAGCGGCAGCGCGTCGACCGCCGCCTGGGCCTCGGGAGAGAGGGACGGCACCTGTGTCTGCCCCGTCACCTCCGACTCGTACGCCTCAAGGCCGGAGATGGAGATCGTCGACGTCTGCTCCGAGGCGCGCTCCGCGGGCACTCCGCCCCGCAGCGGCGTGCCGCAGTTGGAGCAGAACTTACTCGCCTCGGTGTTGCGGTGCCCGCATCTCGCACAAACCGGCAAGGCCGACATGGACGGATCCTCCTGCCGCGGCTGCCCCGCGTGGGGATTGGTCGCATACGGGTCGGAGGCAAACCCTCCACCCGCACTTGAGGCTGATGGTTCCCCGAAACCTATGCGGCCCGGACCAGCAGGGTCAACAGACGACGCGCCCCGACTGCCCGAAATGTCACCGCCCGAACCAGCCAGCTCATCGCGGAAGAGCGGACGCTCGGCGCCCTGCTCCTCAGCCTGGCCATGGCGCGGCGCGCGGTGACGGGCGTTGCCGCCGGCGTCCTCGCGTGCGCTCTTGCCGAACAACTTCCCAAACAACTTCACGGGCGTTTCCCCTTGACCGAAATAGACCCGCCCGTGGGGCAGGACGAACCCTGAATGATCAGACCTGCCGACCCGGACATCCTCACAACGTCCGTAACCACCAGACAGTTTCCACCACGCACCACCCTTGTGATGCGTCGACCCCCCGAACCCTCATGCCCTGGTTCGCCGGACCCCATGCGCCGCCGCCTCACTGCGAGGACGATCGAGCGTAGTCAGGGCGCGTCGCGGGTCGCAAGGCATCCACGACGATCCGCTCCGACCGCGCCACTGTGGCGATGGCCTGCTCCTTCTCCAGCGTCTTCACGACGCCGCCGGGGATGTTCAGGGCGGGCTCCAGATCCTGCGGCTGGCCGATGACTTTGAAGCGGTACGGCGCGGTGACGCGCTTGCCGTCGACCTCGATCTCGCCGCCGGTGCCGGTGAAATGAGTGTCGGCGGCGACCCTGACGTCGTTCACCTGAATCGCTTCCGCACCGGCGGCGCGCAGTTCCTGGATCGTATCGAGCAGCATGTCCGACTCGACGGTGCCGGACGGGTCCTCGATGGTCAGCGTGATGCCGGGCCCCTCGGCGGCGACCGTGCCGGCCAGGATGCCGAGCTGCTGTTCCTTCTGCTGCGTCTGCTTGCGCGCCTCTTCGGCCTGGTCCGAGCTGTTCTCGAGCTCGCCGCGCTGGTCCTCCAGCCGCCGCTTCTCGTCCTCCAGCCGCTGGGTGCGGTTGTCGATCTCGTCGAGGATGCGGACCAGGTCCTCCTGGCGGGCACCGCGCAGCGCGCTGTTGTCGCTGGTCGAGCGGACCTGGATGGCGAGTCCGAGACCGAGGACGAAGAGGAGCACGGCGACGATGAGTTGAGCGCGCGTGATGCGCGGTGGCCACAGCCCGGCGATCAGCCGCTGCCGGCCGGTCGGCTGCCGCTCGGGCTCGCCGACCGCCTGCTTGTCCGTCAGCTTCTTCTCATCCTCGGGAGTCTCGCTCCGGGGAGGCTCATTCCTGAAAGTCTCGCCCATGGGATTCTCTGCGCTGTTCATCGGCCTCACGCCCGGAACACGTGCCGGCGGATCGCGGCAGCGTTCGAGAAGATCCGGATGCCGAAGACGACCACCACACCCGTGGACAGCTGGGCACCGACGCCCAACTTGTCGCCCAGGAACACGATCAAGGCCGCCACGACCACGTTCGACAGGAAGGAGACGACGAAGACCTTGTCGACGAAGATGCCGTCGAGCATGGCCCGCAGCCCTCCGAAGACAGCGTCCAGAGCCGCGACAACGGCGATCGGCAGATACGGCTCGACCATCGCCGGCACCTCGGGCCGGACCAACAGTCCGACCACGACTCCCACGACGAGGCCCAGTACGGCGATCAAGATGTGCCCTTCCCAGTGTCAGCCGGCTCTGCTGTACGTACGATCAAGGAGGGGGCCGCCGGCAGACGCACCTTCTCCTCGGTCGAGATGGTGGAGCGAATACCGAAGTCCTCCTGCAGCACGTGCAGATACTCTCCGTCGGCACTGTCCTGGAAGGCGGTGCTCAGCCGCTTCCCGTCCCCCACCGCGAGCACCGTGTACGGCGGCACCAGCGGCTTGTTGTCGACCAGTATGGCGTCGCCCGCGGCACGGATCGCCGACAGGGCGGTCAGCCGCTGCCCATTGATCGCGACGGCCTCCGCGCCCGACCACCACAGCCCGTTGACGATCCGCTGCAAATCGCGGTCCCGCACCCTGCCTGTGTCGTTGAATCCGCCGGTCTCGCGTGGCCCGTCGCCGTCGCCGTCCTGCGCGATGTCCTTCGCGTCGTCGACGACGAGCTTCACACCCGGTCCCTGGACCTCGGTGGCGCCGGAGAGCAGCGCGACGAGGTCCCCCTGCCCCTCACCCTGGGTGTTGAGGGCCTTCCGCTGCCGGTCCCCCACCTCGTTGCGGAGCTTGTCGACACTGCGCTCAAGGCTGTCGGCCGCCGTGGTCTCCGCATCGATGCGGTCGATGAGCTTCTCGCGCTCCTTCGCCAGGACCGGCGCCGATATCCGGGCCTCCGCGGCTCCCACGGTGACCACCAGGGCCGCCAGCACCAGCCCGGCGGCGAGGCCGAGCTTCGCGCGCACGGTACGGGGACGTGCCCCGCCCTCGGCCTGCCTGCGGGCCGCAGCCTCCGCGTAACCCTGGTCGAGGCTGTGCTCCATCACGTTCGTCAGCAGCGACATGGACGCATCGGGACGAGGGGGTGGAGACCCGGTGCTCCGAATGGGGGGCTGCTGCGACATGCCGCACATCGTCGCACGTCGCAGGTGCTACCGCCGAATGGCCCCACCGGTGTGGGGGGGGGGGGGGGGGGGCCCCCACCCGCCCCCCCCCCCCCCCCGCCCGGGGGGGGGGGGGGCGGGCGGGGGGGGGGGGGGGGGGCGGGGGGGGCCGCAGCCACCACCGCCCCCCCCCCGACCCGAGGGCCGGCA